>NZ_CP013021.1:2965000-3212500 GCF_001420915.1 Agarivorans gilvus | reverse complement strand
GCTAGTTAAACGATAGGCTTGCAGGGCTTGCTGAAAGCCCAACTCTGTGGAGGTTTTAGTGCAATAAGCACGTGCCTCCATTTTTTTTGCCTGAATTTTAGGCGCCGCGTCTAATTGTAATAGGTGACGAACTCGCTTAGCTATAGCCTCGCCTGAATCAATCAGTCTAACAGCTTGCCCTAAAATCAGCTGAAGCTCTTCCTTGAGTAGGGGAAAATGAGTACAGCCAAGCACCACACAATCTAAATCTTCCAAAGTAGACCAAGGATGAAGTGCTTCTCTTATCAGCTCCAGCTGAATGCTTTTCCCTGCCAGTTTCTGTTCGGCCAATTTTACCAATAGGGTTGAACCTAATAGTTCTACTTTGCAATCGGATGCGAAATCGGCGATCAGCTTCTCCGTATAGGCTCGCTCAACTGTTCCCGGAGTCGCTATCACGCCAAAGTGACGAGTCTTGCTATACATTGCCGCTGACTTTATAGCAGGCACCACCCCTACCACCGGAATACTAAGGGCTTCACGTAAATAAGGTAGGCTTAGAGTACTGGCCGAGTTGCAGGCCACGACCAATAACTCAGGCTGTAGCTCTGAGACGGCCTTTGTTAGTAGCGACCTCACCCGCTGAATTAATGCGTCTTCGGATAATTCACCGTAGGGAAAGTATAGGTTGTCGAATAAATAGCTATATTGCAGTTCGGGGTTAAGAGCTTGTAATTGCTCTAGAATGGATAAGCCACCGACACCTGAATCAAAAACAAGAACATGCATGGCCGATTAGTGCGCCTCAAAGAAAAATCAGCCCTAGTTTAACCAAAGCTAGGGCTGAGAGCTACGCTAAGCCAGTGCTTTTAAAACTGATAACTAGCAGCTAGTTCAAAACTACGACCACGACCTTGGTAGTTAGCCGCTGTAGAGTACTCTTTATCAAACAGATTGTGCAATTTGGCATCTAATCTGAAGCCGTTAGTAAAGCGATAGTTAGCACTTAAATCCCAAACAGCATAGCTATCTAGTACTTGTGTATTAGCTGCATCTTCATAAGACTCGCCACGCCACAAAACATCTAATACCACATTAAGCTGCTGCCAGTTAACATCGGCTTTGTACTTGATTTGCTCCTGCGGACGACGGATCAACCGTTTACCTGTTGCCTTGTCTTCAGTATCCAACAATTCCAAGATAATTCTATGGTTTAGCCAAGCGGTCGAAAAGTCACCTTGTACTTCAATACCTTGAATACGTGCATCATTGACATTATCCGGAGTCCATAGAGGCCAGCTATCAGGGGCTCCGCTATAGTCATTATCACAGTTAGCCACACAGCCCCAAGCAATCAGGTTTTCTATGTCGTTATGAAAAACATTAAACTGCCACTGCGCGCGTACCAAATCTAAGGCGAAACCAAACTCGGTATTGGTCGAGGTTTCGGCTTTCAAGTTGGGATTTTCGCTACCGGGATAATAAAGGTCATTGAAGGTAGGGGCTCGATAGGCAGTACCGTGCAGAGCATTAAAGCGTAGATCATTTTGTAACTGCCATGACCAGCCTACATTATAGGTGGTATGTTCACCGTAGTGTTGGTTGTCATCGTGACGTAAGCTCGCTTCAAGCACGTGTTTAATATAATCAGCGCGAGCATTAACATATACCGCATTGTTATCTCGGTCTTGCTTTTGGTAGACCACGCTAGAACCCGAAATATCTTCATTTTGCAGATCGACTCCGCCCTGCAACAACCATTGCTTATTTAGCTGGTAGGCAACTAGCCAATTTACAGCCTGGCGTTCGGTGAAATAACGGTCTGGGTTAACAAAGTTAGTCGCATCGGCACTATCTGAGCGATCTTGTTGGTAATTTAAGGCTAATTCGCTAGTCCACTGCTGAGCTTGATAATTTAGCTTGGCCCATAAACCGCTTGTTTTTGTTTGTTTAGGTATTTGCTTCCCTGAATGTACTCGGATTCACCCTCATTATATAGAGTGAAAATGCTGGCACGCCAAGCCTGGTTAAAGCGATGTTCTATGCTGAACAAGCCCCCTAAGCTTTCATAACCATAGTCTTCATTAAGAGTATCTTGAGGACGAATATCATAACCGTCACTGCGATTAGCATTGAGCACCACATTGTATTGGGTATTATCGGTGGCGAGTCCGCTAGCACGAACAGCAAATTTAGCACTGTCTTCTGTGCCTAAAGCCGCCTTCAAGCCTAAGAACTGCTGTCCAAACTCAGGGCGAGTAATAACGTTAATGACTCCGCCCACCGCATCGGCTCCATAAATCGAAGCACGAGCCCCGCGTATAATTTCAATTCGTTCAACAAACTCTAAAGGTAACAAGGATAATTGAGCGCCACCATTGGTAGCAGTATTTACTCGCACACCATCGATCAAGAATAAAGACTGGGCTGAACTGGTACCGCGAATGAAGACACTTTCAGTTTGGCCAACACCACCATTACGAGTCACACTAATGCCCACCTGCTGTTTCAAAACATCAACAATATCTTGGGCACCACTATTCTCGATTTGTTCTCTATTAACTATGGTCAAAGGGGCAATAACACTATTGGCAGGCTGTTGCATGCGATTGGCCGTCACCACCATAGTTTGCTGTTGGGAGGTTTCTTGGGCATAGCCGAAAGCTGGCGCAATAGCCGCCAGTAGAATAAGCTTTTTCATCGATTTGATCCTAATCTTCGCGTAGTACTTTTGCTGTATAACAGCATGTGCGTTGTGGCAGGTATTCGGACTTGGAGGCGTATAACTTGTACTACGGCTGCGACTTCCCGTTTAACAATGCAAACAGTGTCTGGAGATCCTTGAACAGGTCAATCCTTGAGCTTTCGTTCCTCTTTACCGCTGCGCGTCAGTTCTGGATTTTCACCAGATTCCCTATTAAGTTTCGCAAAAACGAAACACCACAGCGGGCGAGATTATAAGTGAGGCTTAATGTGATTGATAGCACAAAAAGCCTCATATTTTATCAACTTGAAATTAACTAATATTGTCTGCAGCGTTATTCGCAGGAGCGCTAGACGGTGGGGCGTTAAACATTGCTAAAGCCTCGGCCATGCGCTCGGCAAATCCTTTAAAGCGTGCTACATCAGCGGCTTTATCTGCGGGTTCCGCAGGGCTAGATAGAGGCAATATCCCATCGAGTAAACGTTCAGTTGAAGCTTGCGGCTCGGCAAACAGGGCGCTCACCTTAGCTTGAATTTCTTGCCAAGAACTTAAAAACTCACTTAATTCTGGTATTAATTCAGAACTGTTTTCGCTTGGCTGATTTGCAGTTTGATAAGCTTGGCTCACCGCAACGCTTTGCTGCTGTTCAAAATTAACCGCAAAACCCACCAATTGCTGTTCATCAAAACCAATACTCAAGGCATGCTCAAAAGCTTGGTCGAGATTTCCCTTGAAAAACTGAGCCCCTACTTTATCAACTTGTTTGACTAAATCAGCAATAGCGGCCAGCTCATCATCATTTAAATCGCCTTCAACAGAAAAGCTGAATTGCTGCTGGGAACTCAAAGACGCTTGTATTGAAGAACGCCCTTCACTATAACTAGCTGCTAATTGCGAGCCATAACTGATGGTGACCTTATCACCTTCGGCGGTTTCTAACTCAATAGAGGCGGAGTGACTACTCGCCATAGCCATTTGCTGTTGAATTGGCACCGATTCAAGCTGGTAATCACCCTCTTCAATCTTTTCTAATCCGTCTTGAATTAAGTCATAACTTTTATCGATGCCTTTAGCGAGTTCCTCATCGAGTAAGCCAGCATCACCCAATTCTTCGCGAGCACCTTCAAAGCCCATATCTACGCCTTTACGCGCTTGCGCCATCATCTCGGCAAGTTGGTCTTCAGGCATCCCCGATTGCTTGGCACTGTATAAAGAGCTGGCCACAAAATTGAGCACATTGCGCGCGACTTCTTCGGCATCAAATAGTTCGACTTGTTGGGGTTTCGCTAAGCTCACTCCACCGCTGGCCATGGATAAGGTGTGTTTTTCAACCGAGCTCAACAATACGTGGCTAGCGATAGCCCCTTGTTTATGCAAACTCGCTTTATCGTTTGCCAGTTCATTACGCTTTTCTATTGCAGGGCTAGACTGCTTTAACAAACGCTCAGCGTAATGCTGCACCGACGTTTTACCCACACCATTTAGTTCATTCATAAGGCCTCCACGGATTTACCCTAGTCAAGCCTTATCGGCGAGCTAAATTAAAACTTTAGAAATAATCTCACTATTATTGTAGATAAACTGGACAAGCAAGCAATGCGCCTTTAAATTGCGCAGCTTGTTAGAACAGAGGAGAGGCCATGAGCGCTATCGCATATTATCCAGACCAATACCAAGAACTCTTGGCCGAAAAAGTCAACCAACGCTGCCAACAATTTGCCGAGTTCTCACCACCGGAGCCTGGAGTATTTGCCTCTCCATTGAAGCACTACCGAATGCGAGCTGAATTTCGAGTGTGGCACGAAGGTGACGATCTGTACTACATCATGTTTGATCAACAAACTAAGCAGAAGTTTCGAGTAGACAGTTTTCCACCAGCCAGTGAGCTGATTAACCAATTAATGCCACTATTAATTGAGAAGCTAAAAGCTAACTCTCTACTGCGCCACAAGTTATTTCAGGTGGATTTTCTATCGACCTTAAGTGATGAAGTGATCGTAAGCATGCTATATCACAAGCCGATTGATGAGGCTTGGCAGCAAGCCGCCGAACAATTAAAAACCGAGCTCAGCCAGCACTTTTCTATCCAGCTTATTGGCCGCTCACGCAAACAAAAAATTTGTTTAGATCAAGACCGAGTAGATGAAGTATTAACTATCAACAATGAAAAGCTGATCTACCAGCAGATAGAAAATAGCTTTACTCAACCCAACGCCGTAGTAAATCAATACATGTTGGAATGGGCTCAACAAGCCACGGCCAACAGCCAAGGCGATCTCTTAGAGTTGTATTGTGGTAATGGTAATTTCTCGCTGGCCTTAGCAAAAAACTTTCAACGTGTGCTGGCTACCGAAATAGCCAAGCCTTCGGTTGAAGCTGCGCAATACAATATCAAAGCAAACGATATAGATAATGTAAAAATTTTACGTTTATCTGCTGAAGAGTTCACCCAAGCCATGTTAGGCGAAAGAGAGTTTCGTCGTTTGAAGGAAGCCGAGGTAGATTTGGGCTCCTATCAATGTAATACCATTTTGGTCGACCCCCCGCGGGCGGGCCTAGATGATGCCACCCTCGGCATGGTGCAAGCTTATGACAACATCGTCTACATCTCTTGTAACCCCAATACCTTATATGACAACTTAGTGAGCCTAAGTAAAACTCACCAAATTAGTCATTGGGCCTTATTCGATCAGTTCCCTTATACCAATCACATTGAAGTGGGCATGTACCTGCAACGACGAAGCTAAATACTTCAAGCTTGAGCTGTGCAATAAGCTTGCGCAGCTCTGCCTCTAACTATTTAACGCTTAAAACCACCTATTTTTGCCATTAACCACAAACCCAAGCCGAGGCAAATAATCAATAACACTAAGTTACTGCCCAAGTCTGGCAGTTGCGCACGCAACAAAGCCGAATAAGCTAAGGCCCCCAATACAAATGCAGCCACACTTAATAACGGAGAGTCTTCGCTGAGGTCTTTATCCATATATAGCTGATATAGTTGCACTATCGCTAGGCCAAAAGTCAGTATTGGGAAAATAGAAAAAGCCAGCTCCGCTACGGTTAACACCGCCAAGCTAGCGCTTCCCGATAAACCGGCAATAAAGGCTAATACTAATAAGGATTTTCTAACTGGCATAAACACCTCTTAACTTAAGGTTTCCGAGCGATTATACAGTGCCGCTCCCTTGGCAACGATACGTAATTGTTTCACCGTTTTCTCTGCTAGTAACTGACGCTCCTGCTCCGCTAAGTCTAGCGCCGAAGCCCCGGCGTTAAATACCAACGTCACCATCGCTTCCGCTTGGATCTCAGCATCCTCTCGTGGACAACGGTACTGCCACTCTAAATAGTCGGTAAGCTCAGCGATAAAGTGAGTAAACTCCCTCGCTACTGCGGCCCTAAATGCTGGAGAAGTGCCAGAGCGTTCACGCAATAACAAGCGAAATACATTGGGGTTATTACAAACAAACTCCATAAAGGTTTCTACAGAGGTGCCAATAACACTGCCACCATTGGCAATAATGCGTTGCCGAGCTTGACGCATTAATTGACGCAGGGTTAAACCACCTTCATCCACCAAAGTTAAGCCTAATTCCTCCATATCGGCAAAGTGTCGATAAAAGGACGTGGGGGCAATGCCGGCTTCTCGGGCCACTTCCCTAAGACTTAAACTCGATAAACCACGTTCGGCACTCAACTGGGTAAACGCAGCTTCAATAATGGCTCTGCGGGTCTTCTCTTTTTGCTGTGCTCTTACACCACTCATATACTACGCTTTCCTCACCTTGGTGGCGCTATCATACCGCGCTAAGTCAAAAACCCAAATCTTGTCAGATCCCGCTTTTATTAATGCTTCACTAAAAATTTAGCTTTCTAATTTAATCCATAAAAGTGAAAAGCCTTTCATCAAAAAAGCGGATTCTCAATAAAGGCAAAGATGCGAGCTAGGTCAATTTTCCATCAAGTTGAAAACGCTATCAAGTATCTAGTCCTTAGGCTCTGTGATTAACTCTGGCTATCGAAGACGTATCTAGCAAGGATGAATAATGAATTGGTCCAAAAGCGCCATCTCAATGGCAGTTGTATTTGGTTTAAGCGCCTGTGGTGGCGGTGGCGGTGGCGATGATTCAACACCGACAACACCAACCACCCCAGATTACGAATATCAAGCCTACGCCTGTGATGCCGGTGTTTATGAAAAGGCTCAAGAGCTACGCATTTATCAAGTCATGACCGAAGCCTTTATCGACGGTGATTCAAACCATGACTACAACACGGGTTATGGTACTAGCCACCACAAAGGTGATTTACAGGGTGTTATCGACTCTCTAGATTACATTCAAGATCTGGGCATGAACGCCATCTGGTTAACGCCTATTTTCGACTCAGAAGGCAGCGATAGACTTGATGCAACGGGCTACTTTACCCGTAACTATTTTGCCATCGATCCAAACTTTGGCACTCTTGAGCAAGCCAGAACACTGGTAAACGAAGCACACGCTCGTGGCATGTATGTATTATTTGATGGCGTTTTTGGCCACCATAAAGGTAATGTAACACCTTCACCTAATGGCCTAACACCATCTGGCGGTAGCAACCCGGTAAGTTACCCTGGTACCGACAACGATACCCTTGAATTTTATAAAGAAGTAGCTAGCTACTGGGTAGAAGAGCTAGGTATTGACGGCTGGCGTTTAGACCAAGCCTACCAAGTGCCAATTGGCGCTTGGGGTGAAATTCGTAAAGCCGTAGAAGATGCCTCTGCTGCGACCACTTACACCATGAATGGTGAAACGGTAAATCCGCTGGCTTACATGGTGGCTGAAATTTGGGATGGCGGTGGTAGCCAAATCCGTGAAGAAGGTTATGGTCCAGAAACCGCGCCTGGCATTTGTTCGGCCTTTGACTTCCCAATGCGCTACGCAATCACTCAAACCTTTGCGGTTGAAGAGAGTGGCAGTGGTGGACGCGATGCCAGCAATCTAGCCTCTGCTTACAGTGCTCAAATTGCCAATCCAGCCCATGCTGTTCCTAATGGCTTCATCGGTAACCACGACTTACTGCGTTTTGGTGACTTATTACAACGAGGCAACATCGCCGAACCTAGTGACGCCGAATACTGGAACCGTCATAAAGCAGCATATGCTTTCTTAGCAGCTTACACTGGCCCTATTACTCTTTACTACGGTGAAGAAATCGGTGATGAAGTGCCTAACTTTGCTGAGGAAGTCGACAACACGACTTGTGCCGATTTAGGCCTATGTGATGACCACGTAGCTCGCAATAACGGTAAAGTAGAAGGCTTACCAACTGGTGCTCGCACCAACAACGAGCTATTTACCGCCAATGCTAACCAAGCTGATTTACGCGATTATGTCGCAGCCTTAATGACCATGCGTGCAGCGAACCCTGCTTTATACAAAGGTGAGCGTACCACCATTGCGACTGAACATTCGGCAGATGTCTTCTTCGACCATAAACAAGCTGAAGACAACACCGTATTGTTCCTTAGCAATACTTCAACCGGCACCATTACTATTGATGTTACCGGTGAGGAAATTGGCAGTAATGGTCAATTACGTAACCTGTTAAGCAATGAAACTATCGATATCGCTTCTGGTAGCTATAGCATCGAAATCGAGGGTTTAGAGTCTTTATTCCTAGAAGTTGTCTCTCCTACCGCAGAGGGTCCTCAGCAAGGAAATGGCGGTGGTCTGGTTGGCACAGGCCCATTAGCTGACTGTAATGCTGCCGATGTAGCTGGCGACGGTCCATTAGGCGAAGGCATGTGGATCCGCGGAAACTATACTGGCGGAGATGGTTTTAACGCGACTCCGGACAGCCATCAGTTTAGCTACAAAGGCGACAACATCTACCAAGTAGTGGTAACTGAAAGCCAAGCTACCTCGTTCGGTTTCAAATTTGCTTCTGCTGAGTGGAACTACGAATTTGCCAGTGCTACTGGTACTGCCAGCATTGCTAATGAGTTAGCCATGAGCGTAGCTAGCGGTCCAGGCACCGAGTCTACAGTGGTGATTCCCGAAGCCGGCAACTATGTATACAGCTTTGAAATCAATGCTGCCTTAACAGGCGGAACCATGATGATAAGCAAGTGTGAGTAACATTCCAGACGAAGGGCAATCGCCCTTCTTTGAAGTGCAGAAGGTATCTAGCAACCTTTAAAGCTAGAGCGAAGGTAGCAACCTTCAAGCGTTTGTAAACACCCTTAATATCCTAGTTCGGCCTCTTACTGTTTGTAAGAGGCCTTTTTTTTATCGAACGTACTTACACAGCGTGACTAAATCAGCTTGAATTGCACCAGCCGTAACTTCGCGTCCTGCGCCCGGCCCTTGAATCAACAAGGGGTTCTGTTTATACCAAGCGCTTTCAATCGCAAACACGTTATCGCAGGGTTTTAAATTAGCAAAAGGATGGTGCTCAGACACACTCGTTAGTCTAACCTCCGCTTGGCCTTGATGATCAACTCGAGCTAAAAAGCGAATCACTTTACCTTGGCGTTGCGCATCCTTATAGGCTTGTAACATCGGTTCATCAAGCTCACTCATGGCATCTAAAAACTCATCCACAGTTAATTGGGCTAGGGAGTCAGGCACCAAAGAGCGTAGCTGAATATCTTGTAAGTCCATAGTTAAGCCCGCTTCACGCGCCAAAATCAGCAACTTACGCTGTACATCATTTCCAGACAAGTCTTCACGCGGGTCTGGCTCGGTCAGGCCTTGATTTAAAGCATCGTTTAATAATTCGGAGAAGGGCACACTGCCGTCGTATTGTTGAAACAACCAACTCAGAGTTCCCGAAAAAATTCCCGATATGGAGTGGATTTGGTCTCCAGAATCAAGTAAATCTTGAATGCTCTTTTGCACCGGTAAGCCGGCACCTACCGTTGCATTGCTTAGCCACAGTGAAGAATGGTCACTAAAGGCTTGTTGCAGCGCCGCATAATTAGCCTGAGCACTGGCTCCAGCATGCTTATTCGCAGTGATTAAATGAAAGCCATGACGGGCAAACTCAGCATAATAGGCGCTCAATGATTCACTAGCGGTGATATCCAAAATGGCCAGCTCATCGTAAGGATGGTGTTTCAGCTTATCCATTACCTCAGGCCAAATAAGCGGGGTATCTCCCTGTTCACTCCACTGTTCAACACTCACCCCAGAAAAATCAATATGACCAGCTTGGCTAGAAAACACGCCTGCCAAATGAAGTTCCAATTGATGTTGCTGCTCTAACTTTGCTTGCTGCTGACTAAACAACTGCAACCATTGGCTGCCAATGTTACCTTTACCAAAGACCACCAGCCCTAAGCGACGCTTCTGCTTAAATAGTTGCTGATGTAGCGCAATCAGTAGCGGGTCTAAGGTGACCCTTCTCACTACCGCACAAAGACTGAGCTTATCTTCACTAGAGTGAATAAACTCTAATGCCTGCTCAGCCAATTGTTGGAAGAATAAATAACATTGGCGTGGTTGTTCAGATACTCCAGCCCCCACCAAGGCCAACAGGCTATAGCCTTGTTTTTTGGCGACTTCCGTCACCGCAAACTCGGCTGCAAATTGATCGATGATAGTTAAGGCTTCTGCTACTCGCTCTGGTGTATACGCCATGCGTAAAGAAGCGCTTTCTGCATGTTTGTGGCGAGTAATCGGTGCCATTTGATGCTCACCAAGACGCGCCAACAAGGCATTGGCATTATTGAGGAAATCTTGCTGAAAACTCAGCTCCAACAATACGATGTCATCCACAGAGCTAACGATTTTGGCGCCATTACTCTTAGCCGCCTTACGATGAATTACGGTTTGGCCTGATGCTGGCGCATAACTGCAACGTAAACTGACTTTTTGTCGCGAACGCGCTAAGGGCTCTAAGGTACGAGCGTGTAATACTGAGCTGCCGATACGTGACAGTTCGTAAGCCTCGCTTAAAGCGAGGTTTTCGAGTAAGAATGCCTCTTTCACCAAGCGCGGGTCGGCACTATAAATGCCTGCTACATCGCTCCATATGGTGGTAGACACGGCATCCGCTAAGGCCGCCAATTCTGTGGCCGAATAATCACTGCCATTGCGTCCTAGAGTCACGGTGCGTTGCTGACTATCGCTACAAATAAACCCGGTAACCACTATACGGCAAGCGGCTTTTTCCGCTAAACATTTGGCCAGCAGGGGAGCACTTTGCTCAGCATCCACTTGCGGTTGGGTTGCGTATTCAGCTTTGAAGAACTGTCGCGAATCCAACCAATCTGCTTGGCAATCGCGTTCACAAAGTAAGGCCGCTAATAAGCGAGCTGACCAGCGCTCACCAAAAGAAAGCACTTCATTACCGTTAAATACATCCAACTCGCCTTCTAAAACAGCGGCGATTTGGCGATGCTCATTATCCAGTTCGCTTAATATAAGCTGAGCCGGAGCCTCGCTAAGCAAATCAGTCACCAGCTTGCTTTGAAAATCGATCAGCGCCGCTAAGGCTTCAGCCGCCGCATTATCGGCTTGCTTCGCCAGCTCAATAATATTCAATAAACGATTAGTGGTTTTGCCGGCAGCAGAAACCACGATGAGATCTTGTTTCTGGCTATGTTCCTGAACAATTGCCGCCACGCGTTTAAAACAATCGGCATCGGCCAAGCTACTGCCACCAAATTTATGTACATGCCTAGTTACCGACATGGTTAACCTCTCTATCTATGCTGGCTAGACTACAAGTGAGCAAAGGCCTGCTGTAAATCATTGACTAAATCTTGGGCGTCTTCTAAGCCCACAGACACCCGTAATAAGTGCTGAGAAATCCCCGCTTCCGCCAAGGCCTCAGCCGACATCGCTGCATGGGTCATAGTGGCAGGGTGAGCAATCAAGGTCTCAACACCACCTAAAGACTCCGCCAAAGAAAACAGCTTTAACTGTTTAAGGAAAGCCGCCATTTTGCTTTCATCTACGTTCAGCTCGAAACTAAACATAGCACCAAAGCCCGCTTGTTGGGCTTTAGCTAAAGCATGACCGGGGTGCTCTGCCAAGCCAGGGTAGTAAATTGCGCTAACTAAAGGCTGCTGTTGCAAACAAGCAACTAGGGCTTGGGCATTTTGTTGGTGCACGTTCATGCGTGCTTTAAGAGTGCGCAGGCCACGCAAGGTAAGATAAGAGTCGAAGGCTGAACCGGTTAAGCCCAAACAGTTCGCCCACCACGCTAAGTGTTCAGCCAATTCGGCATCTGCAGCCACCACCATGCCCGCTACTACGTCAGAATGGCCATTGATATATTTGGTCGCCGAATGCACCACTATATCGGCTCCCAGCAAAATCGGATTTTGTAAGGCAGGAGATAAAAAGGTATTGTCTACCACCAACAAAGCGCCAACCGCATGGGCTTGAGCCGCGATAGCTTGAATATCAACAATTCTTAACAAAGGATTACTGGGCGTTTCTAACCACACTAATTTAGGTTTCTTGGCTAACAACGCGCTTAAAGCTTGCTGATCATTTTGGTCGACAAAGGCCACTTCAAAGGCATTTTTCTTGGCTAAGCTATCGAACAAGCGATAGCTACCACCGTAGCAATCATGAGGCGCCACCAACAAATCTCCAGGCTCAAGCAACGCGGTAAGCAAATTCACCGCCGACATACCGGTATTGGTTATCACCGCCCCTGCACCATGTTCCAGATCAGCAATCGCTTGGGCTAACAATTGACGAGTAGGGTTACCTGAGCGGCTATAGTCAAACTGTCGCTTCTGGTTAAAGTCAGCAAAACTATAATTACTCGACAAATAAATAGGTGGCACTATCGCCCCATGTTGGCTGTCACTTTCTATACCACTGCGCACCGCAATGGTTGCTGCCTGAAGATCTTTTAAAGACATGGCTGATTTACTCCCTCAAAATATCCTGCCACTTTACCACTAGCAAAAAGGACGTCAACACTTCTAGACGTCTAAATGTCTTTGCTGTTGGATTGCTAAGTGACATTTCCCCCGTTACAATAGGGTTTCTTTAGTTTGGTGTGTATTGCAAATATGTCGACAGATTGGAACGGTGAGTGGATCAGCCCCTATGCTGAACACGGAAAAAAAAGCGAACAAGTAAAAAAAATCACAGTATCAATTCCTTTAAAGGTATTAAAGATACTCACAGATGAGCGTACCCGCAGACAAATTAATAACTTGCGCCATGCCACCAACAGTGAGTTACTCTGCGAGGCCTTCTTGCACGCTTATACTGGTCAACCCCTCCCTGACGATAGCGACCTAGAAAAAGACAAACCCGATCCGGCCTTAGAAAAAGCCGCCCTAGCCGAGCAAGATAAAGAAGAATAAGATACTCGGAAGCCGCTCATTTAGCGGCTTTTTTCTAAGTGAACCTAAACGCATTGAATTTAGATGAATAGCTAGTTAATAAAGTCTAGCTAACTTCATTATTTAATAAGGAGTATTTGATTTCAGCTGCCTATATTGATAAAAATATAAGTTTACACATCGGAGTCAAACGTGAACCTTCAAACAATAACAGCTGCTCAAAGAAAACAATTAGAAACTAAGTGTGCTAACAGATTAAACTGGACTGATGGTGGACACTGGATAGGCAGAGGAAAAGCGCCTAATTGCTTTGTTCGACAGAAATCTACCAGCACTAAATCACATACTTATAAATTCCCAACAGATGAAAGCGCCACTCGCTGGAACATGGAATGGGAAAAAACCATTCGCCAAGCTGGCCACTTTGGTACTGCTTTATTAACCGTTGGAGTAACAGTAGCTACAAGTGGTTTTGGAGGAATGGCGATTGGAACATTGGCAGCCATTGCAAAGGACGAATTACAAGCTCAAATACCTTACCCAAGAATGGCAAGAGGCTGGACTTATGAGCTTATCTTCACCCATGAATTCTCTTATTCCCCCACCCGTATATGGCGAGAATACTTACTCAAACCATAACGACAATAACCAAAGACTTTAAGGGCAACGTAATTAATACCTCTAAACATTCTAGTCAACATGCACTAAAGGATCTTCCTGATGGGCTAGGACGAATGTTGGCAACCGCACCATCTACAAAAACCAGTTCGAATTACTAGTTTACTTTCACTCGCCTATGCTTGATTACATCATAGGCGACTGAAAAAACAATTAGGCAATGTGCAAGTACTAGATCCGAAGTACTATCAATAAAATACCAAGACAGTCCGCTACACAACGCCGCTACAACAATTAACCAAAAAACTCTGCGCTTTAACAACACCAAACTCTCCGTGTGCTTACCAAGTATGATTTATGGTTCGACTTTAACATTGTGCTTTTGAGCACTCCACAATTATTGACCATATTATTCATAAAAATCTAAGCTAAAGACAGTCATATTTCGCCTTCGGTGACATCATTAAGCTTCACCGACCATAGCTTAGCAAAAAGGTGGCAGTAACTATGCGGTAAGAATAAAGAAAGAAAAACAATACGGTAATTTTGACTTCTTCGTTCGATATACTTATCTAACATTTTCCACGACCTACAAAAAGACAAACCCGATCCCGCTTTAGAAAAAGCCACCCTAGCCGAACAAGATAACGACGATTAACCGCCCTTAAGCTCGGCTATTCCTTTCGCTTAAGCGGGCTAGCTAAGTCGACTAGCTGATGCCTCGGCGGGTAAATTTGTTACTCGCTGAGCAAGTGACTTAAGCTGCTTTCTGTCCAACATCACCACCGCCTTTAGCGCCACTGGCTATTTCCCACAGACGCGCCGCTGTTCTTAAGTCATAATGCAGCAAGGCTTAGAGTTTGCTCGCAAAAACCAAGAATAAAACTCTCGCTTTCTGATACTAGCCGTTTTCAGCGTCTAACCAGTGAAGTAAACTATGCCGCAACGCAAACACCATAGAAAAAGATAATAAAGGGACCTATTTATGAAACTACATGCTGTGTTAAAAACCATGCTATTAAGCGCAAGTTTGGCGGTCAGTTCACTGCATGCCGAACCTGTTTACGTGGTATCCACCGCCATTGTTGAACACCCAGCCTTAGATGCCGTACGTGATGGCATTAAAACTTACTTAGAAGAGCACGGCTACGCAGGTGATAAAATGAGATTCACCTACGAAAGCGCTCAAGGTCAGCCCGCTATCGCGGCCCAAATTGCTCGTAAGTTAGTGGGCGAACAACCCGATGTGATTGTGGCCATTGCCACACCTTCAGCCCAAGCAGCCGTTAGCGCTAGCCAAGATATCCCAGTGGTGTTTTCGGTGGTTACCGACCCTGTTGGCGCTAAAGTAGTACCCAGCTTAAACCAGCCTGGCAGTAACGTGACAGGCTTGAGTGACATGGTGAATGTGAAACAACACCTCGCATTAATGAAAGAATTTCTCCCCGAGCTAAAACGCATTGGCATTCCGTTTAATCCCGGCGAAGCTAACTCCGTTGCCATTGTTGAAGCAATGAAAGCCGCGGCCGCAGAGATGGGCATTGAGGTGATAGAGTCTGCTGCCCCTAAATCATCCGATGTAATGATTGCCGCCAAGCAACTCGTAGGCAAAGCGGAAGCGATTTACTGTTCAACCGACAACACCATTATTAGTGCTTTTGAATCGGTAGTAAAAGTGGGTATTGATGCTCAAATCCCGGTGTTTGCCGCCGATACCGCCTCGGTTGAACGTGGCGCAGTAGCCGCCGTGGGTTACGATTACGCCGACTTAGGTCATCAAACTGGTGAATTGGTATTGCGCGTATTACAGGGCGAAAAACCGGGTGATATCGACGTAAAAATGGCCGAAGGTACCAACTTATTCATTAACTCTAAAATGGCCCAGCGCATGGGTGTGACCATTCCGCAAAGTGTGCAACAGCGCGCCAATAAAATTTACTAATCATAAGGCGAGTTCATGTCTACTTTTGCTTTTTTGGGCACCTTAGAAATCGGCTTTATCTATGGCTTGGTGGCCATTGGGGTTTATCTTACCTTTCGCGTATTAGATTTTCCCGACCTGACCGTAGATGGTAGTTTTACTTTGGGAGCTGCCGTTACAGCCACCCTAATCGTGCTAGGTTTTAACGCCTATTTAGCCACCCTCGCAGGCGCATTGGCGGCCGCCTGCGCCGGTTTAGTCACCGCTTGGTTAAACCTGCGCTTTAATATTCTGCATTTGCTGGCCAGTATTTTAACCATGACGGCCTTGTATACCATTAACCTAAGGGTAATGGGCAAACCCAATGTCGCATTGATTATGGAACCCACAGTACTTACACCATTTGAAAGCTTAGGCATTCCTAATATGTACCTAAAAGTACTGTTTGTAGCGGCCTGCTCTATCATTGTTGGTTTAATTGTGGCGTGGTTCCTCAATACTCAATACGGTTTAGCCATGCGCGCGGTGGGCGCCAATACCCGTATGGCTCAGGCCAACGGTATCGTAGTAAAAGAAAAAGTCTATGTAGGTTTGGCCCTGTCAAATGGCTTAGTCGGTTTAGCTGGCGCACTGTTTGCGCAAACCAACGGCTTTGCCGACTCCACCATGGGCATAGGTACCATTGTGGTGGGTTTGGCGGCAGTGATTATTGGTCAGTCGATGTTCTCTAGCCGCTCGATGGTAGTGATTGTTTTAAGCTGCATTATTGGCTCGCTGCTGTACCGCGTAGCGGTATCACTAGCCTTAAATGCCGACTTCCTCGGTTTTACCGCTTCTGACTTAAATTTAATCACAGCGGTATTGGTAGGGCTGGCCTTAATCTTCCCGCAACTGCGCAATGAATGGAAAGCTAAACGCGCCAAGGGGGCTCAACAATGATCCGCTGCGAAAATCTACATGTCACCTTTAATCAAGGCCTACCCACTGAAAAGTTAGCCCTGCGTGGCGTTGATCTGAGTATCGAACAAGGACAATTTGTTACGGTGATTGGCTCTAATGGTGCGGGGAAATCCACCCTGCTAAACGCGATCGCCGGTGACATTCCCTCTACTGCCGGGAAAATTTTCTTCGATACCCGTGATGTCACCCGCTTGCCAGCAACTGCGCGCACCAAAGACATCGCCCGAGTATTTCAAGACCCCTTAGCCGGCACCTGCGGCAGTTTAACCGTTGAAGAAAACATGGCTTTGGCCTATGGCCGAGGCAGCCGCGGCAAACTTAGTTCGGCCTTAAACGAGAAGCTTCGCCAACTATTTCGTGAGCAGCTCAGCCGACTCAACCTTGGTTTAGAAAACCGCTTAGATGCCGAGATGGGTTTACTGTCGGGTGGTCAGCGTCAATCGGTAAGCTTATTAATGTCGGCGCTGCAACCCAGTAGCATCTTGCTATTAGATGAGCATACCGCCGCACTTGATCCGAAAACCGCCGCCTTAATCATGGATATCTCCTCACAAATCATTAGTGAAAAACAACTCACTGTGATGATGGTGACCCACTCGATGCGCCAAGCGCTCGACTACGGAGATCGCACCATCATGCTTCACGAGGGTAAGATAGTCTTTGATTTAAGTGGCGAAACTCGCGCCCAATGCGAGGTAAAAGATCTACTCGATCTATTTGCTAAGGCACGTAACGATCAAAGCGAACTGGACGACGACAAACTGCTATTAGATAGCTAAGCCCCAAAACGAAAATGGATGAGTTTAAGCTCATCCATTAAAAACACTGGGCTTGGCTTAAACGCCAGCCATAAAAAAAGCGCCCTTAGGCGCTTTTTTTTGCTGTATAACAACTCAAATAAGACTGGCTTATTTTTTGCCGCCCAATACAGCGAATTTTTTGTTGAAACGATCAACACGACCACCAGTATCAACGTTACGTTGCTTACCAGTGTAGAACGGGTGACATTTGTCACATACGTCTAGGAACATAGTACCAGTGCGAGTAGATTTAGTTTCGATTACGTTACCGCAAGAACAAGTAGCAGTAAGTACTTCGTAAGTTGGGTGGATATCAGTTTTCATGGATTACCTCAATACATGGGCCGTATCGCCATCTGGTCGCCACAATTGACACCAAACACCATACGAAAACAACTCTATCAGAGCCTATAAATTTTTAGGTGGCGGATCATATAAGAAGCCATCGAGCTTAGCAAGCTTGATTGACAATTAAGCAGCAAAAATCACTAAGTAGTTCATTTGCGCCGCAAGCTAGTCTGCCAGTAGAATGAGACAGGTTTTATAAGAGTTTATCAATTCGTGTCTATAGTTCGCGTCGCTTTAGCAATTCCCCTACGTCGCCTTTTTGATTACAGCGTCCCCCAAGGCGCTACTCTGCCTGTGATAGGTAGCCGAGTGAAGGTGCCTTTTGCTAAGGGAGAAAAAGTGGGTCTGGTAGTGGAACATCCCAGCAGCAGCGATGTTGCCGAAGATAAACTCAAACCCTTTAGTGAAAGCTTAGATCAAACGCCACTGCTGCCCGACAGCTTGTTCAATTTGCTGAACTGGGCCAGTAGCTATTACCACCACAGCTTGGGAGATGTGATCAGCCAAGCCTTGCCGGCGCTATTACGCAAAGGAGAGCCAGCTCGCCCCAAAGCCATTGAAGCTTGGCGTATAAGCGAAACGGCCATGCCGATTAATCTCGATGATTATAAACGCGCCCCCAAACAAGGCGTAGTCTTAGCCAGCTTGCAGCAGCATAGCCCCCTCACCGAGCAACAATGCAAACAACAAGACTTATCGCGCAGCGCCATTAAAACACTGCACGACAAAGGCATCATTGAAAAAATCACCATTCATCCACAGGCACAACTATGGGCCAGTGAAGACACCAACAAACAAGCGCCATTGCAATTAAATGCCGAGCAAGCCATCGCAGTAGCGGCGATTAACCAACACCTTGGTCAGTTTCAGGCCTTTCTTATTGAAGGTATTACCGGCTCGGGAAAAACCGAAGTCTACCTCAACGTGATAGCCGAAGCGCTAGCCCGAGGCACCCAAGCACTGGTATTAGTACCCGAAATTGGGCTGACGCCACAAACCCTAGCGCGTTTTAGTGAACGCTTTAAGGTGCCCGTTTTTGCCATTCATTCAGGACTAAATGACAACGAACGCTTGAGTGCCTGGTTAAAGGCTAAGCGCGGTGAAGCCGGTATTATTATCGGCACTCGCTCGGCGGTGTTTACCCCGCTAGCTAAGCCGGGGGTAATTATCATCGATGAAGAACACGACAGCTCGTTTAAGCAACAAGATAGCTTTCGCTATCATGCTCGCGACTTAGCTATTGTGCGTGGCCGCATGGAAAAAATACCGGTGGTAATGGGCTCGGCAACCCCCTCCTTGGAAAGCCTACAAAATGCCCTAAGCGGGCGTTACGCTCACCTTAGCTTGAAGCAACGCGCAGGTAATGCGCTACAAGCCGAGCAACAACTCTTGGACATACGCCAACAGCCACTTAACTCCGGCCTATCTCCGGCACTGATTAAAGCAATGCGTCAGGAGCTAAAAGCCGGACGCCAAGTGATGCTGTTTTTGAACCGACGCGGTTACGCGCCCGCCTTGTTATGTCATGAATGTGGTCATGTTTGTGAATGCGAGCGCTGTGAAGCCTACTTCACCTATCACCAGCAGCCGCGCCATCTCGCTTGCCACCATTGCGGCAGCCAAAAAGCGGTGCCCCAGCAATGTAGCCAATGTGGCTCCACTAACCTGGTAACCACCGGTTTAGGCACCGAACAACTCGAAGAGGCCTTGCTGAGTATTTTCCCCGACTACCAAGTCGCTCGCATCGACCGCGATAGCACTAGACGCAAAGGCAGTTTAGAGCAGCTACTGGATGATATTCACCAACATCGCTACCAAATCTTGCTTGGCACCCAAATGCTCGCCAAGGGCCATCACTTTCCTAATGTCACCTTGGTAGCACTGCTGGACATCGACCATGCGCTATTTTGCTCAGATTTTCGCGCCCCCGAACGCTTAGCTCAGCTTTATGTGCAAGTGGCCGGACGCGCAGGGCGCGCCAACTTACTCGGCAAGGTGATCTTGCAATCTCATCACCCCGAACATGAGTTATTACAGGACTTAATTAACAATGGTTATCAGCATTTCGCTCGCTTTGCTCTGAACGAGCGCAGGGACACCGAACTCCCACCGTTTAGTTTTCAGGCGCTATTTCGCTTTGAAAGTGTCGATGGCAACGCGGTACAAGAGCTTAGCCAGCAAGTCTATCAACTGGCTCAGCCGCTACAACAAGCAGGCACTTGGGTGTTTCCACCCAGCCCAGCGCCGCAGGCTCGCAGAGCAGGGAAATTCCGCATGCAATTGCTGATTCAAGCCGAGCAGCGCGCGCCGCTGCATCAGCTCGTGCATCAACTACTGCCCCAATTAGAAGCACAAAAGCTCAGTCGCAAGGTACGCTGGTCCTTAGATATCGATCCCTACGATATGCAATAAGCGAACAAGGCTTACCAAACAAGGACTGGCCGATCGCCAGCAAATCGTTCCAAGGACAGAAATAGGCCCGATAAGAGATAGTTTTCGTCAACGATTGTCGGTAAAATGCCCGCTTTGTACAGTTTATTTACGCGAGATTGGTGTCAACCTAAATGAAAGAGCTTATTCAACAACTTCTGGAACAAACGGTCATAGCCCTGAAACAACAACAGTTGCTACCTGAAGAATTCGAACCCCGAATTCAGGTCGACCGAACCAAAGACAAAGCTCATGGTGACTTAGCCACCAACCTAGCCCTAATGGCGGCCAAGCCAGCAGGCAAAAACCCGCGTGAATTAGCCCAGCTTATCGTGGACAACCTGCCTCAATCCGACTTGGTTGAAAAAACCAACATCGCCGGACCGGGCTTTATCAACTTTTACTTAAATAACGATTGGTTAGCGAGTCAAATTGAAGCCATGGCTAACTCAGCTAACGCCAACGTTAAGCCAGTAGAGCAAAGCCAAACCATCGTTGTGGACTATTCTGCCCCCAACGTCGCAAAAGAAATGCATGTTGGCCACCTGCGCTCCACCATCATTGGTGACGCGGTAGTTCGCACCTTAGAATTTCTAGGCCACAAGGTGATCCGCGCCAACCACATCGGTGACTGGGGAACCCAGTTCGGTATGTTGATTGCCAACTTAGAAGAAATAGAACAACGCGGTACCGATGCAGGTAGCATCGAGTTAGCCGACTTAGAAGCGTTTTACCGTGAGTCAAAGGTACGCTACGACAGCGACGAAGCCTTTGCCGAGCGAGCCCGCAACTATGTTGTGAAACTGCAAAGTGGCGACGAATACTGCAACACCATGTGGCGCAAACTGGTCGACATTACTCTTAACCACAACCAAGCAGTTTACGATCGCCTGAACGTGTCGCTTAGCAAAGATGATGTGATGGGCGAAAGCATGTACAACCCCATGCTTAACAACATTGTTAGCGATCTTAAACAACAAGGCCTCGCGGTAGAAGACAACGGCGCCACCGTGGTCTTTTTAGATGAATACAAAAACAAAGATGGCGACCCTATGGGCGTGATCATTCAGAAAAAAGACGGTGGCTTCCTCTACACCACCACCGACATTGCCTGTGCTAAATACCGCTA
Organism: Agarivorans gilvus; assembly: GCF_001420915.1. Lineage (NCBI taxonomy): Bacteria > Pseudomonadati > Pseudomonadota > Gammaproteobacteria > Alteromonadales > Alteromonadaceae > Agarivorans > Agarivorans gilvus. The sequence goes on along the minus strand of NZ_CP013021.1, from coordinate 3,191,308 downwards.
CCAAGAGCTAGGCGCTGACCGAGTATTGTATTTCATCGACTCTCGCCAGCATCAGCACTTAATGCAAGCGTGGAGCATCGTTCGTAAAGCCGGTTACGTGCCTGAAGAAGTCCCACTAGAGCACCACGCCTTTGGCATGATGCTAGGTAAAGATGGCCGTCCGTTTAAAACCCGTAGTGGCGGCACCGTTAAATTAGTTGATTTGTTAGAAGAAGCCGAGCAGCGCGCCCAAACCATCGTGGCAGAAAAGTCTCGTGACCTTGATGCCGAACAACAAGCTCAAGCCGCCAAAGTGATTGCGATGGGCGCGGTAAAATATGCCGATTTATCGAAAAACCGCACCACCGATTACATCTTTGATTGGGAAAACATGCTGGCCTTCAACGGTAATACCGCACCTTACTTGCAGTATGCCTATACCCGCATCCAATCGATTATTCGCCGCTCTGAGCTCGATATTAGCGCGCTTAACCAAGCTATCAACTTAGAACAGGATGCAGAAATCGCCTTGGCGCAAAAACTGATCCAATTTAGCGATGCGGTACATAATGTAGCCAACAAGGGTATGCCACACATGATGTGTAACTACCTCTATGAATTGGCTGGAGCCTTCATGACCTTTTACGAAGCCTGCCCAATCCTTAAAGATGTTAATGAGCAGCAGAAGTGCAGCCGCTTGCGCCTAGCCGACCTAACAGCGAAGGTACTAAACCAAGGCTTATCATTACTAGGAATTGAGACCCTGGAACGGATGTAAGCATGGCCAAGGACTATGTAGGGCGCAGTAAGCCCAAAAAGCGCACGGCGAAATCTAGCCGTGCGGCGAATCAGCCTAAACGCTTTCCTATTCCGCTAGCACTGGCTGTGCTAGCGGCAATTATTGGATTTGCTGTATTGCTATTTAATATTAAAGGCACAGCCCCTACACCAGCGCCCAGCTTAAGTGAATTAACTCCAGCGCCTAGTCCGGCTAAACCCAAAGCCCAATTACCAGAACCGCCCAAAGAGCGTAGCTACGTAAAAGAGCTTGAACAGAAACAGGTTGAGGTAGAAATTACCGAGCAACAGAAACCGAGCAAGCCCTACCAGATGCAATGCGCGTCCTTCCGCAGTCGAGACCGCGCCGAAGAAAGCAAAGCTCTGATCGCCTTTGCCGGTTTAGAAAGCCAAATTAAGCGTACCGAAGGCAGCAATGGAGCATGGTATCGTGTAGTACTTGGCCCCTACCCAAGCAAACGAGACGCCGAGCGAGATCGCCACATCTTACAGCGTGCTAAAATCAACGGCTGCCAAATTTGGCACTGGAGTTTCTAAAAAAATGGGCCTACTAGGCCCTTTTTTGTACTCGCTATCCCACGGGTCTGCTACGGATTAGCGATAATGCCAAGTAAGCCTCTAAACCAAGTACTTAAGCACTTGGTTTCTTAGTGAATTAGAGGCCAAATGCAATGCTAAACAACTAAAAATATTAGTTATTTGAACTGCTTCTCAACTATGTTATAAAAATGTAGCTAAGCTAATACGTTATAACTACTTAAAATGTGGGCTTTTTATAAGCTTCGCCCGCGATGCTAATTAGGGAACGCGACGAAATGGAAAACACCGAACTAGAGCAACTTGACCGCCGTCGCTCTATGCGACTCGATCTTGAAAATGAGCCAGTTCAAATTAACTGGAAAGACAGCAACGGCGAGCAACAATCGATTGAAGCTATCTGCATCGACATCTCTCGTAGAGGTATGTTAATCACCCATAGTGACGACTTACCTATCGGCACCAAACTCATCGTAAAGTTCACTTCTGAGCAAGCCAGTAATACCGAACTCAAAGCCAAAGTGGCGCGCTGTCATCGAAAGAACTTTTCCAGCTACCATATGTTTTTGTTATTACAATAGAAAAGCTATCAACTTAAGCAAAATTGACCAACTGTCTTATACTTATCTTAACTTGTCACCGTCTATGCTAATAAGGCATAACAAGTCATGATAACAAGGAGCAGCCATGTTAATACTGGTGGGTGGAGAGAAAGGAGGCAGCGGCAAAAGCTGCTTGGCACAAAATATCGCGGTGCATCTTAAAACAAGCCTCGATGCCAATATTCTAATGGTTGATTGCGACCCGCAGCGTACCACATCCGACTGGATACAAGCCCGCAACGAAGATGAGTCCTTACCCGGCATTTCTTGTATTCAACTGTACGGCAAAATTCGCAAAGATCTACTTAGCCTAGAAAGTGGCTACGACTTTGTTATCGTTGATTGTGGTGGCCAAGATAACCTAGCCATGCGTGCCGCTATGTCGGTAGCCAAGTATGTACTTATTCCACTGCGCCCCAAGCGCCGTGACTTAAAAACCCTGCCGCACATGGAAGACATGCTCAGTACCTGTAAAATGGTCAACCCTAAAATGGTTGCCAGTTTTGTCATAACCCAATGTCCTTCATTGCCCAGCCAAGTGACACGTATTCTCGAAGCCAAAGAAGTGTGTCGCTCCTTTGGCCTCCACGTACTCGACTCGGTGACCTTTTCAAGGAACATTTATGATGACAGCGAGGAAAGCGGCCGCTCGGTAATAGAGATAGATCAAGAGGGCAAGGCCGCCGCAGAAATCGCCGCCATCGTTAATGAACTTTTCGCCATAGAACAAGAAGACTCTCATGAGTTTATCTGATTTAAAAAAACAGGCGAACAAGCCCAACCAGCGAAAAAAGTTGAGTGTAGACCAGTTTATAGAAGATGCTGACAACTACGCTCAAGGGCGTCCTAGTTTAAGCCTACTGGCGAAACAAGATGAGAAAGGCAAACCCATTGCCAACTTTCGCCACTGTACCTTCACCTTTGATAACAGCGCAGTTAATAACTTACAGCGAGCCGCTTTACAGCACCAGATAGCCAAATCTAAACTACTTCGAGTATTAATAAAGCAATTTTCCTCACTGAGCATTCAGCAACAGCAAGATCTATTAAAGCGATATCAAGACGGCTAATTTCGGCGAGTTTTTTGAGCCACACCTTGAAATCCCTATCACTATCCCCCACTTCTCAGATATAGCCCAAGCTAACGTAGTAAGTTAGCTCAACAAACTGAGGAAATAACGTGACTACTATCGTTTCCGTACGCCGCAATGGCAAAGTCATTATTGCTGGCGATGGCCAAGTCTCTCTTGGCAACACCGTAATGAAGGGCAACGCGAAAAAGGTGCGTCGTTTATATCACGGTAAGGTTCTGGCCGGCTTTGCCGGCGGCACAGCCGATGCTTTCACCCTATTCGAACGTTTTGAGGCCAAATTGGAAATGCACCAAGGCCACTTAACTAAAGCTGCAGTTGAGTTGGCCAAAGACTGGCGCACCGACCGCATGCTAAGAAAATTAGAAGCCTTACTGGCGGTAGCCGACGCCGAAGCGTCCTTGATCATCACCGGCAATGGTGACGTAGTTCAGCCCGAACACGACCTCATCGCCATCGGTTCAGGTGGGCCATTCGCCCAATCCGCAGCCCTCGCCCTATTAGAAAACACTGATTTAAGTGCCAGAGAGATTGCCGAAAAAAGCTTAACCATAGCGGGCAATATTTGCGTATTTACCAACTTAAACCAGACTATTGAAGAATTAGACGCTAAAGCCTAAGGCTTTGCAGGAAGAAATTATGTCGGAAATGACCCCAAGAGAAATTGTCTCAGAACTAGACAACCACATCGTTGGCCAAGCTGACGCCAAACGCGCAGTGGCAATTGCCCTACGTAACCGCTGGCGCCGCATGCAATTGGACGATGATTTACGCCAAGAAGTCACGCCTAAAAACATTCTAATGATTGGCCCAACTGGTGTTGGTAAAACTGAAATCGCCCGCCGTTTAGCCAAGCTTGCTCATGCGCCTTTCATTAAAGTGGAAGCCACCAAATTCACCGAAGTGGGTTATGTGGGTAAGGAAGTGGAAACCATCATTCGCGACTTAGCCGATGTGGCGTTCAAGATTACTCGCGAACAAGAAACCGAAAAGTTTCGTTACCGCGCCGAAGACCAAGCGGAAGACCGCATTCTCGACGCCTTGTTACCTCCCGCACGAGACAGTTTTGGCCACGATGAAAAGCCAGAAGAAAGCTCAACACGTCAAGCCTTCCGCAAGAAACTTCGTGAAGGTCAGTTAGATGACAAAGAGATTGAAATCGACTTAGCTCAGCCGCAAGTGGGTGTAGAGATCATGGCACCTCCTGGTATGGAAGAAATGACCAACCAGCTTCAAGGCATGTTCCAAAACCTAGCGGGCAATAAAGATACCAAGAAGCGAAAGCTGAAAATTAAAGAAGCCTTCAAGCTTTTGGTTGAAGAAGAAGCGGCCAAGATGATCAATCCAGAAGAGCTTAAAGAAAAAGCCCTGCATGCGGTAGAAAACAACGGCATCGTATTCTTAGACGAAATCGACAAGATTTGTAAGCGTGGCGAAGTGTCTGGCCCCGATGTCAGCCGTGAAGGTGTACAGCGAGACTTGCTGCCCTTAGTTGAAGGCTCAACCGTGAATACCAAACATGGCATGGTAAAAACCGATCACATTCTGTTTATTGCCTCGGGCGCTTTCCAAGTTGCCAAACCCTCAGACTTGATTCCTGAGCTACAAGGCCGCTTGCCAATTCGTGTTAACCTGAGCGCCCTAAGCGCCGAAGACTTTGTGCGGATCTTAACCGAGCCTAGCGCCTCACTAACTGAGCAGTACAAAGCGCTGATGGCCACTGAAGGCTTAAACATTGAGTTTACCGAAGACGGCATTCGTAAAATCGCCGATGCAGCGTGGCAGGTAAACGAACGCACCGAAAACATTGGCGCACGTCGCTTACACACGGTAATGGAGAAACTAATGGAAGAGCTTAGCTTTGTCGCTTCAGACAACGCAGGGCAAACCATGGTCATCGATGCCGATTACGTTAGCAAATACCTCGGTGACTTAGTGGCCGACGAAGACCTCAGCCGCTTCATTCTATAGCGTGAAATTAGCCGCCGATTTGGCGGCTTTTTTTTAGCTCCCAAGCCAGCCTCTCTTTAGTACACTCCGCTTTTCTGACGCTCTTACCATTTCCTAATTGAAAACGGCAACTTAGGGTTTATACTGGTAGCGAATACTCGGGCCAATTTTAGGATCCAAACCATGGAATACAATACCTCAGAACTTTGTGACCTCTATGCCGACACAGTTGACGTTGTCGAGCCGATGTTTGCTAGTTATGGCGGCAGAAATGCCTTTGGTGGCGAAATCACCACCATCAAGTGCTTTGAAAATGCCGGACTAATTGCGCAAGTGGTGCAGGAGTCTGGAACTGGTAGAGTATTACTGATCGACGGCGGCGGTTCGCTGCGTCGCGCCTTGGTAGATGTGAACATTGCCGAGACAGCTGCCGAGAACGAATGGGATGGCATTATTGTGTATGGTTGCGTGCGCGATGTTGACGCTTTAGAAGACCTAGACATAGGTATTCAAGCACTGGCGTCTATTCCTGTTGGTGCCGATGCCGATGATGAAACTGGGGATATTAACATTCCGGTTAACTTTGGCGGCGTGACCTTCCTACCGGAAGATCACATCTATGCCGATACCACCGGAGTGATTCTTTCACCTGAGCCGCTCGACATAGAGTAAGCACTCAGGTGTTTAATACTACTCGGCGTGAACGTCTTCAATTCGGCCTAATAAAGCCTTAAGGCGTTCTTGCCAAGCTTGTTGCTCTTGTAACAGGCGGCTGTTTTCATCATTTAGCTTGCTGTTCTGTTCCTTCAGCTCATCAATTTCCATACGCAACAATTCGATGCTATCAACCGCAACTTGGATCTTTGCTTCTAATTTTTCTAATACTTCAAAGGACATTACTCTTTACTCCCGTTAATTCCGTTTCTTAATCAGTACACGGCTTTGAACTGAACCAGTAGTTATCTGCACAAGAGCCAAAGTCGGTACTCACATACTGATAACAACTGCTTTAACAGCAGCATACTCTTGTCATCTTTAGCCAACAAGAGTAGAACAGTATTTCGCTAACTAGTTGTTGAATAAATAGTCATGAATATACAAAAAGGCCGCTACCGCCATTACAAGGGGCAAGATTACCAAGTAATCGACACGGTAATACACTCTGAAACCGAGCAAATCTTAGTCTTATATCGCCCCTTATATGGCGACGCAAAGTTATGGGTAAGACCCTATGAAATGTTTTTTGAAACAGTGGATGTAGCAGGGGAGCAAGTGCCTCGTTTCGCTCTTGTTGAGGCACTTGAAAAAGAGTAATCAGCGGCTTAGATATTTTGCCCCATATCCATTGCTGGCATCTCGCAACATGGGGTGCCAACCACTTTTGCCGGCACGCCAGCTACCGTAGTATGAGCCGCCACCGGCTCCAATACCACACTACCCGCTCCCACTTTAGCGCCCCGCCCTACTTCAATATTACCGAGGATTTTAGCCCCAGCGCCAATTAATACACCTTGGCGGATCTTAGGATGACGATCGCCAGTTTCTTTACCTGTTCCACCTAAGGTCACCGATTGCAGTATCGATACATCATCTTCAATCACTGCAGTCTCACCCACCACAATGCCGGTAGCATGGTCGAACATGATGCCTTTGCCGATGGTGGCCGCAGGATGCACATCCACTGCAAATACCGCCGAAATTTGGTTTTGTATGTAACGCGCTAAGGCTAAACGACCTTGCTTCCACAACCAGTTGGCCACACGGTAGCCTTCCAAGGCATGAAAGCCCTTCAGGTATAACAAGGGAACCGCATAATAGGCCACCGCAGGGTCACGGTCTTTCACCGCTACTATATCGGCCGCCACTGCTTCTAGAATACTAGGGTCGGCGCGTAAGGCTTCTTCAATAAACTCGCGCAACAAAATCGCCTGAACCGTTGAGCTGTCTAACTTACTGGCCAGCTGAAAGCTCAAGGCCGCGGCTAAACTATCATGATTCAAAATGGTGGAATAAAAGAAACTCGCCAACATCGGCTCATCTTCAGCCATACGATTGGCTTCATCGCGAACTTGCAACCACACTGTTTCAGCTAGGGTTTGCTTGATTTGAAAATCGCTATCCTTTGCCACTGCTTCACCTTACTCTAGTTCTAATTTCTTTTCCTGCGGGACCACAGACTGTGGATCTTGGTGGATCAATACATCAGCTTCAGGCCACAGTTCAACAATTTTATCTTCTACTTGATCGGCAATTTTATGTGCCGTGTAAAGATCTAGCTTATCATCTAGCTCCAAATGAAGCTGAATAAATTTAGTTTGCCCCGCTTGGCGAGTACGAATATCGTGTGCCCCCATCACCTCTGGCACCGCTAAGGCGCAATTCAAAACCTGTATTTGAAAGGACTCGGGCAACTGCCTATCTAAAAGGTTTTGCACCGAGTCTTTGGCGATGCCAAAAGCACCGTAACAAATGTACAGAGCAATCAGCACCGCAAACAAACCGTCGGCCCAGTACCAACCAAAGCGGCTTAATAACAAGGCCACCAATACTGCCGCATTCATGTAGATATCCATGGCATAGTGCATAGAGTCGGCTTTAATCACGGTATTGTTGGTTTTGCGAATCACGTAGCGCTGGAACATCACTAAAGCAAAGGTGATTAGGGTTGATATCACCATTACGCTAATCCCCGCATTGCTATGTTGAATAGCTTTGGGGTCGAGCAGCTCGGTCACACCACTAAATAGCAGCATAATGGCCGAACCGGTGATAAACGCGGCTTGCGCCATACCCGCTAGGTGTTCCGCCTTGCCATGGCCAAAGCTATGTTCTTTATCAGGGGGTTGCAAGGCATAACGAACAGCCAACAAATTCACTACCGACATTCCCATATCCATCAGGGAATCGATCAGTGAAGCGAGAATACTTACCGCACCAGTATATAAAAATGCGCTGCTCTTAATAACAAGCAAGGTCACCGCTACACAGGTTGCAACCCAAGTAGCTATGGTGACCAAGCGCTGATAATTATGCTTTTCCACTTTACAAATTCTTCAAACGATTTTGTAAAGTATAACGGTTCAGGCCTACTAAAGTTGAGCTTTTTTCTGTCCTTTAGCCATGAAGCGCTGATGTTTTTCCATTCTATCAGCATGTAATTGCTGATATTTTTGCTGCTGCTCAGGAGTCAGTATTTGATAGACCTGTTGCTGAGCGTGCAAATGATTCACCATCATGCTTTGATGACGCTCAGCTTGTTCGGCGATTAGAGCTTGTGCTGCCGCTTCGTCAAACTTAGCCGAACTGATGATCGCCATGCGTTGCTGGTACATTGCTTGCCCACGCTGACCTTGCTGCTTTGGTTGGTCTTGCTGCTTCATTGCACCTTTACCACGGTACTGCTGCATGATGTCTCTCACCTGCGCTTGCTGGGCATCACTTAAGTCCAACTCTTGCATCATTTGCATTTGTGGAAATTCACCACGACCTTGCATGCAACCCGCTTTACCGCCATTACCAGGAGCGGCCATAGCTAGAGGGGCAAATACCATGCTGCCGAATAGCGCGCTAACGATTAACTTGTTCATAATTATTCCTCGACTCGTTGATTCACTATTAGTTTACAAAGCCCAATGCAAACAAATGGCAGCAAAGTGTAAAGCAATGTAAAAGCGGCTATTCAATCACTGTAAAGGCCATGAAGTTTTGTACAATTCAACTATTAACAGTAAATAGTGTGGTACCAGTGAAACTCCTGCTAATTGATGACGACAAAGAGCTAACCGAATTGCTTGGCGAACTGCTAGAGCTAGAAGGCTTTAGCTGCGACATCTGTAACGATGGCCTAAGTGGCCTAAGCAAGCTAGAGCAACAAGCTTATGACTTAGTATTACTCGACGTAATGATGCCGGGTAAAAACGGCTTTGAAGTGCTAAAAGAGCTGCGCAAAGACAGCCAGCAACCGGTATTGATGCTAACTGCTAAGGGTGATGAAATCGACCGCGTACTAGGTTTAGAACTGGGCGCCGATGACTACCTAGGCAAACCTTTCAGTGAAAGAGAATTACTGGCGCGGATCCGAGCCATTTTACGCCGTACTCAAAACGCTAGCCCTAGTGAAAACAACCACACGCTAATTCGCCATCAAGACTTAAGCCTTTCGGTGAGCAAGCAACAAGCGCACTGCGACGGGCAAGAGCTTGAACTCACCAGTACCGAATTACTACTTCTACAGCAACTGCTAGAAAATCCCGGTCAGGTATTAGATAAAGAACAGCTCAACCAAAAGGTCTTAGGCAAACGCCTGCAAGCCTTTGACCGCAGCCTAGATATGCACATTAGCAATCTGCGCAAAAAAATCCCGCCACGCAAAGACCAGCTACCACGGATTAAAACCTTACGCGGCAAAGGCTACATGTGGTTAGAGTGGTAGGTATGAATAGGCTAGTAAACAACCTCTTTGTTAAGATATTTGTCTCGTTCTGGGTGATCTTGGTCATCACTGCTTATATCTCAATTAGCCTGGCTAAGTTAATTAAGGCAGACGACTTTAAAGCCCCAGAGTGGGAGCTCAACAACCTGCAAGAATACGCCGAACGCATCGAACGTAATCCTGAGTTTTTTCTCAACCCCTTACTGCGCCCTCACAAACGTTCGCGTTTAGGCCAAGCTTTCATTGTCGATGCAAACGGCCAAGTGATCAATCAAGCCAATTTAAGCCGGGGCATGCACCGCTTTATTCTAGACCATGCCGATCCTAATAATCCGCGGGTGAGTGTTGATGAAGAGTTTCTGTGGGTCGGTCCCTATCCTATCAAACTCAAAGACCAAGACTACCTACTGTATATTCAGCGCCGCCCACCGCCGGAGCAATTACACTCTATTCGCAAGCTTGGCTTCTCGCCTTGGTTTCTTATTTCAGTATCACTGCTGCTCAGTTTAATATTGTGTGTGCTGCTGACACGGCATATCGTGCAGCCGCTAAAACGCTTGCGCTCGGCCGCCAATAAAGTCTCACTGGGTTACCTAGATACGCAATTGCCAGATATTCAACGCGGTGACGAGATAGGCCAATTGTCTGACAGCCTGCAACGCATGGTCGACACTCTCAGTCAGGCTATTTGCAATCAACAGCGCTTACTCAGTGATATTTCCCATGAGTTACGCTCTCCGCTCACTCGACTCAACATGGCCCTCGCCTTACACAAGAAACGCCAAGAAGTGACTCCTGAAGTGGCGCGAATTGAGCGCGAATCTCAGCGCTTGGCAGAAATGATCAATGCCTTGCTGTCGCTATCGCGCATGCAGGTCAACGCCAAGCAGCAGCAAACCAAGTTCGATGACGTAATCGCCGACCTGATCAACAACTGTGAATTTGAAGCCGAGCAACTCAATAAGCAATTTAACGCCGACTACCCGAAACAACTCAGTTTGGTGTGTTATCCGCAGTTACTCAGTTCGGCCATAGAAAATGTCTGCCGCAACGCCCTGAAATATGCCGACAGCAAAGTTAGGCTAAGCGCAAAAGTAGAAGATAAACAATTAGTCATAGTGATACTGGACGATGGTCCAGGCCTTGCCGACAGCGAGCTTAACAGTATTTTTCGCCCCTTCTACCGCTGCGGCGAAGCTCGCGATAGAGACAGCGGTGGCGTGGGTTTAGGCTTGGCTATTGCCGAATCGGCGGTGCGCCAACATGGCGGCAGCATTAGTGCTAAAAATCATTCGTTGAAAGGGCTAGAAGTCAGCCTGCGCTTACCACTACAATAGCGCTTTTTAGCCAACTGGATAAGCCATGATCAACATCGTGCTCTACGAGCCAGAAATTCCGCAAAATACTGGCGCCATCATTCGTTTAGCGGCCAACAGTGGTTGTAGCCTGCACCTCATCGAACCCTTAGGTTTTGCGTGGGACGATAAAAAGGTAAAGCGCGCAGGCTTAGACTATCACGAGTTTGCAGAAGTGAAACGCCACGCCAACTATCAAGCCTTCTTAGACAGCGAGCAGCCCAAACGTCTGCTGGCTTGCACCACCAAGGGCAGCGGCTTTCATAGCGATTTCGGTTTTGCCGACGGCGACTATTTAATGTTTGGCCCAGAAACACGCGGCCTGCCAGATCAGGTACTCAATGAAATCGACGGCCAATTTCGCTTACGAATTCCTATGCTAGCCAATAGCCGCAGCATGAACCTATCCAATGCCGTCTCGGTATTTGTTTACGAAGCTTGGCGCCAGCTAGGCTACCCCGACGGCGTATAACGGCTTAAGCCGCCTTAAACCAACGCTGTTGGTTTAAGGCGCGCCAATACACCCAGCCTAAACTCAGCCCACGCAGGGCCATAAAGCCCGTCATGGCTAACCATAGCGCATGATTGCCCCAACTTTGGGTGAACCACCATAGCGGAAAGAAGCCAGCAAAGCTGGCCAGCAACATCGAATTACGCATAATTCGGCCTTCGGAAGTAGCGATAAAGACCCCGTCCAAAATGAAGCACCATACCGATACCAAGGGCAATACCACCATCCAAGCTAAATAATTATCGGCGGTCTCGCGGATCAGCGGAATATCGGTGAGCAAGGCCACCAACTGCTCGCCCAATAAACCAAATATCAAACTAAAACTGACTCCGGCCACCAGCGCCAACTGCAAGCAGCGCTTAATGGTATCCACAAATAAGGCGCGGTCATTTCTGCCCTTAGCCTTACCGGCCAAGGCTTCTACCGCGTAGGCCAGCCCATCCAAGGCAAAGGAAACAAACATCAAAAAATTAAGCAGCACCGCATTGGCAGCCACAATGTTGTCGCCCAAACGCGAACCCTGAAAAGTAATAAAGGCAAAGCAGGCTTGCAAGGCCAGAGAGCGTAAGAAAATATCGCGGTTAAGGCTAAACAGCGCCGCTAAATGCAACTTGCTTACTCCTCGCCAACACTGGGCCAAACTGGGAAGCTGCTGAAAACGCGCCAAAAACTGACGGCGCGCTAAATACAGCCCGAGCAGCAAACCGAAGTAGTCGGCCACCACCGTGGCCAGCGCCACTCCTTGCACTTTCCAGTCAAAACCCACCACAAACAACAGGTCGAGGCCAATATTCAGGCTATTGCTAAACATTAATAACAGCATCGAGGCCCGCGCATTTTGCATGCCCAGTAACCAGCCTAATACCACCAAATTAAGTAAGGCCGCGGGAGCGCCCCAAATGCGCGTCGAAAAATACTCGGCAGCGTAGTACTGCACAGGCTCACTGCCGCCAGCCAAGGCCATGGCTAAGTGCAAAATCGGTTGTTGCAGCAACAATAGCGCCAAGCCCAACAGCACAGCGATGCCGGCCGAATTAACCCCGGTGCGAATTAAGGCTTGCGGATCGTTGGCACCAAAGGCTTGGGCGCTCAAACCCGTGGTAGACATGCGTAAAAAGCCACATAACCAGTAGACTAAGGCTATCACCATCGAGCCCAGTGCCACGCCCGCTAAATAATGGGCATGCTCCAAGTGGCCAATCACTGCGGTATCAACTAGACCCAATAGGGGAATGGTAATATTGGATAGGATCATCGGCACGGCGATAGCAGCAATCGCCGAAAAGCGGGAAGCAGACATGAAAATCCAACTTAAAAAGGATAGCGAGAGTGTAAAAGCTGCTTACCCTCTCGGCAATAGCAAAAGCTTACAACAGCGCAAACAACCAGTGGTCGGCTAACAAGGCAACAAATAACAGCATTAAATACACTATTGAATAGCCAAATAAACGCATCGCATCGCGCTGATTATCCCCTCCATAAAGTCGCCAAGCCAACCAGATAAAGCGCGCATTCAGCGCACAACTTAAGCCTAAGTAGAGCAAACCACTCATACCCACTAAGAAGGGCAACCACGCCACCACAAACAGTAATAGCGAATACAGCAAAACCAACTGCTTGGTAAAACGGATCCCGTGGGTCACCGGCAACATTGGAATATTGACCTTGGCGTACTCATCGCGACGAGCAATCGCTAAGGCCCAAAAGTGTGGTGGCGTCCAAGTGAAAATTAACATCACCAATAACAGCGGCTCGGCCGATACGCTGTTATTTACCGCCGTCCAACCCAGCAAGGGCGGCATCGCCCCCGCCAAACCACCAATCACAATGTTTTGTGGTGTGGCCCGCTTTAGCCACAGGGTATAAATTACCGCATAACCCACCAAACTGGCCGCAGTTAACCAAGCCGTTAAAGGGTTAACCCAAAGATACAGCAAGCCAAAACCCGCTAACGATAACAACGACGCCCATAGCACCGCCTGCCAATTGGCCACCGCGCCACTGGGTAAGGGCCGCTTATGGGTTCGCGCCATCGCCGCATCGGCTTCGCTATCAATATAGTGGTTAAAGGCCGCCGCGCCGCCGGCCATCAAAGCAATACCTAAATTGCCCAAGAGCAGGGCTTGCCACGGAGGCAAACCCGAGGTGGCCAAACAAGCACCCACCACCGAGGTTAATACGATAAGCGCCACCACCTTGGGTTTAGTGAGCTTATACAGCGCCCGCCAGTTAACTCGCCAGCGTAGAGACTTGGGCAGATTAAGCGTGTTCAACTTTGCCATAGGGCATCTCCTTATCGTGACTCATCGGCACAGTGCTGCCAAGCTGATAGTGGGCTAACACCAAGCTCAGCATGGCTAACAGCAACAGGGCTGCGCCTAAATTGTGGGCCACCGCCACTGCCAGCGGCACCTGCCATAGTACGTTTGCCACCCCAAGGCTAATTGGCAGAACAACAGTAGCAACATCCACGAAGCGCGTGCCCGTTGAATACTGCTATGGCGACGCTGGATATGGCTTAGCGCCAACAAAAATAAATACACGGCGGTAAAGCCCGCCCATATACGATGGGTAACATGAATGGTTTGCCGTTGCTGATGCTCCAATACGCCAAATTCATAGCCTTCGCTATGCGGTTCCGGTAGCGGATGAAAAGCATCTAAGCGGTAATTTTCAGTCCAAGGCTCATGACACAAAGGCAAACCCTGACAAGCAATCGCCGAGTAGTTAGCCGAGGTCCATCCGCCTAGGGCAATTTGCAGCAGCAATACCGCTAAACCGCCCCACAACCAAGGCGCCGCTTGTTGGGTGGCTTGCAAGGGCCGCCGCTGCAACAGCCACCAGCTAAACAATAAGGCCAGCATGGCAAAGCCACCCAACAAATGGCCCATGACCACCAAAGGCATTAGGTTTAAGGTTACGGTTAACATGCCTAAGGTCGCCTGAAAAACAATTAACAGCACTGCCGCTGCAGCCAGCAAACGCTGCTGTTTACGGCGAAACGCCACTACCGCCAGCCCCACCACCAGCAGGCCCAAACTGCCAGCAAAGTAGCGGTGAATCATTTCATTCCACGCCTTGTGTGGTACTAAGGGGCGTTCGGGAAACGCTTTGGCTGCATGCTCAATATGCTCGGCCTGCTGAGGCACTGCCAAGCGGCCATAACAACCCGGCCAGTCTGGGCAGCCTAAGCCAGCATCGGTTAAACGGGTATAAGCACCTAAACCAATTACCACTATGGCAAGTAAAATGGCCGCGACTAATCCTTTTTGCATATCCATCCCTTGTTCGCTATTGAAACCGAGAGTTTTTAATTAATTTTTTTAAGTCGGTGATCAGCCCTTTAATCTGCTGATCGCCCAAACTTGGCTGATAAGCCAAAATCACCCATCCGGTGGGATCTACCAGCAACCACTGCTGGCTATAAGCACTAAATTGTTGGCTATTGCTCAAGCTAAGTTGCGTGAGTGAGGCTTCACTAAGCAGCTCGGGCTCCTTTGCTGGAGTTAAGGCCATCCGCAAAGTTTTTTGTTTGGCGATGCCCAGCGCCAGCCAAGCATTATTTAACTTGGCAAGATTCTGCTGACACAGCGCCGTGCATTCGCCATCCACCACTTGAGCTATCGACCACTTGCCCAGTGGGTAATTATCCAATTGCAATGGTGGCTCAAGCCACTGGCCATGGCTTAAGGCGCCCGGCTGATACCAATCCAGTTTTAACACTAACCAGGCCAATAACAGTGGCAGTAAAAAGGTCGCCGCCAATAAGACCATGGTTTTTTGCTGACTCTTCATGCACTCTCCTTATTGCGACTACGCCAACAGAAATAAATGGTTAAGCCGCTGGCTACTATGGCCATCAATAACCATTGCAAGGCATAGGCTTGATGCTTGTGCGGCGGCATAGCTACCAATTGTTCGGAACTAAACTGCAACTGGCTATCTAAAACAAAGGGTAACAGTTCTACCTGCCAATGAGCGGCTAAACCGGCAAGGTCGATTTGCTGCACCCGCAAGCCCTGCGGCAGGCTCTCTAACCAATGTTGTTTATCTAGCAGTAAGCTGTGACTGATTTGGCGAAGCCGGTACTGCTGCGGCAAATTTTCAGTACGCGGCGCTTCCGGTAATTGCCCACGAGACATGGGTGCGGGCTGCCAGCCTAAACGCACCAAGACCTTCCCCTGTGGGGTAGCGGCCAGCGTAAATACGTCGTAACCCACTCGGCCGTTTTGGATTTGATTGTCTAGCCACAGCAGTTGGTTTAAGGCTTGGATCTGGCTCACCTCAACTCGTTGAAAGGCTTTGGGTCCTTCGCTCAAGGCTGCCTGTAAACTGCTTGCTTGCTGCGAGAGCTGCAGATATTGCTCAAGCAATTGCTGTTTTTGCTCAGCCCGTTGCCATTGCCATAATGAAAGCTTGACCATTAGCGCTATCAAGGCAACCATTAACAATACAAACAGCCATAAGCGGTATGAAACTGGCTTTCTATCAATACATTGTGAGGTTTTCGCTATGGCCATAAAAATACTGCTCGCCGTGTTAATCCTATTTGTTTTTGCCAATATGTTGTTTGCGCTACGGGTGATGCTTAAAGGCGGCGACAAGCCAATGAGCTACTATCTGGGTCGCCGACTTATCTTTAGCTGTTTAGTGATTTTGCTGATCCTCGCTGCCATGGCTCTGGGCTTTATTCAACCCAACCCTCGCCCCTATTAAGGGTGGCGGGCTACAGCACATAAACAAACACAAACAGACATAGCCACACCACGTCTACAAAGTGCCAATACCAACTCGAAGCCATAAAGCCAAAGTGCTTATCGGCACTGAAGTGCCCCTTCAAGATCCGCAAAAACATAATGCTTAGCATCACCGCTCCCAGCGTCACATGCAGGCCATGAAAGCCGGTGAGCAAGAAGAAGGTATTGCCATAAATACCGGAATCTAAACGCAGCCCCATTTCCTGATAGGCATGTACATATTCTTCCACTTGAAAGAACAGAAAGGAGAAGCCCAATACCAGGGTGATGGCTAGCCACAACTTAAGCGTACTGCGCCGTTCCTTTTCCAAACTCACGTGGGCAAAGTGCAAAGTAATCGAAGAAACCACCAAAATCAGCGTATTCAGTAAGGGCAAACCGTACCAGCCCATGGCTTCGGTGGTAGTGCCTGCGGGCGTTTTTACTAAGGGCCACACCGCTTCAAACTCTGGCCAAAGCACCATGCCCGTCATTTCATTATTGCCTGCGCCGCCCAGCCAGGGCACGGCGATCATCCGTGCATAAAACAGTGCTCCAAAGAAGGCCCCAAAAAACATCACTTCAGAGAAAATGAACCAGCTCATGCCTTGGCGAAACGAACGATCCATTTGCGCGCTGTATAGGCCATCCATGCTTTCTTGGATCACATTGCCAAACCAGCCAAACATCATGCTGACTATCACCACGAAACCGCAGGATAAAATCCACAGGCCGTAGCTTTGCTCACTATCAATTTGTTGTACGCTTAAACCCGCGCCCATGGCGATAAGGAATAAACCCACTGCGCCCACAATTGGCCAAATACTTTGAGCGGGTACGTAATATTTTTCATAAGGCTGCGTCATTGCTCAGCTCTCCATTAGCACTTAACTGTGCTGTTGCTGTGTTCTTATCAACTGGCTGTTCCTCTACAGCAAATAAGGTATAAGCCAAGGTTAAAGTGGTAATGTCTTTGGGTAACGCTGGGTCTACGTAAAACAACAAGGGCATCTCTTGCTGCTGACCAGGCTCCAGTGTTTGCTGCTCGAAGCAGAAACAGCTCACCTTTTGCAAATGATTAGCCGCCAAACCGGGGCTTACCGAGGGCACCGCCTGCACGGTGCCACGCTGGCCGCTTAGATTGCTGGCACTAAAGTTAACCTTTAGGGTTTCGCCGGGGTGCACTGTTACATGGCTTTGCTGCGGGCCAAATTGCCAATTCAGTGCGCGCGGCACATAACTAATAAACTCCACGGTAATGCTACGCTGTTGGTCTACGCCAAGGCTGGCTTCGCTGGCTTGCTTGGCGGTTTTGCCGTTAATCCCGGTGACCTTGCAAAATACGTCGTACAAGGGCACCAAGGCGAAACCAAAGCCAAACATGGCCACCACCACCAGCAGCAGCCTTAGCACCAAGCGACGATGGCCAGCCATGTTATTTCACCTCTGGCGGCGTAGAGAAGCTGTGATAAGGTGCCGGCGAAGGCAAGGCATCCCACTCTAAGCCTTCAGAGCCCTCCCAAGGCTTCGCCGGAGCAGGCTCACCACTGCGAATGCACTTGATCACCATGTACAAAAAGATGAACTGCGATAGGCCAAAGGCGAAGCCGCCAATACTCACAATCGCATTCACGTCGGCAAATTGCAGCGCATAGTCGGGAATACGCCGCGGCATACCACTCAAGCCCAAGAAGTGCATCGGGAAGAACAAGACATTCACCGAAATTAGCGAGCACCAGAAGTGCAAGCGCCCTAGCCCTTCGTCATACATTTTGCCGGTCCACTTGGGTAGCCAGTAATAGGCGGCCGCCATAATCGAGAATACCGCGCCGGTGACTAATACATAGTGGAAGTGCGCCACCACAAAATAGGTATCGTGATACTGAAAATCCACCGGCGTTATCGCCAGCATCAAGCCAGAGAAGCCGCCAATGGTGAACAGAACGATGAAGGCAATGGCGAACAACATCGGCGTTTCAAAGGTAATCGAACCGCGCCACATGGTGGCCACCCAGTTAAACACTTTCACCCCCGTGGGCACCGAGATCAGCATGGTGCAATACATGAAAAACAACTCGGCCTGCACCGGCATACCGGTAGTAAACATGTGATGCGCCCAAACTAAAAAGCTCAAGCCCGCAATCGACGCGGTGGCGTAGACCATCGACGAATAACCAAACAGCTTCTTACGTGAAAAGGCCGGAATAATCGCCGAGATAATGCCAAAAGACGGCAAGATCATGATGTACACTTCGGGATGGCCAAAGAACCAGAAAATATGCTGGAACAAGACCGGGTCGCCCCCTCCCGCCGCATCAAAAAACGAGGTGCCAAAATACTTGTCGGTGAGCACCATGGTCACCGCCCCCGCCAATACCGGCATTACCGCAATTAACAAAAACGCAGTGATAAACCAAGTCCAGACAAACAATGGCAACTTCATGTATGTCATGCCGGGAGCCCGCAAGTTCATAATGGTCACGATCACATTAATTGCGCCCATGATCGAGCTTATACCCATGATGTGAATGGCAAACACAAACAAAGCGGTACTGTCTGGGCTGTATTTGGTGGATAGCGGAGCGTAGAAAGTCCAACCGAAGTTAGGGCCGCCACCTTCCATAAACAGTGAGGCCAATAACATGCTAAAGGCAAAGGGGAGGATCCAAAAGCTCCAGTTATTCATGCGTGGTAGCGCCATATCGGGCGCGCCGATCATCATCGGAATTAACCAGTTGGCAAGGCCAGTAAAGGCCGGCATCACCGCACCAAATACCATGATTAAGCCGTGCACGGTGGTCATTTGGTTAAAGAAGTTGGGGTCGACTAACTGTAAACCCGGTTGAAATAGCTCGGCGCGAATGACCATGGCCATTGCACCGCCCACAATAAACATGGTGAAACTAAACCATAAGTACATCGAACCAATGTCTTTATGGTTAGTAGTGAGTACCCAGCGCATTAATCCGCGTGGGGCATGGTGGTGTTCTTCGTGCTCTGCGTGAAGCTCGCTCATCGTGCTCATTCCCTATCTCCCTACTGCGCTGCGTTCTGCACGGCCACCACATCCTTGGCCTGCACTAAATCACCGGTATCATTGCCCCAAGCATTCCGCTCGTAGCTAATCACCGCAGCCAGTTCTTTTAAACCTAACTGCTTGCCAAAGGCCTGCATCGCCGTTCCCGGTACACCATTCACCACCACATCTATGTGTTGGCTCACTGCCCCGGTGGCAATTGGGCTGTCTTTTAAGGCCGGAAATACCCCCGGTAAACCTTCACCGTTAGGCTGGTGACACGCCGCACAAGATTTCAGATACACTTTTTCGCCCAGCTCCATTAGCTCAGCTTGGTCCATGGTCATGGCTACCAGCTCTTGCTCGGCAGCTTGTTTAGCCAGATAGGCCGCCTCTTGCTCGGCCAACCAGCTAGCGTATTCATCCTCAGGCTTGGCAATCACCACAATCGGCATGAAGCCATGGTCCTTACCGCATAACTCGGCACATTGACCGCGGTAAATGCCGGGTTTGTCGATACGCGTCCATGCCTCGTTAATAAAGCCGGGGTTGGCATCTTTTTTCACCGCAAAATCCGGCACCCACCAAGAATGGATCACGTCTTCCGAGGTCATTAAGAAGCGCACCTTTTTACCCACCGGCAATACCAAGGGGTGGTCCACCTCCAGCAAATAGTTGTCGCGTTTTTTTAGCTTGCCCTTCACCTGTTCCATGTCTGAAGCCAAGACACTGTAAAACTCTAAGTCGTGCTCAAAGTACTTGTAATGCCACTTCCACTGGGAGCCGGTGACTTGAATGGTGAGATCGGCATCGGATGGGTCTTCCATCGCTAGCAAGGTTTTAGTAGCGGGTATCGCCATACCAATCAAAATAAGGAAAGGAATAATGGTCCAAATAATTTCGACCTTAGTACTCTCGTGAAACTGGGCTGGCACCGCGCCTTTCGATTTACGATGATGGAAAATCGCCCAAAACATGGCACTAAACACCAAAATGCCAATCACACAGCAAATATAAAAAATCGTCATGTGAAGGTCGTAAACCTGCTCACTAATGGCAGTTACACCCGGGCGTAAATTAAATGACATTTCCTGCGCCAATGCAGGAAACGAACAGCATGCCAGCACTAATAGCTGAATCCCTCGGCTCACAGCGCTCTCCTTTGCAGTAGCCAAAAGCAGTGCTCGTAAACTCAACAAGCCCTGCCAAGTAAGGGGAAGGTCCCCACCAAAGCAATAAGCTGCAACCACTAAATACAACCCACAGTATATAAATTAAGCGTTAAGTTAAGGATTTGTAAATATATTGTTGTTAATTTTGTTGTTTAAGGTGAAAGATGTGATGTTAACGACAAAAGCCCAAATCAAAGGATTTGGGCTTAAAATGGGAGGGAACTATTTGAAAAAAGGACTTACATCCAGTCTGCCGTGCGGATAATGCCCACCGCCAAACCTTCAATATCCATGCTCTGATACTCAAGATCGACCTCAATAGTCGACAGTTCTTCGTTCTCGGGATGCAGATAAACCATTTTACCCTTACGCTCAAAGCGCTTCACGGTAACGTCATCGTCTAAACGCGCTACAACCACTTGCCCGTTTAGAGCGGTATTAGTTTTATGCACAGCCAGTAAGTCACCGTCCATAATGCCAATGTCTTTCATACTCATGCCCTGTACCCGTAGTAGGTAATCGGCATGGGGGTGAAACAGGTTGGCGTCTACCGCGTAGTGCGACTCGACATGTTGCTGGGCTAAAATTGGCTCACCCGCCGCCACCTGACCAATTAAGGGCAGGCCGCTCTCTTCTTCCACTGGGCTAGGCTCTTGATTAGCCCCTTCCGGCAAGTATTGCTCGCTAATACGAATGCCACGAGACGCGCCGGGGATCATCTCAATCGCCCCTTTTTTAGCTAAGGCACGCAAGTGCTCTTCAGCGGCATTAGCCGAGCGAAAGCCCAACTCTTTAGCAATTTCTGCACGAGTTGGCGGCATGCCGGTTTCAGCAATGTTGCGACGAATTAATTCAAAAACTTCTGTCTGGCGAGGTGTTAAGGGCTTCATAGTCTACCTGTAAGTTTATACAGCACACTGTTAGTATATACAGCATAGCGCATGACGCAAGGTTTAATATGAAATCAAGCAGTTGTGTGTAGATTTCAGTTTCATTGAAATGCTTTCCGCTACTTTGAAACTACACTCCATTTCTCGGATGCCCATCACAAATAAGTAGAGATTGGGGTAAAGACGGATACGAAGAGTTTAGCTAACTCGCTTTGAGGCATAAGTTACGTAGTGTAAAAGCACTATTTGGTAACGCCCGCTTAAGTGGTGAGCAACACTACCACGACACTCAATTATTACACCGTAAAAACAAAAGCCAAGCCAAATCAAACCAAAACCGCCGAACGTTGCGAATCCGTCTTAAAGCGTTTGCTAGTATTCAAGCTAGCGACTTATCTTGCCAAAACTCATACTGCACTGCCATTTCATCAATTCTCGTTCCATTGATTTGCTGAAGAGAAAAAAGCATTGCGTAATTAAATTTATCAAGTGAACTACAAACTTGCGGGCTCATGTATGCAATAATTTTATTTTTTTGTACAACATAATGAGTAGATTCATAATTCTTAATTTTTGAGTGATTTTCTATATATTTTAGGCTAGCTCTTACTCCGCTCCACATAGAGTAAAGTTTATGGTGACTTTGGTTAAGTCCCCAAATTAAACTGAGATCCATCTGTGATATATCATCCACATTTTTCTCGTTTAATAGGCTAAGCAAGAATTGACGCAATGTAAGTTCACCTTCAATCTTTTTATCCAGTTCATAATTTAACTGAGTCAAATAATCACTTAACTCTTTTTCTTGCAAACTGACAAGATGTTGCCGATGTTGTAAAACTTGAAGATAAATTTGGACGCACAATACGGTCAAAGTAAGCAGTGCAAGTATCGGAGTATAAACGCCTCCAATATATCCACCTAAGTCAGACCACTCCGAAGGGGATTGCCACAGACCAAACCCAAATTGAAAGGTATATGCAGCCATCGGTAGTACCAAAATTACCGAAACAACAATGATCAACAACTTTTGATTCACTCGATACTCCTTTTGAATACTAACAGTGAATTACCCGGGCTTCTCATTAAACCCCAGCCATTTTTACCTAGGTAAAACTCATTCCAAGTAAAATTAATTAATAATGACAATAACTTACCAGCAAAAATCGAAGTTTCACAGCGCTTATTGACAAAAGACAAAGCGAGAATAGATTTACCGCGCCAGATTTTGGCGCGGTAAATTTAATGGCATCACAACAAAACTCGTAAATTCATCAAGTTATAAAAATAGGCAAGAACGTTTCACACCCTCGACAGTCAAGATTGCGCTTTTCAATCCCTTCATCTTCGCCGAGTAGCGTAAGTGAACAAGGGAGATAAGTTGAAGTCTGTTTGAGCGTAGCGAGTTACTTCAACTTTCGAAGGTGAATAGTGCTAAAGCAATATTGTTTGCCCCCTCGGAAGGGAGAAAGTAACCATTGTGTTGACCGCCAAACTTAGCCACCAGCGGGATCCACATTTTCGCATATTCTTCGAATTCTTTAATCTTTTTAGGATCGATGACATACCTGACATAACAAGTAATCATGAGTATTAATCCTTCTCATAATGTGAGTTTATGGGAGACGCCAAACCGGTAGAACTGGCTAGCGTTTTCTTGATTGCCTTAAGACTTCAGCCACGACTGAAAGG
The DNA here is from genome assembly GCF_001420915.1 of Agarivorans gilvus. Lineage (NCBI taxonomy): Bacteria > Pseudomonadati > Pseudomonadota > Gammaproteobacteria > Alteromonadales > Alteromonadaceae > Agarivorans > Agarivorans gilvus. The sequence continues at coordinate 3,168,547 of NZ_CP013021.1, read as the reverse complement.
CAGGCTTGAGATCTTTTACGTCTTGATACAGCCATACCATTCGATCGACGAACCAAGTCTTAGTAAACATTAACCAAGCTGTACTCAGAATCATTAAGGCAAAGTCCATTGCATACAGACTATAAAACCAAAACGGTAAACCCACTATCTGTAGCAAGACTATCTTTTTACAGGCTCGCAAATGATGTTCAGGAATAAGACCTTCATTCTTGTAATGCAGGTAGACGCGCTCACCAAAAGTGCCCATCGATGCCCAGTTATTAGTGGTTTTGGGCGCAGCAAATAGCCTTGGATTTAACCACGTCCATAAGCTCACTAGCATTAGTGCCGCCAAAGTCCACCATCCTAATAGCTCTCTTGTGGCCAAGGCGATGGTAAACAAAGGCAAGATTGAAAAGCGGGAATAAACGCTCAAAGGATTCGAATGTCGTTGCCATGAACTTTCATCCATTGACATAAGCCTTTCGGATAGTTTCAAAATATCCATTGTTGCTCCTGAGTATCCACGTTGCATATCCTTATGCCAGTCAAGTTGCGTAATGTCGTTTAGCTACAAACATTCGCCTTGTTGAATAGGGAACCTAGCTAAAATTTAGCGACTGATAACCAAGTCGTATATTAAACGCCTTTTTCCATAAACATTTGCTTGTAAGATTTAGTTTGCAGTGCGTCTTTGCTTAGACCAAATTGCAGCGCTAAGGCTTCTATTTGCGACTTATAAATTGATAACTTCGCTTCGTCGTCCGTCATGATGGCAAATTCGGCAAAATCACCGATACCTTCTAAGGAGTCCACCGTGATATGAAACTCTCCAACAAAGTAAATGCTGCGCGTTTTATGCGCTTTTAGCACCACTTCAAAACCCATGGTTTTTAGCATGCTCTTGGCATTTGAGACATCTTTGATATCGGTGGCTTCACACCGCTCTGGTTCAGGCCCCTTTACAATCCATAACTTGATGCCTGAAGGCTCCATCTTACGAATACAGATACTTATATTATCAGCTTCTAACGAGCGATTGGGCCGATCAAAATACCAATCGCTTTCGCTATTATCTTGAAGCATAACTTCATGAGGGATACCACTTAGTGTATTCAAGAACTGTGCTTTTGAGGGTAAGCGGTATTTAAGCTCTACTTCATATTTTCCTTGGAAGTGGGAGTGATTCATATGCGATACCAACTAAAAAATAAGATACTAACACAGCTAGACTGGTGCAGAACATCACCAGCGCCATTTACCAACAACAAGAAACAAACGCCCCTATACAACCCGTTAATTAAGCACAAAGTAAAAACAAATGGCTCGGCGAGTTTGCTCCCCGTTGCAGATTTGTTAGCTAGCTATTTCCAATACCATTGGAACATCAATTATACCGTTTTGCTGTCTAATGCCGTCGATACGTTGGAAGCCAAAATGTTCATAAACATGCTCAGCATTCACCGCCGAATTAACCGTAAAACGCCCCGGATTCCCATTGGTTAAAGCTTCGGCCTTAACCGCTTCCCACAACCTACGAGACAAGCCTTGGCCCTGATAACTATCGTCAACAAATAGGTGGTACAGATGTGAATAGTCACGAATACCAGCCACCCCAACGATGTCTTCATCAGCAGTGGCTGCAACAATATAAAAGTAATTGCCGGACAAATAAGCGCCTACATTTTCTGCAGACATTGAAGTGAGTAGGATATGACGTGCAGACTCAGCGAAACTCGGACACACGTATTTTTCCGTTAGCGATAAAATCAACTGACTAATTGCCGCAGCATCACTGCTCGTCGCTTTTCTTAAATGAATACTCATCATTAATCCTATTTACTGCCCCAACTGCCCCAACTGCCAAACGCGCTTAAACCTCTGGTCTTTAGGCCACTTTAAAACAATCGCCAGGCTAAAGCAGCCTGCTAATGCAGATTACCGACGTCAGTAGCAAGTAACTGGTACGATTGTTGATAGAGTAAACGCTAGCCTTGTTGATTTTCTTAAGCAGCAGCGCAACGACTTATCTCCAAGCCAAGCATTTGGCGGTATTTCGATTCAATTTAACCCTTCACCCAGCATCAACATTGATGCCGACAATCGAACAATGTATTGATTGCAACAAAAGGAATCGACACCGTGGTAGCACAAGACAACCAACTATGGCTTGCGATGTGGAAGAATCAACAGACTGATTTTCATCAGCCGTTGGTTAACCGACACCTACAAGAGTATTGGCATCGGCTTAAGGTTCCTAACATGGGGCGGGTATTGGTGCCCTTGTGTGGCAAAAGTAACGATTTACTGTGGCTAGCAGCACGTGGTTTTGAGGTGATAGGTATAGAATTGAGTTCACTCGCGGTGAAGGCATTTTTTAAAGAAAACCAACTAAAGCCGAAGAAGACCCGCTCGGGCCACTTTACCATATGGCGTCACGGACGGATCCGGATCCTTTGCGGCGATATATTTCTCTTAAAACACACTCATTTAGGCCAGATTGATGCGGTATATGATAGAGCCGCGCTTACCGCCTTAGCCGAACCCGCAAGAAAGCAGTATGTGAGAAAGCTGTTGTCGTTAATGCCCTTGCTCAAACCCATACTGCTATTAACCACCGAAGATGTAGACCCGCTGCGAACTCAAGATTCAGCCGCCTTGGTAGACCAAGAGATCTTTGATTTATTCTCGCCACACTTTGCCATAGCAGTAAGCTATGGTGACGCTTACCCAGTGGCATTTTCCCCCGCCACGGTAAATAAAGTCTATCAAATGAAACGACTCACTGCCGCCACTGACTAAGGGGTCGAGCCGCTATAAACAGCAGCGCTTGGCTTTGCTATTGGTAGACTTTCACCACATTGCGCCCCGAGTTTTTGGCCAAATATAGGGCTTTGTCGGCATGATCTAATAAGGCCTGCAGAGACTTTTCTTGGTTTAAGCAGGCTAAACCTATGCTCACCGTTAAGGAGATTGATTTTTCTTTCACCATCAGCGGCGCGTCGCTGATGGCCAGACGAATGTTGTTAGCTAATTCAATCGCTTTATCTTGGTCTACTTTTGGCAGGATCGCTGCAAACTCTTCACCGCCAAGTCGAGCAAACAAGTCGGTAGCACGAATATTGTCTTGGCAAATCTTAGCAAAATGCTGCAAGGCGAGATCTCCCACAGCATGCCCATGTGTATCGTTAATTAACTTAAAATGATCCAAGTCGAACACGATTAGACACAAGCTATGTTTTTGCAATAATTGTAGCTGAAACTCTTTCTTACCCAAGGTCATAAAGTAACGGCGGTTAGCGGCATTAGTTAGAGGGTCAGTGGTGGCCGCTTCAAACAATTCTTCTTGATACTGAGCCCGGTGCCTAAAATCTTTATTTAACAACAACCTAGCCAAAACCACAGTAATAATTAAAAAAGCCAATAAAATCACTATCATATAAGGAGCGACTCGGTTCATTATATGAGGGCTAGACCAATAGATAGTGGCGATGTTACTAGCGGGTAAAAAGCCTTCTAATGACATTGAATCATCATATTCACCCGCTGCAACTAAGCTAAGCTTGGGCAGCCGAAAACGCTCAGCTAATACTGCGAGATAGGTGTCGTCGATAGCTTGTGCCAATACCAGATGCGCACCATCGACTACCACTCCATCGTTTTCGCGACGATAAGGTTCTACCCCGACTAAAAAGACTTGGCCATCGGCCTCACTAAAAAACGCCTTTGCTTGATAGGCTGGACTGGCTGGTTCACTCCCCCTTAAGCGCTCTAAAATGGCTGAAGAATAAATATTTTGCGGGTTAAGCTCTAAACACTCTCGCTGAGCATGCAACTGTACTTGTTTATCGCTGGTAATCGTGGCGATGTAAGTAAGGTTGTAGGTGGGTAGCAGGTAATCTTGATAATTATCCTCAATCCATTGCGGATTGGGTACTGCTAAAACATTGGTATAGGCGTCATCCCAATAAGAATAATCGATGGTTAGCTTATGCAGATGCTCCTTCTCTATAGCAAGGGCAATACTTACTCGAGTGTGCACATCTTTCATGGCGTTATCGTCTAATACACTAAGAAAATACACCATTAAGCAGGCGATCAAAGCCATCATGGTAATGATCAGAGCAGTAATAGCCGAAATAACCGAATTAGCTGAGAAGTACCGTTTTTTTAACATACCAGCGCCTAAAATGACGATTCACTACTATGATAGACCACAAGCAAGACGCTATAAGCGAAGGATTAAATTCTATGAAGTGGAATAATTATCTTGCTGAACTTGGTTTATAGCCCAGCCCAAAAACTTAACCGCCCGTGCAAACAACCAGACAACTTGCCACGTCCTAGTGATACGGCTGCGGCACCGATTAAGATCTTAAGCTTGCTTGTCGAAACCATTTACGGTTGTGCCCCGACCTAGTCTTTATTCTATGTCTTAACTAAAAATTTGCCATTACCCATCATAGAATCGCAGGGTAAATCTTTAATAAGTAAAACTAATCAGCTAACTCACAATAATGGTGGTGCTCGCCGCGACTTGGCGATGATGCCGCCAAGCCAACATCACTAGCGCCAACATAAACAATCCTACAGTGACAGGCTCACTCACCTGACTGGCCTCGGCCACAATCAATACGGGGTTAATGTCTATCCAATAGTAGTCATTTAAACTTTGCACTAAGGGACTATTAAAAATCCTAGTGACTTCAGCGGGAGTAATCAGTGTTTGCTTGTTCAAGAAGGGGTTCATTAGGTAGGCACCGGAGAGATGAGGCAGACCTAAATTATGCCCCAGTTCGTGGGCCAACAGTTCGCCACCATAGGGGCCCGCCGCGTAACTGGATTCCACCACAAAATCGTTACCAAAATATTCACCACAGCCCACAATACTGCTAGAGATCTGTCCTCCACAGGCACTAATACTATCTACGAAATAAAAATTCACTACATTGGCAGGACCAACATGCTGGCTGAATATTTGGCTTATCTCAGCATCGCTACTGATGTCCAGCAACTCAGGAAAAACCAGCTCGGTGGCACTACCAATACGAATGTCTATCGGCCGCTCGCCGAAATTTGCTTGTGAGTAAATCGCATCTAGCTCTGCCTCATTGCTGGTAATAAAAGCCGCTTGAGCAGAAGCCACCAGCCACAATGCGCAAAACAAAACACGTTTAATAAACCAAGACATGGTGAATTCCTTTTCTTATTCGAAGCTAATGCCGAGACCAATAGTACTTTAACAGTAGCAGTAGATCTTAGGAACTCTGGTTTTACCAGCTTCCCCGCGAAGGCCTAAATAGTTTAATATGAGCGCGTTTGACACTGGCTAGCTTGCATCAAATCAAAGCCAAATTTGATTAAATCTGCTACCCTAAGCCCTGTATTCATTAACCACCATAAGCTCTTTGAGATGTTATCATTACCCACTCCAATATTGGCTGTATTACGCTCTGTAATTGGCTTTTTTATTCGTGGCAAATTCGTTCCAGAAAATCCGGTTGCTGAGTTTAACTTAGATTTATCACAAGCGGTTTTCTATGTTATTCCTCGCGATTCGCTCGCCGATGTACTCACTTTGCAGCTCGCCTGTAAAGAACTAGGTCTACCGGATCCACTTGAGCCTGCTATTTTCGCCGGAGAGAGCCATCAACGAGTGGCCTTTTTAACAGACAAAAATGGTGAAACCCTTGAGGCCACGGTAGAACAGTTTACTGCCGCATTAAGCTTGCACCGCAAAGATGAAAGCCATAACGCCCAACTCATTCCAGTTAAACTGTTTTGGGACCGCTACCCCGGTCGTGAAAGCGTTGATGATCTAGTCAGTGGTAAAAAACCCCGTCCTGCAGGCATGCTTAAAAAAACTTGGCAGGTTATTTTTAAAGGCCGCGAAAATCTAGTGCGCTTCAGCCAACCAGTATCCTTAAAAGAAATGGCACAGCGACAAGGCTCGGACAAACGCATTGGTCATAAACTGGCACGTGTGGCGCGGATCCACTTTAGCCGCATGCAAATGATCGCCACGGGGCCTAAATTGCCTAACCGTCGCCATATGTTTGAGCAACTGTTAGCTTCACCCACCATTCGCAGAGCCATTCAAGAAGAAGCCAAGGCCAAAAACAGCAGCCCTGAGCAAGCCAAGCAAAACGCCTTAAAATACCTTGAAGAAATAGCTGCCGATTTCTCTTACCGCAATTTACGTATGGCCGATGCCCTATTAAGTTGGGTATGGAATAAAATCTATTCAGGGATTGAAGTCAACCACGCCGAACGCGTTCGACAATTGGCTCAAGAAGGCCACGAGATTGTTTACGCCCCCTGTCACCGCAGCCACATGGACTACCTGCTGCTTTCTTATGTTTTGTATCACCAAGGCATGGTGCCACCGCATATTGCAGCGGGGGTTAACCTGAACTTTTGGCCAGCAGGTCCATTCTTCCGCCGCTCTGGCGCCTTTTTTATTCGCCGTAGCTTCAAGGGTAACAAGCTCTACTCCACGGTATTTAGAGAGTATTTAAGCCAACTATTCAGCCGTGGCTATTCGGTGGAATACTTCACCGAAGGTGGCCGCAGCCGCACTGGTCGCTTACTGCCCCCAAAAACCGGCATGTTAGCCATGACCGTGCAAGCCATGTTGCGCGGCCTAGAGCGCCCAGTGACCATTGTGCCTGTGTATTTTGGCTACGAGCATGTGATGGAAGTAGGCACTTACTACAAAGAACTAAAAGGTAAGGCCAAAGATAAAGAGTCTTTATTCTCCTTGTTTGGCATGCTGCGTAAGCTACGTAACTTTGGCCACGGCTATGTTAATTTCGGTGAGCCAATCAACGTCAACCACCGCTTAAATCAACTGGCTCCAGACTGGCGAGAGCCCATAGAAGAAGGCAGTAAACCTCATTGGTTAGTGCCCGCTGTGAACGATATTTCGCTCCAACTGATGGAAAATATTAACAGCGCTGCCGCCGTTAATGGTCTGTGTTTAAGCGCCAGTATTTTATTGGCTGCCGAAAACCGCGCCATGCCCAGAAAACAGCTCGCCAAGCAAATGGACTTATGCCTAAGCCTAATTAAAAATGTTCCTTACAGTGAGCATGTTACGGTGCCAGATTTAGATGCCGAGGCGCTAATCGACCAAGCACTGAGCTTAGATAAGTTTCAAACTAACAGTGATTATCTGGGTGAGATCATCGGCTTAGATGAAAAACAACAAGTCTTGATGAACTTCTACCGCAACAACATCATTCACCTGCTGATCATGCCTGCCTTTATTGCCAGCGCTTTACTGCAACACCGCAGCATTAGCCGAGAGCAGCTATTAACACTCATAGAACAGCTCTACCCCTTACTAAAAGGCGAACTATTTTTACGGTATAACAGCGATGAGATTAGCGAATTGGTGGAGCGCTACTTAGCCGAATTTGTCGCCTTGAAGCTGATCAGTGAAAATGGTGATTGCTTTAGAATAGATAAGCACCGCCGCGGCCGCTTGTTATTGCTGGCCCAACTGGCCCAGGAAAGTCTGCACCGCTATGCAGTGGTTGCCGCCTTGCTAGCCAATCGCCCACACCTAGAGCGTGCGCAACTAGAGAAACAAGCGCTAGCTGGAGCCCAGCGCTTGGCGCAAATGCATCACATTGATGCGCCAGAGTACTACGACAAACGCATTACCAGTAACTTATTGACGCTGATGCGGGAACAAGGCTATCAAGAGAGTAACGCAGCGCAGCAGCTATTCGCTCAGCTGTCGCCACTCTTAGCCGACGGCGTTTACGACTCGATTATCGCACTACTCGATTTAGAATCTTAACTAGCCGACCACGCCAGCCATGCATAATGGCTGGCGATTCCCACAAAAATCACCAAGCCCACATAGTTATTGTTTAAGAAGGCCTGAAAGCAAGCTTCACGCTGGCGATACCTGATTAACTTCTGCTGATATACAAACAGTGCGGCAGCCGCTAATAAAGCAAGGTCAAACAGCAGACCCAACTGCTTAATATAAGCCATGGCCGCAAAACAGACTAAACATGCTAACTGCAATAAACCCACGATCAACTTGTCGAAACGGCCAAATAAAATTGCCGTAGACTTAATCCCTATTTTTAGATCGTCATCGCGGTCCACCATCGCGTATTTAGTGTCGTAAGCGATGGTCCAAGTCACGTTAATCACTACCAATAGCCATGCTTCGGCTGGCACTCTGCCAGTTTGCGCAGCATAAGCCATGGGAATACACCAGCTAAAGGCCAGCCCCAAAAACAACTGCGGTAAATGCGTCACCCGTTTCATAAAAGGGTACAGTGCGGCCAAACCCAAGGCCACAAACGATAACTGAATAGTTAAACCGTTTTGAGTTAATACCAGTAAAAACGACAACACCACCAAAGCGGCAAACAGCGATAGCGCTTGAGTCTCGCTCACTATGCCCGCCGCTAAAGGGCGCTGCGCCGTGCGCTTAACATGCCCATCAACCTTGCGGTCAGCATAATCGTTAATCACACAACCGGCCGAACGCATTAAAAACACCCCTATTACAAATACCAGCAGCACCGACAAATCAGGCACCCCTTCGGCGGCTAGCCACAGCGCCCACAGCGCGGGCCACAATAGCAATAAAGTGCCAATAGGTTTGTCGGCACGCATTAACTGCCAATAAGGACGAAAACTAGCTAGCTGCAACACCAGGATCTCCTCGATACGCTGCACAATCTGGTAGAAATATTTCGGCGACTAACAAAGGTGCGTTAGCCAACAGAAAACGCGAACGCCGCCCCCACAAAGGCTGGGATGAGTCGGCATATTGGTAAATCGACGACGCCGCAGCAATTTGGCATAGCTCGATACTTTGGCGCTGCCCTTGACCAGTAAACAATAACTCACCCAAGGGCTTATCGGCCAATTGACTCACCGCAGCCGCATCGCCTTCTAAAGAGCTTTGCGGAATAATACTGCGGGCAAATACCCAATTCACGCCATCACAACACAATAAGACTTCCCTCACCCAATAGGGTCCAGCACAAGCGAGGGCTAATTGTTCGTGTGGAGCAATCTCACTAAAGCCTTCATACAACACCTTGATGCTGAACTGCTGACAGTGCTCGCGCAAACGGGCGGTTAAAGAACCGGGGTATTGCAGCCAGTCCGCCAAAACCGGAGAAGGAAAAACAAAATGTTGCGGCGCTTGCCAATTGCCATCGGCCCCGCAGGGCTGAGAATAGTTAATAGTCACGCATATCCACGGCTAAGAATAGTGGCTTCATTATCAGGTAAATAGCCATTTAATGTAAACCGTTGTCAAGCAGAGCAGCGAGCTTACCTTGCCGATAAAACATTCACTGTAAAGAATATTTCCAGCGACTAACTTGACCTACCGCCCACTAAGGGAAACAATAAAGCTAAGACTATAAAGGAAAAAGTCATATGAAATTTGTTTACCGCTGGCTAGTTTGTTTGAGCTTAAGTTTGCCACTGCTGGCGCACAGCCAAGAAGCCACCAATCCCAATTTTGCTTATTTTGGTTTTGAGCCAGATATTATTACCAACTACATCAGTACCGGTAAAAAATTAGGTTATGTACGATTGACTGCCGAGGTAATGGTGGAAGACCAAAGCGACCTCAGCAGCATTGAGCATCATGCCCCGTTGATCCGCGATACTATTATCGAAATTTTAGGCAGACAAAGCGAAGATGATATTAAGTCGTTGAATGGACGAGAAACCATTCGCCAAATGTGTGAAGAGGCGATTAACGATTTACTAGTACAAGAAACCGGCAAGAAGCTGGTTCGCAAACTGCTGTTTACCAAGTATATCTACCAGTAAAAAACCAAGGCCCATCGAAGATGGGCCTTGTTACTCAAACAGCTTTGCTTTTATCCGTGGTCACAAACCTATCCAATAAAGCCTGTGCACAACCCACAAATAAACCAAATAAATGCGCTAGGTTAGCCGTAGATGGCCCCACTACATCCATAAAACCAATCACCAACCATACCAACATAAAACCGACTATCGCCGGATTCAACTGTAAGCCGGTTTGTGGGCGCAGCCAGCCAGTAAACCAACAGTAGCCCAACAAGGCATACACCACACCCGATAAGCCACCAAAGAAGGGGCCGGTTGCCAACAGTTGTGCCACATTGGGGATCACCGCCGCCACGATAGTAATCAGTAGCAATTTAGAGCTGCCCAACTGGCGCTCAATTTCACCGCCCAACTGCCACCACCATAAGCCGTTAAAAGCGATATGAATAATCGAAAAATGCAGAAAGATAGGACTAATCACTCGCCAAAAGTCTGCCGAAAGTAGCATGCTTAAATCAGGCGGAATGGTGAGGTTGAGGATCAAACTGCGTTCAAAGCCCATCTGCATCAAGGCAAAAATTACTGCGGAAATGGCTAATACAGCTAGTGTTACCGGGCCAGCGTGAGCCAGAAAGGCACTTTTCACCATACCCTTACCACCGTAAGAAAATGTCGCTTTACGGCTGTCGGCCACCTTCCAAGAAGCAGCCGAGTATTTAGCATCACTAGGGTTGGCTAAAAACTGTTGGAGTTCATATTCGGCTTTTTCTAGGTGCTGCTCATCCATCAATATCACCACCACGCCTTGCTCGGCAGGAGCAAGCTGACACTCGATGTTGAGCACCGCCATGTAATCGACAAAGGCCTGGGCGACCCTGGGATTATTAATAACAACTAGATGTTTCACTCGGCCTCACCAGATTCAATTGGCGCAACACTGCGCCAAGCTTCAAAGCCACCTTGCAGGCTATAAACTTCTTCAAAGCCTTGTTGCAGCAAATATTGGGCGGCACCTTGGCTAGATATGCCGTGGTAGCACATCACAATCAACGGCGTATCGAACTCGGTTTCGGTAAGCAAACGGTTGAGGCTGCCATCATTAAGATGAAAGGCATTCACTGGGTGAGCTTGGGCAAATGACTGCGGGTCTCGCATGTCTAGCAATACCGCGCCTTGCTCAGCCATTTTCTGTTGCGCGCCAGTTACATCAATTTGTTCAAACTGTTCCATCATCGTATTTACCACCTAGATTTTTCGACCACTTTAACTGGTTTAAGCGAAAAGGACAAAAGCTATAGCAGCCTAAAACCGCCAAATTTGGCGATAAAAAAAGCAAGCCGAAGCTTGCTTTTTAGTGCTACTAACTTGGTCTTATGCGCCCAAGTAAGCCTTGCGTACTTCTTCATTCACCAACAGATTGTCGCCAGTGTCTTCCAGTACGATACGGCCATTCTCCAGTACGTAACCTCGGTCGGCTAAGCGCAGCGCTTGGTTGGCGTTTTGCTCCACCAAGAACACCGTCATTCCGCGTTGGCGCAATTGTTCAACAATATCAAAGATCTGCTGAATAATAATAGGTGCCAAACCCAAGGAAGGTTCGTCCAACAGCAATAAACGCGGCTTGCTCATTAAGGCTCGGCCAATCGCCAACATTTGTTGTTCACCGCCCGACATAGTGCCGGCACGCTGGTTAACCCGCTCAAGCAAGCGCGGAAACAGGCTGTATACCTCTTCAATACGCTCGGCCGTTTGCTGCTTGTTGGCAAAAAATGCCCCCATGTGCAGGTTTTCTTCCACAGTTAAACGCGAAAAGATGCGGCGGCCTTCTGGTACCACGGCAATATCACCACGCATAATGCTGTGGGTTTGCTGAGCGGTAATGTCTTTGCCTTCAAACAACACCTGGCCGCTACTGGCTCGTGGGTCTCCACAAAGGGTCATCAATAGGGTGGTTTTACCGGCGCCATTGGCACCAATCAAACTGACAATTTCGCCTTCATTCACCTTCACATTAACATCGTGCAGGGCTTGAATTGGGCCGTAGTGGGTTGAAACATTCTTAAACTCTAACATTGTTGTTTTATCCCTCGCCCTAAAACTCACCCAGATAGGCTTTAATTACCTCGGGGTTATTGCGAATTTCCTCAGGGCTACCATTGGCTAGAGGACAGCCTTGGTTAACCACATAGATACGGTCTGAAATCCCCATCACTAACTTCATGTCATGCTCAATCAACAGCACCGAGACCCCTTCATTGTCTCGCAAGTCCATGATTAACTTATCTAAGTCGTCAGTTTCTTTGGGGTTTAAGCCAGCCGCGGGCTCATCCAGCATCAAAATTTCCGGACGCGTCACCATGCAGCGAGCAATCTCTAAGCGACGTTGTTGACCATAAGCCAAGTTGCCCGCCTTGCGGTTGGCAAACTCTTTTAAGTCCACCTTCTCTAACCAGTATTCAGCAAAGGCTAAAGCATCTGCCTCACTCTTCTTAAAGCTGGGCGTTTTTAATAAGCCCGCCAAGAAGTTGGTATTTAAGTGCCTATGCTGGGCCACCAACAGGTTTTCAATCACGCTCATGTCTTTAAACAAGCGCACGTGCTGAAAGGTACGCACAATGCCTTTGCGAGCAATTTGATGCCCAGCAAGGCCTTGCAGTGCTTCACCTCGATAGAGGATTTGCCCAGCGGTGGGTTTATAAAAACCGGTCAAGCAGTTAAATACCGTGGTTTTGCCCGCGCCATTGGGACCAATCACCGATACCACTTCTTTTTCGTTGAGCTTTAGCGCAACGTTATTCACCGCCAACAAGCCACCAAAGCGCATGGTAAGGCCGTTAACGTCTAACAATGAACTCATGCTTTGGCCCCCTCTTTTAGCTCAATATGAGGGCGCGACATAGGTAACAAACCTTGCGGACGCCAAACCATCATAAATACCATCATCAAACCAAACATCAGCATGCGATATTCATTAAATTCACGGGCCATCTCAGGCAATACCGTCATAATAATCGCCGCCAATACCACACCAATTTGCGAACCCATGCCACCCAATACTACAATCGCCAAAATAATCGCCGATTCAATAAAGGTGAATGACTCTGGGCTAATAAAACCTTGGCGAGCCGCAAAGAAGCTACCGGCAAAACCAGCAAAGGCCGCACCAATGGTAAAGGCTGTTAGCTTCACTACCGTGGGGTTTAGGCCCAACGAGCGACAGGCAATTTCATCTTCGCGCAGGGCTTCCCAAGCACGACCAATCGGCATTCTTAATAAACGGTTAATCACAATTACCGTTAATACCACCAACAGCAAAGCCATCAAATACAAGAAGATCACCTTGTATTCCGAGTTATAACTAATGCCGAAGAAATTATGGAAGGTATCAAAGCCCTCGCCCTTAACACGACGGTTAAACTCCAAGCCAAACAAGGTGGGTTTAGGAATGCCGCTAATCCCATTAGGACCGCCAGTCAATTCGGTTAAGTTATTCAGCAATAGACGAATAATTTCACCAAAACCTAGGGTCACAATGGCTAAATAGTCACCCCGCAAGCGCAATACCGGAAAGCCCAGCAAGAAGCCAAATAAAGCCGCCATACCACCGGCAATCGGTAAGCAAGTCCAAAAACCAAAGCCGTCAGCACTGAGTAGTGCGTAGGTGTAAGCGCCCACTGCGTAGAAACCCACGTAGCCTAAGTCGAGCAAGCCAGCTAGTCCCACCACCACGTTAAGACCCAAACCGAGCATCACATAAATGAGTGTGAGGGTGGCTAAATCCACCGAGCCACGGCTTACAATAAAGGGCCAGATAATGGCGCCAGCCAAGGCAAAAGACACCAACAAACGGTAGGCTTTAGGGTTTTGCTCTGGGCTGGGCAACTTAAAGTAGGCTTTCTTTTGGGTCTTGGTTTTTATTTTGCCGCTAAAGATTAAAGGCTGAAGCAGTTGGCTAACAAACACCGCCGCCATGCCAACAAACAGCCACTTTATATACTCGGGCTCAGCCAAGGCGAGGTTTAAACCGCTGCTGCTGGGCTCCATACGGATCCCCATTAGCCAGCCGGCTAATAACATAAAGGTAATGGTGGAGATTAATGCGCCAGAAAGATTGAGCTTACTCATACCTTTTCTACCTCCGGTTTACCCAACAGTCCCGTAGGCATAAACAACAATACAAAACATAACAAACCAAAGGACACCACATCTTTATATTCAGTGCTGAAGTAACCGGCAGTAATCGCTTCGGTAATGCCTAAAAGTAGTCCGCCCACTACAGCGCCGGGTATCGAGCCGATGCCCCCGAGAACCGCTGCGGTGAACGCTTTTAGTCCCGCCATAAAACCAATATAGGGGTTGATTACACCGTAGTAGATACCCAACAACACCCCAGCTACCGCCGCCAAAGCGGCACCGATCACAAAAGTGAGAGCAATTACTTTGTTAGTATCAATGCCTAACAAATTCGCCATACCAATGTCTTCAGAACAAGCACGACATGCACGGCCCATGCGCGAATGAGTGATAAAAGTAGTCAGGGCTATCATGGTGATAAAAGTCACCACAAAAATAACCAATTGCATGTAGGAAATAGTCAGATTGAAGCCATCTTCAGGGCCAAAGGTCCAACCGCCAGTGATTAAACTGGGCATGGCAATATCTCGGCTGCCTTGAGAAAGCCGAACCAAGTTTTGCAAGAAGATGGACATACCAATGGCGGAAATCAGCGCAATTAAGCGGTTGCCGCCACGCACTGGCCGATAGGCGATTTTTTCAATCGTCCAACCATAGGCGCTGGTAATAATAATGCTGATGGCAAAGGCACCAAACAATAAAATAGGTAGAGAATCTAGCCCCATAAGGGAGAGTGCAGCCAGCACAATAAACGCCACGTAACTACCGATCATATACACTTCACCGTGGGCGAAGTTAATCATGCCGATAATGCCATACACCATGGTATAACCAATGGCGATCAGCGCATAAGTACTACCAACGGTTAGTCCATTCACTAGCTGCTGAAAGAAATAGAAAAATTGCTCAGACATAGCTGCCCCAATTCAGTGGTTCAATGACCACCAATTAAGCGTCTTTAAAACAGAAACACCGATTAGCCGATGGCTAACCGGCGTATAGTACGGAATTACTTAGCGGCTGAAGAAGAACCGTCAGCATGCCAAGTGAATACACCAAAGTCGAAACCTTTAAGGTCGCCTTTTTCGTCCCATTGTAGAGGGCCCATTACGGTATCTACACTGTTGTTACGTAGGTATTCGGCTACGGCTTCTGGATCATCTCCCGCGCCATTTACCCCGGCCACAATAGACTGCATTGCCGCGTAAGCTGTCCATACAAAAGGCCCAGTTGGGTCTTCACCTTTAGCGACTAGAGCATCAACGATGGGTTTATTAGCTGGGTCTAAGTCGTATTTCTTCGGCAAAGTCACCAACAAACCTTCAGATGCTGGACCAGCAATTGCAGAGATATCTTTGTTACCCACGCCTTCTGGGCCCATGAAGGTAGCGTCTAGGCCTTTTTCAGCAGATTGACGCAGGATCAAACCCAACTCTGGGTGGTAACCGCCATAGTAAACAAAATCTACATTCTCTTTTTTCAATTTAGCAATTAGCGCTGAGAAATCTTTGTCACCTGCGGTTACACCTTCAAAGGCCACCACTTTAGTACCAGCAGCTTCTAGCTCTTGTTTAACAGAGGTAGCAATACCTTCACCGTATTGTTGTTTATCGTGAATAACCGCAACCCGCTCAGGTTTAACGCTGTTGATAATGTAACGCGCGGCGGTTGGGCCTTGGTCACTATCTAGACCGATAGTGCGGAAAATTAATCCGTAACCACGAGTAGTGATATCGGGGTTGGTTGAAGCAGGCGTAATCATCAATACACCTTCATCTTCGTAAACGTCTGAAGCCGGTTGAGTGGCACCTGAACATAAATGACCAATTACGTACTTAACACCGTCATTAATGATTTTGTTGGCTACCGCTACCGCTTGCTTAGGTTCACAAGCATCGTCGTAGACCACGGCTTCAATTTGCTTGCCCGACAAAGCGCCGGCTTGATTCAACAAGTCCACCGCTACGCCGCCACCAGCAAATTGCATGTCACCATATTGCGCTACCGGACCGGTTACTGGGCCAGCAATTGCCACCTTAACGGTATCTGCTGCGTGTGCAAACGTTGCGGCACCCAATAGTGCTAAGGATACCGCTAGCCCTGAAGCTGATTTCTTCCATTTAGTCATTGAAAACTCCATGTTCGCTTTTTTATATATATTGATTGTGTTTGCAGAAGTGTCGTATTAAGCCTTAATACAAAATTCACCTCATTGGCTGTTGTTTTACCCTAAATTTATAGGCTTTCACAAGTTGCCGCAGAGCAGGCGGCGCTTGCAACCTGAGTTTTTGCAACTTAAAAATCTAGCTTTTGTCGTACAATCAAAGCACTTTCAGAAAAAACCACTAGAAAGATAATTATTTACACCACATATGATCACAAATTCAGCATTTACCTCTTATTTATCCCAAATATGCTACAAGGCAGTTAGATAAGTAAATTTTGACAAGGTGAAATCAAAAATTTCAGAATAAATATAAAGTAAATAGACATATTTGCGTGAGATTTAGCTGTTACCCACGCTTATATTTTGAAGATTTACGCTATTAGGCAGAATAAATATTCAGTAATAATTACTCAAACAAGCAGGATGTAATGCTGGGAATAGCCGGCTATTCCCAGCAACGCTTGGTTTAATCTGCTGCAGCTTGGGGGGAGCTGAGATGGACAGTACGGGTGGGAAAGGCAAACTCTGCCCCATTAGCCAACACAATATCAATCACCTTAGCTAATACATCTTGTTTCACTTGGTGGTAGTGCACCCAATTGGTGGTTTTGGTGAAGGTGTAAATAAAGAAGTCTAAAGATGATGCATTGAAGCTATCAAAATTCACCATTAGGGTTTCGCTGGTATCGATCTCCGGATGGTTACGCAGCATTTGCTCCACCTCGTGCACCACCTGCCTCATTTTGTCGGCATCATCGTAACGAATACCAATGGTTTCTTTAATGCGGCGATGACTCATTCGGCTGGGGTTTTCTACCGCAATACTAGAGAAAATAGAATTAGGCACATACAAGGGGCGTTTATCGAAGGTACGAATTTTCGTTACCCGCCAACCGATGTTTTCTACCGTACCTTCAATGCTGCGATCGGGAGAGCGGATCCAATCACCCACTTTAAAGGGTTTATCAAAGTAAACCAGCAAGGCACCAAAAAAGTTTGCCAATAGATCTTTGGCAGCCATACCCACAATCAAGCCGCCCATACCACCAAAGGCCAGTACCCCAGAAATACTAAAACCTAAGGTTTGAAAGACCGCCAGCAGAAATAAAATAATAATTGCCGCACGACATAATTTAGCCACCGCCTGCACGGTGGTTTTGTCTTTGCCCGCTTCAATAAACTGCTGCTCAGCCTTACGCACAAAGCGCATCGCCGCCCACGCCAGCAGAAATACCACCATCACTTGGCGGATAATCGGAATAAAGGGTTTGAAGTCTGAATCAAGAGTATTGGCAAATACCACTGCCACCAAAGACAGGCCCACCACCGCAATCATCCAATTGATCGGCTTCCACAGCGCATACCAAATTGCGTCATCCCACACCGTTTTTGTTTTCTCAGTTAAACGGCTTAAGCGAGAGGCCAGCAAACGCCACATGACAAAGGCAATCAGGGTTAGGGCTAATACTGCCGCCACATCAAACAGCCAGTTTGAGGTGGATAACTGTGCTTGCTCTTGTTCTAACCACAGGGCAAATTCTTCAAACATCGGGGTTCTCTCTATTAACAAACAAAACGCGGCCAAAGCCGCGTTATTCCTGTTTAGACATGCCGTACTTAGTTAAGCGGCAATACCGGAGTGACGCAACAAGGCGTCCACCTTCGGCTCTCTTCCTCGAAAGGCTTTGAATAGCTCCATGGGCTCTTCAGAACCGCCTTTTTCCAAAATATTACTTAAGAAGTTTAAGCCAGTTGCAGCATTGAAAATACCCTCATCCTCAAATTTTGAGAAGGCATCAGCCGACAAGACCTCGGCCCATTTGTAGCTGTAATAACCGGCACTATAGCCACCAGCAAAAATATGGCTAAAGCTATTTTGGAAGCGGTTAAAGCTAGGTGGCTTAATTACCGATACCTGCTCACGAACTTCATTTAACAAATCTTGCACGCTGCTGAGTGAGCCCGTTTCATGATGCAAGCGGAAATCAAACAGTGAAAACTCTAACTGGCGAACCATAGTCATCGCCGATTGGAAGTTACGCGCAGCTAACATCTTGTCTAACAAGGCCTGTGGTAAGGGTTCTCCGCTTTCATAGTGGCCCGAGATAAAGGCCAGAGCTTCGCTTTGCCAGCACCAGTTTTCTAAAAATTGGCTGGGCAATTCTACCGCGTCCCAAGCCACGCCATTAATCCCCGATACCGCAGATTCATCAACCTTGGTCAGCATATGATGAATACCATGGCCAAACTCGTGGAACAGGGTAATCACTTCATCATGCGTAAACAATGCCGGTTTGTCGCCCACCGGTTTGTTGAAATTACAAGTGAGGTAGGCCACCGGTTTAATCAGCTGGCCATTCACGTCAACTCGACGATCAATACAGCCATCCATCCACGCGCCGCCACGTTTATGTTCGCGAGCATATAGGTCGAGATAGAAAGAACCACGTAGCTCGCCACTGGCATCGTTAATTTCAAAGAAGCGTACGTCTGGATGCCAGGTGTCGATACCTTGTTTTTCTACCACTTCAACTTTAAACAAGCGCTTCACTACTTCAAATAAACCACCTAAAACGCGGTCTTCGGGGAAGTAAGGGCGTAGTTGTTCGTCGGAAATCGCATAAGTATGCTGCTTCAATTTTTCCGAATAATAAGCCATATCCCAAGCGGCCAAGCGCTCAACTTGGTAATGCTCTTTGGCAAAGGCTTCTAGCTCGGCTAATTCGCGTTCCGCCTGAGGCTTAGAGCGGCTGGCTAAATCATTTAAAAAACCCAGCACTTGCTCGGGAGACTCGGCCATTTTGGTGGCCAATGACTTATCAGCATAGCTGTCAAAACCGAGTAATTCGGCCAGCTCGCTACGTAACTTCAGTTCTTCTTCAATAATCGCAGTATTATCAAACTTCTGTTCGGTGCTGGCTTGCTCTGAAGCGCGAGTACAAAAGGCGCGATACATCTCTTCACGCAGCTCGCGCTTATCGGCATAAGTCATCACAGGTAGGTAACTAGGGAACTCTAGAGTGAGTAAGTAGCCGTCTAAGTCTTTTTGTTCGGCGGCTTGTTTAGCGGCGGCTAGCGCAGATTCCGGTAAACCCGCTAAGTCTTCAACATCGGTAATATGTTTTTGCCAAGCCAAAGTGGCATCTAATACGTTATTCGAAAACTGTGAAGATAATTCAGAGAGGCGCTTAACTATTTCGCCGTAACGCTGTTGTTGCTCGGCCGCTAGACCAATGCCCGACAACTCGAAATCACGTAGCGCATCCTTGATGGTCTTTTTTTGCGCGGCATTGTAACCGCTAAACTCGTCGCCTTCAGCGAGTTGTTTGTAAGCTTGGTATAGGCCTTTGTGCTGGCCAACGAAGGTACTGTATTCCGACAATAAGGGCAAACAGGCTTCATAAGCTTGGCGCAGTTCTGAGCTATTCACCACCGAATTACAGTGGCTCACTGGCGACCATAAGCGGCTTAAGCGATCATTTACCTCATCTAAAGGCAAGATAAAATTCTGCCAAGTAGGCTTGGGCTGCTCGAGTACTTGCTCAATAGTAGCGCGGCATTCAGCTATCACTTGCTCTACCGCGGGCTGCACATGTTCCGGCTTAATTTTGCTAAAGGGAGGTAATCCTGGCAAATCAAGTAAGGGGTTGCTCATAGGGGATCCTTAAGGCTGAAGAAATGATAACTATGAATACCTTAATCTGGGGTTGATAATTTGTAAATCAACCCGCGAATCATCATTTCCACAGTTTACATAGCTTTGAATTAGACTATGATTTCCTTAGGGATTATTTTGGTTTTCTGGTTTATCAATAGCCTAGGCCAACAGGACTCATTTATTAATGGACAATAACAACAAAACTTCAGTGAGCCAAAACACTGGGTTGTGGCATAAATTAGCCTTAAATAAGGGAACTAACAGCTTATCTCTGCGAATGCTGTCCTACATTCTCATCTGTTCGACCCTGCTTGCACTTATCATCACCCTGATCCAATTACGTTACGACTATAAACAAGATGTTGAAGTCATCGAAGAAAGCATTGACCAAATCGAAGTCAGCTTTTTACAACCGATTGCCGCCAGCTTATGGAACTTGGACGAAGAACAAGTTGAAGTACAAATCGAAGGCATTATGAACTTACCCAACATGCAATATGTGTTGGTCAAAGAAATTTTAGGCTCTTCTGAAGTCCCTTTGTTAGCCCGCGGCCGCTCCGCCGACCATTACGATCTTTCTCAAGAGTTCGAATTAATTTACCAAGGAGAAATGGTCGGCAAGCTGTTTGTAGCAGCTTCATTAGAGCAGGTTTATCAACGGCTCTGGCAAAAAGCCATCTTAATTTTGGTTAGCCAAACCATTAAAACCCTAGTGGTGTCGATAGGCATTCTATTTATTATTTACTACATCATTGTGCGCCACCTTAATACCATTGTGGACTACACCCGCAACTTAGATTTAGACAACTTGGGGGCCCCTCTCAAGCTAGATGCCAGCGGTAAACCGCGTAATGACGAGCTGGGAGAATTGGTTAATACCCTCAACCAAATGACCCAAAAAATTGACCACGAGTTTGCCCAAAAGCTCAAGGCCACCGAGCAACTGGCCCACGAGCGTGACTTTTCGGCCACCGTCATTAATGCCAGTAACGCGGTCATTGTGACTCTAGATAACCAACTCAATGTTTTGACCGCTAACCCTGCAGGGGTAATGCTTACCGGCTTTCATCAAGACGAATTAGTCGGGCAAAACTGGCTCAGTGTATTCATCGATAACGACATGCGAGAGAAAATTGAGAATGACCTGCGCCAACTGCGAGTAATTCAAGATCAGGAACTGACTCTCACCGACCAAGCCAACAACAAATACACCCTATTATGGACCTTCGTACCATTTTACGAGGGTAATCATGTTTCACGTATGATTGCCTTTGGTTACGACGTTACCCCGCTCAAACGAGTGGAGAACGAGATTAAAAAACTCAATGACGAACTAGAGCAAAAGGTACAATCGCGCACCGAACGCTTGGAGGAAAGTAACCTACAGTTGGCCAGTGCTTTCGACAAATTGAAAAATGCCCAACAATCTCTGGTAGAAGCAGAGAAAATGGCTTCGTTAGGTGGATTAGTCGCCGGGGTAGCTCATGAAATTAATACCCCTATTGGCATTAGTGTTACCGCCGCCTCTTATCTGCAAGAGCAAAGCAATCAACTGAAGAAGAACATTGAAAGTGGCAAGCTAAGCCGTAAGTTGATGGAAAAGTTAATCGAAAACCTCAACCAATCTACCGAGCTATTACTTAACAACTTACGCCGCGCTTCCGACTTAATCAGCAGCTTTAAACAAGTGGCGGTGGACCAAAGCTCCGAGGCTTGTTACACCTTCAACTTAAATGAGAACGTGAATCAAGTAATTACCTCACTAGGCCACAAAATTCGCCGTTCTGGTTGTGAAATTGTGGTGGACTGCCCCAGTGATTTAGAGCTGTATAGCTTCCCTGGTAGCTTCACTCAAATCTACTCCAACCTAATTCTCAACTCGGTGAAACACGGATTTGAAGACTGGGATGGAGAAAAACGTATTAATATTTCCATTCAAAAAGAAAACGATCAATTACACATTGATTATCATGACTCTGGACGCGGTGTAGATAGTGATATTGCTCAACGGATCTTCGACCCCTTTGTTACCTCAAAACGTGGTCAAGGCGGCAGCGGCTTAGGCACTCACATCGTTTACAACTTGGTAGTACAGCTACTTAAAGGCCATATCGCTTTTGATAGCCAATCCGGTGAAGGAGTACATTTCTCCATACGGATCCCCTACCAAGCACAAAAAGCCGATTAACATCTGTTAGTCGGACAGGCTATACTGCTGCAAGTTTTCGGCCCTACATGGAGTAAATATGAAAGAATTCGATTACCTATGCATTGGCGCAGGTAGTGGTGGTATTGCCTCTGCTAACCGCGCATCAATGTATGGCCAAAAAGTCGCCCTAATTGAAGCCCGCCACGTTGGTGGTACCTGTGTAAACGTAGGTTGCGTACCGAAAAAAGCGATGTGGTTTGGTGCCCAAGTGGCCGAAGCCATTCACCGCTATGCCCCTGATTACGGCTTTGATGTTCACGTCAACAAATTCGACTGGTCAACCCTAGTGGCTAGCCGCGAAGCCTATATTGAGCGTATTCATGGCTCCTATGACCGCGTCTTAAGCAATAATGGGGTTACCCTAATTAATGGTTTTGCCAAATTTGTTGATGCCAATACCGTAGAAGTTAATGGCGAGCAAATCCGCGCTAAACATATTCTCATCGCTACAGGTGGTCGCCCTAGTATACCCAACATTCCAGGGGCTGAACTCGGCATCGACTCAGACGGCTTTTTTGCTTTAAGTGAGCAACCAAAGCGCGTTGTTGTAGTCGGCGCGGGTTATATTGCGGTAGAGCTAGCTGGCGTATTACATTCCTTAGGCAGCGAAACCCATTTAGCAGTGCGCAAGCATGCGCCGCTACGTGACTTCGACCCAATGCTAAACGAAACGCTAATGGAAATTATGGCCGAAGACGGCCCTACCTTGCATACCCACAGCATACCTCAGTCGGTTGAAAAATTGGCCGATGGCAGCCTTAAATTAAACTTTGAAAACGGCAACAGCCTTGAAGTGGATAAGCTGATTTGGGCCATTGGCCGCGAGCCAGCCACCGATCAAATTAACCTGCAAGGCATCGGCGTAGAGCTAGACGATTACGGCTACATCAAAGTCGACGACTACTCTAATACTTCGGTAGAAGGTGTTTATGCGGTAGGCGATAACATCGGTAAAATTGAGCTCACCCCTGTGGCAGTAAAAGCAGGACGCTTGCTCTCTGAACGCCTATTTAACGGTAAAACCACCGCTAAGATGGATTACGAACTGGTGCCCACCGTGGTATTTAGTCACCCAGCGATTGGCACTATTGGTTTAACCGAGCCAGAAGCGGTAGCCAAATACGGTGAAAATCATGTCAAAGTTTACACCTCTAGCTTTGGTGCCATGTACACCGCAGTGACCCAACACCGTCAAGTCACCAAAATGAAGCTCATTTGTGTAGGTGAAGATGAAAAAGTGGTCGGCTTACACGGAATTGGCTTAGGCATGGACGAAATTTTACAAGGCTTTGGCGTAGCCATGAAGATGGGGGCCACTAAAGCGGATTTCGACGCTTGTGTAGCGATTCACCCCACCAGCGCTGAAGAATTTGTCACCCTTCGTTAATTAACGCACCTCACCAAGGCTAAAGCGATACTTTGCGCTTTAGCCTACTTTTTCACTGCCCAAGCTGCCGATAGTTCTTACATTTCACCCTGTAATATCTTCACAAGCAAATTACAGCAAAAGCATCCCTCAAAACACAAAAACAACACAAAACAACTATAAATCAACAACTTAAATTTTTGGCACGGTCTTCGCTATGGTAACTATGTAATATTAACCAAGGAGAACCATGATGAAAAACTTAGTACCAAGTATTGTTCTTAGCACTGCCTTAATCACCACTTCAGGTTCTGTATTCGCGGCCAATAACTGGCAAGATGACGCCAAAGACGCGTGGATTGACGGCAAAGCCGAAACCACTCTACTACTCAATACTAACCTCAACTCTTTCGACATTAATACTGATGTGAAAGATGGCCAATTGACTTTAAGCGGCTCGGTAGAAAGCGAAATTGAAAAATCGCTGGCAGCAGAATTAGTCGCTAACTTGGACGGAGTCGAAGAGGTGGATAACCAACTAACGGTTGTTAAAAGCAAACAAGACCAAGAACAAACTGATAATGAGATGTTAAACAGCCTAACCGATAGCAAAATTTCTACCGTGGTGAAAACCCGCTTGTTATTAGAGTCTGAAATTAGCGGTACTGATATCGAGGTAAACACAGAAGATAAAGTGGTCACTTTAAGTGGTGAAGTTAGCTCAGATGCGGAACAAGATTTAGCCCTCGCTATCGCCCGAAATACCAATGATGTAGACGAAGTGGTTAACCAACTCAGAGTTTTACAATAATCCCTCACTTCACTCTAAAACGGTTAAATAAAAGGAGCTATCACTATGCTTAGCTGGGTATTTATATTCCTCATTATCGCTTTGATATCAGCCGTTTTAGGCTTCGGCGGCATAGCCGGTGCTGCAGCAGGTATTGCTAAAATTATTTTTTACCTGTTCGTAATGCTACTGGTGCTTTCTTTAGTCTTTAACCTGTTCAAAAGTAAACGCAGCAACCAAAGGTAAGCAAATGACATCACCTAAACGTTCTTATAGCCTGGCGCTAATTAGCGCCCTGTTACTTAGTTTAAGCGCCTGTAGTGAAGGGCCCGCCGAGAATGCTGGCGAGTCCATAGATGAGGCGGCCACCGACATTGAAAACGCCATCGAAGATAGCTGTGAACAAGCTAAAGAACAGCTAAACACAGAAGACCAAGACTGTTAGTACTTGGTGTGTTGTTTCAACAAGCGGCTTCGGCCGCTTTGCTACGCAGCTGCAAGGTAAATACCATGTGTTCAGCCGACCCTATTGCACTAGCGCAGCCTACCCAGCTCCCTCTCAAGCTCGCCAAGCTCATAACCCCCAAACTTAGCACTAACAACAGACTGGCAACTTATGGACAATATCAATCTGAATAATTTCTGGTCGTTAATCCAGCAAAAACTACAAAACTGGGTGGAAGACTCAATCACACTTTTACCTAACATTGTGTTAGCCCTTGTAGTGGTACTGGTATTCCTGTTACTGGCAAAAGTGCTGGGGCACATCATCAAAAACCTCACTCAAAAGGTCATTGATTCAAAAGAAGCAATAAGCCTGCTTAGCTCGATAGTGAAGATCGTAATAGCTAGCAGCGGCTTATTTATTGCCTTGGACTTAGTGGGCCTTAAAGGCACAGTGACTTCACTACTGGCGGGGGCGGGTATCGTTGGTTTGGCGATTGGCTTCGCCTTTCAAGATATGACCGAAAATCTCATTTCTGGGATCAGCATGAGTATTCGTAAGCCGTTTAAAATCGGCGATATTATTCAAGCAAACGGAGTATTTGGTAGCGTTGAAGCCATTAACCTTCGCAATACCATAGTTAGCACCTTTTCTGGGCAGCGAGAGATAATCCCTAACAAGCTGCTGTTTAGAAACATTCTGACGAACTTTAGCGCCAATCGAATACGTAAAATTGAGATCCCAGTGGGTATTTCCTACGCAGACGACCCCGAGCGTGCGGCAAAACTCATCACCGATGCACTGAATAAACATAAATTCATTTACGACCCGCAACAAACCGCTGTGTACGCCGACGGCTTTAATGATAGCAGTATAAATTTATTGGTCTGGTTATGGATAGCGTATCCGGGGGAGGTAGGGTTTATGGAAGCAAAACACCAAGCCGTAATCACCATCAAACAAACCCTCAATGAGGCCGGTATTGTGATTCCCTTTCCGATCCGTACTATGGATTTTGCGATTAAAGGGGGAGAGGATCTCTCGACTATGCTCAATCATAGCCGGTTTCAACTAAGTCGCTCATCCCAGCATCAGCAGCAAACAACAGAACAGTGAGCCTAGCGCTCACTTAAGCTCAGCCAACACTGGGTAAAAATTACCGGTAATGAATAAATTTTACCTTTGCCCTACACTCGCTGAGCCTGTATGTGCTTAGCCAGCTCATCATGCTCTATTTGTAATGCCGCTAACCAATAAGATAATAATTGGATTAACGCAGGCTGTTGCAGCGCTTGCAACTGCAACTTGAGTGCCTCTATCAAAGCTAAGTTTTCTTGTAAGAGCGCATCTGTAGATGGCTCAACTAACCTTACAGAGGCGCTACTTTGTTTGATGATATCTTGCTTAAGATCCTCTTTTTTAACGAAATTAGCCAAACTACAAATGGCTTTTTGCTCAACTCTAATCAAGCGCTCCAAGGCCCTTCTAACAGCGTGTTCCAAGGGCTGGTGAATTAAACTCAAACAGCGCTGATAGTGGTCTCTTAAAAGATTAATAACCTGAATTGCCACAGCAAACTGCGGTTCGTCCTCGGTATTGGCGCATGCTGTTCTGTTCATCCGATGCTCCTTTGTCCATAGCAGTTACCAAATAGTGTTTTCCTCTTATGACTTACAAGCTTTGTACCAAGCTGGAAGCGAAACAAAGACAATTAAAAATAAATAAATTAATCAACTTAACTTGTCGCCACCGCCGGATTCCCATACATTGAAGATTGATAAATTTTTGAGATTCTTGCATGAACCAAGCTAAGCTCTATTTCAACATTCAAAACAAGGACTTGAGACAGCAAATTAAGGCTTGTACAGAATTATCTCGATTTAGCTTAATTGAAGACGTGGACTGTGCCGACTGGCCTACTCGCTTAAGCCAATTGGCTCCGCCGGTAGCCATTATTGAGCTTGTTAACTTCAGCGAACAAGACTATCAAACACTGAATAGCTTAAAAGTGCTAGATGACATGGACTTAATCATCATCAGCCAAGGCGAGCCTAACCCTCATCTAGATAAGTTAATGCAAATTGGCGCCATTTTTCACTACCGCACCCCGCTGGACATCCAAGTGTTAAACGAAACGCTTGAGGAAATAAATCAGCTTTATTCAGAAAAAGTGACCAAAGGACAGCGGGTGGGCACCAGTGATTTAGACCAGTTTGGCTTGCTGGTGGGTTCTTCAGCCCCAATGCATCGCTTATACCGTCAACTTAGACGAGTAGCTAAAACCGAGGCCAACGTGCTAATTGTTGGCGAAAGCGGCGCCGGAAAAGAGCTGGTGGCGAAAACCATTCACCTTGCCAGCCAACGTAGCCAACAGCCCTTTATTGCAATAAACTGCGGCGCACTAAGCCCAGAATTGGTCGACAGTGAACTATTTGGCCATGTGAAAGGCGCTTTTACCGGTGCCAATAAGACCCATCAAGGGGTCTTTCAGCAAGCCGAAGGCGGGACTTTATTTCTCGATGAAGTCACTGAAATGCCCCTTGAGCAACAAGTCAAACTGCTACGCGTTCTGGAAACCGGCGAATACCGCCCAGTGGGAGCACAAGCTGCGAAGTTAGCCAAAGTGAGAATTGTGGCCGCCACCAACCGAGATCCTCAGCAAGCAGTGGAACAGAATTACCTACGTGAAGATCTGTATTATAGACTGGCACATTTCCCATTAACGGTACCACCCTTGCGCGAGCGTGGGGAAGACATTGTCGGCTTAGCCAAGCACTTTATCGCGTACCGCAACGCCAACGAAACCCAACATAAAACCATCCACCAAGCCGCGCTGGAAAAAGTTGCCAACCACAGTTGGCCAGGCAACGTAAGAGAGTTAAAACACACCATTGAACGCGCCTTCATCTTGGCGGATAAAGTAATAAGCACCGAGCATCTTATCTTTGAAGCGCCCCCTTTGGAAACAGGCTCTAGCCTAGAGGAAATCATTCCAGCCGGGGTTGCGCTAGAGGAAATAGAGAAAGCGGCCATCATCAAAACGCTAAACGTAAACGAAGGCAATAAAACCGAGACGGCACAAGATTTAGGTATTAGCGTAAAAACTCTCTACAACAAGCTCGATAAATACCAAGAGTAGTCAATTGTAAAGCCAAGGCTCGAACTAGTGTCAGTCGAGCCCTTCGAGCATCTGACTAAAACTGCTCAAATTTCAAGCCAGTTGTGTTAGACCGAAAACAACGTTGTATACTAATCACTCAACTATAAAGTAAAGGTCATGTTTTATGGATACCGTTTACCAAATAGGAGAGCTAGAGTCTTTTCTGATTGCATTAAGTGTCTTGTTCATCGGCCGAATTATCTGCCACTACGTTGCATTACTCAAAAAATACAATATTCCAGAACCCATCGTCGGTGGCCTAGTGGTCGCTGTCGGTATCACCCTGCTGAAGCTGCAAGGCATAGAATTACGGTTCTCTCTGCCCTTGCAAGATACCTTCATGTTGATGTTCTTCAGCACCATTGGCTTGGCTGCTAACTATAAGCTGCTAATGAAGGGCGGAGCCAAGGTTTTCGTGTTCCTAGGCATCGCCTCGGTATATATCGTGTTGCAAAACGGCCTAGGGGTTATTTTGGCTTCATCCTTGGGTTTAGAACCGCTTATGGGGCTGTTTGCCGGCTCCATTACCCTCTCGGGAGGCCACGGTACAGGGGCGGCGTGGTCGCAAATTTTTGCCGAAGAATACCATATCCCCACTCTCGAATTTGCCATGGCGGCAGCGACCTTTGGTTTAGTGATGGGCGGCATTATTGGTGGCCCAGTGGGTGAGCGGCTGATCAAAAAAGACCAGCTTGAGTCGCCCTTCTCCAAGGGGAAAAACCACCATAAAACCCACCCCGACTTGGTAACCTATAGCCGTAAAGAAGAAGATTTAGTGACCCCTACCACGGTGATAGAAATCCTATTTCTGATGCTGGTTTGCGTGGTATTAGCTAAATATACCAAGCAAGTCGAGGCTGACTTAGCCTTGGCCTGGCTAAAAATGCCGGACTTTGTCTACGCCTTATTTTTTGGTGTAGTGATTGCCAATATCAGCGAACTCAGTGGTCGCTACCATGTAAACGGTGAATGTGTGGATTTACTCGGTACCCTGTCACTGTCGTTATTTTTATCGATGACCCTAATGAGCCTGCGTTTATGGGAAATTTTTGATTTAGCCTTACCGCTACTGATTATTTTATTCTGCCAAACCTTGATGTTAGCGCTGTTTGCCAGCTATGTGAGTTACCGTTTCATGGGCCGAGACTACGATGCCGCGGTTATGGCCGGTGGACATTGTGGTTTTGGTTTAGGGGCGACCCCAACCGCGGTAATGAATATGAGTGCTCTGGTTTCGCGCAACGGACCTTCACCACAAGCCTTCATGGTGGTACCGATTGTGGGGGCCTTCTTCATCGACATCGTTAACCTGATTGTGCTGCAAGTTTATATTGGTTTTTTAACTTAAACGCCAAACAGCAAAACGGAGCCTAAATTTGGCTCCGTTTTTAGTTAATCTAGTTACCGGTATTAAGCTTGTCGACGCCGCATCCATAACAAGCTAAACATCGCCAAGGCAAAACTCAACCAAGTTTGTGGCTCAGGCACGGCTGCATTAACCACCTGTATGGCACTACTCGCTAATTCACGCCCCTGTTGGTCGTAAGCACTGAGTCTAATGTCATAAGTGCCCGCTACTCTGGCGTCGAAGCTATAAGTGGCGTCGTCAAAAAACTCCATGTTCCAAGAATTTTGCACCAGATTGTAATCATCAAGTAGTGCTGCATAGTTCACCGAATCAATCAAGCCTGCCCCATTAGCGGTGGAATTGTTGCCTAGGGCATGATCTGCATTGCTCACATTCACGGGATCGAAGGCTAAGAAATTAGTTGCTGCGCTGGGATCAAAATCAATTTCTAATAAATAGCTGTAGCTACTTAACATCCCACCGCTTCCATCGAAGCTACTGTTAACTGACCACTCGAAGTTCCAAATAGCGGTAGAAGTAGAACCCGGTGCAAAACCAAAACCGCTTGGTGGTAAAACATTGTCAAACTGATAACTGCCAGCACCATCACTATTAAAAATATTCTGCGGGCTGTTGGTTTCATCAAAGCGCAATTTAGCTCGCAAGCCGAGCTCAATGCCGTTTTGCCGGTCTACAGTAAAGCCTCCATTAAGGTTGCCGCTGCCAAAAATCACCTCATTAGTTACGTCTTGCTCATAGATAAACGCGGCAGAAGCAAAGTTAGAGAATACCCCCAACTTAAACCGACCAACAGCATCTTAGTTATCACTTTTTTCATGTTGCACTCCATGCATCAGCCTAATCATCGACCGCAAAGGAAGCATGAACCATTCCAGTAAATAAAAAGTTATTATTATCATACAGATAACCATACACGATGCCGTTCAACTAAAACGCAGGCAAACAATTGTAAAATCTAGAACTTTATGCCATGTAAATAGAGTTTGACAGGCATCACAGTTTGCTTTCAAAGCAGCTAAAATATGTGAAATTTCATTCGCCAGTCATGAAAAAGCACAATTCACGAGTGTAAAAAAAATAGACAGTTAACAGCAATAGGCTGGGTCAGACTAGGGAGAATGCCAAGGCCGCCTCCCTAATTAATACTAAATTTTTGCGAGGGTCTGCTTAATCGCGAACAAGACATCCGCTCCCAGTTGCATCGAGCGCTCGGCCGACCAACCAAAGTCGGGATCGAGCAAATCTGCATTATCCTTAAATGGCATTTCAATGGTGTAAGACAGAGTTTTAAATTGTTCACCCAGCCATGCTGCTGCGATATTTAAATTGGCTTCGCCGGGCTTATTTTTGGGGTAACCGTGAGTATCTTGAAAATCCGGAGAAATCGCCTTAAATGCCTGCTTGAAGGTATCTTCTAACAATTGATGGCGCTGATCGTAAGAAGGGATCCCTTCACAACCCGCCACAAAGTTATAAGGTAGCTCTTCGTCACCATGAATATCGAGGAACAGGTCGCCTCCTAGCTCCAACATTTTTTGCCTTACCAAAAACACTTCGGGACTGCGTTCCATGCTAGGATTTTGCCACTCTCGGTTTAGGTTAGTGCCTACTGCATTGGTTCTTAAGTGGCCGCGCACCGAGCCATCGGGGTTCATGTTAGGCACCACGTAAAACACCGTATCTTTTAGTAAGCTGTTTGCCAGAGGGTTATCTTGGTCCAACAAACGCTCTAACATCCCTTCAATAAACCACTCGGCCATGCTTTCACCAGGATGCTGACGGGCAATCATCCACACCTTATGTTTTGCCTGCTCGGCGTCACCAATAGTTAATAGGCTCATGTCGCGACCATCTATGGTTTGCCCCAAAGTGTTTAAGCTGACCCGCTCATCAGCCAAGCAGCTATGAATGAGATCCTGATGGCGTTCATAACTATAGGGGGTGAAATAAGCAAAATAGATGCTGTTTTGTTCCAACAACACGCTAAAGCTGAGTTGCTGACCATCAAACTCGCTCTCAACACGAAACCACTGTTCGCGGTCGTAAGAAGCGACTACATGGTAACCTTTCCAAGCTTGGGGGTAGGCCGATTGGCCAGCATTAATGATATTGAAGCGATATTGCTTATCAAGCTCTGCTTCAAAACGAAAATGAAACCACTGAAAAAAGTCTGATTGATTATCACGCTTGATGGCTAACTGCAGATTTTGTGGGTCGCTTAAATCCACCGACTCAATATTGCCACTATCAAATTTATCGCTAAGGTACATGCTATCCTCTTAAGCCCTTATCCAATGATGTCGCCAGTATAGCGTGTAATTACTTAGCGCGAACAGGGCAAAAAATTTCGTTAGTTATCTTGGCTTAGCTCAATAATTCTAAAGTAGCGCACGTCCATATTTTTATCCAAGGTCATGGTGCCCTCCACCGTAACCGACTCGGCCTCTTTAGGTGGTTTATTAGCAAAATCGATGGTTTGTTGGAAGATTTGTTTTCCGGTTTGGTCAATCAACACTAAGGCAAGGTTTTGCTCAATGGGGCCTTGGGCTAGGAGCTGATAATGAACGTTGACGTGTTTGCCTACTTTTTCGTTGGTTTCAAAAAAGGCCGATCGGATCTGGCTTTGATCGGTGGCAATCAGCGTATCAAAAACAAAGATCCGCAATTCTGGTTGGTTCTCTCGATTAAGTTCAAAATTATTACGCCGCTCCAACAGCAAGGCATCCTTTAATTGCTGGTGTTGATCTTCCAGAATTTTAAGCTCTGCCAAGCTTCCCTCATAACTATCTTGTAAGTCATGATAAGACGGCCATACCGCTATTAAGGGGAATACCGCACTAAAACACAGCACGCCCATGACGAGACTGATCCAGCGATAGGGGCGCAGCCTTTTATACGCCTTTTTATAATGTTGATGGCGCGCCTTATGATACTGATAGCGAGTTTCTAAGCTCACTCCAGAGCGATGCGGTTCAACTTCAGCCGATGCCACGCTATCTAGGTTGGTCACTGAGGCCGAAGCCCCTTCTTTAAGCAGATCACTATTAGACATTATCTCTTCCCTAAGACAGCCTATATCAAGCCCTAAGTGGGGCTAAAACAAAACTAATATTGAGTATTAATAACATAGCAGTAAGTACAATATTAACTAGTATAGTCCGCATAATTTTAGGCGATATTAGTCTTCGTTCACGTTACGCGAGGCGCTTAGCTCAAACACAAAGCGCTACACTTTCATTAAGCAATCAGTACAATGGGCGCAATTTGATCGTTCAAGGTGAGTGAAATGGCCATTCAGTGGTATCCAGGGCACATGCATAAAGCCCAAAAACAAATTAAAGAAGTGATGCCCAAAATCGACCTAATTATTGAGGTCTTGGATGCACGCATTCCTTACAGTAGTGAAAACCCAATGGTGGCCAGCTTACGCGGTGACAAACCCTGTATTAAAGTGCTTAACAAAAGCGACTTGGCAGACCCAGACATTACCGCAGCGTGGCAGCTTCACTTTGAACAAGAACAAGGGGTGAAAGCAATCCCCTTATGCACCCTGCAAGGTAATCAAACTCAAGACTTACTCGCACTGTGTCGTAGCATGCTTCCCAACAAGGGCGGTGTAGATAAACCGATCCACACCATGATTTGTGGTATCCCTAATGTGGGTAAATCCACCTTAATCAATGCCTTGGCCGGACGACAAATTGCCAAAACCGGTAACGAGCCAGCAGTGACTAAAGCCCAGCAACGGATCCGCTTAGAAGGCAATATCATACTATCGGATACCCCTGGGATCTTATGGCCTAAGTTTGACAATGTCGCCAGCGGCTATCGTCTAGCGGCCACTGGCGCAGTCAAAGACACCGCGATGGACTACGATGATGTAGCGGCCTTTGCCTGCGAGTACCTGCTACAGGCTTACCCAGAAGCCTTAAAACAACGCTACAAGCTAGAGCAACTGCCCGAGTCTGAAATTGAACTAATGGAAGAAATCGGCCGCCGCCGTGGTTGTTTGGTGCGTGGAGGGCAGGTGGATTATGTGAAAGCCGCAACCATTATTTTGAATGAATTACGTGACGCAACCATTGGCCGGATCAGCCTAGAAACCCCAGCAATGGTCGCTATTGAAAAAATCGAAACCGAAAAGCTGGTGGCCGAAAAAGAAGAAAAGAAAAAATTAATCGCCGAACTGCAAAAAAACAAGAAACGCCGTCGACGCTAATAAGTAACTTAACAAGCTAGTTACAAAAACACCACGCAAGCGTGGTGTTTTTATTTCAGCTAAAAGAGCTAGCTGTTTATTCTGTAATGTAAGCAATCGCCGCTTTAAGTTCGTCTTCACTACAATCGCCACAAGTACCTTTAGGTGGCATTAAACCATTGTTAAAACCATTCCAAGCATGGTCGAACAAGACATCCATACCTTGCGCAATACGTGGAGCCCAAGCATCGGCATCGCCTTTTATAGGTGCGCCAGAAACACCGGTACTATGACAAGCAGTACAGTAGGTATTGTAAATGGTTTCGCCATCTCTAGGTCCACTGCTAGCGGCAGGGGCTTTAGCCACTTCGAGCTCACCATCTAGGTAAACTTCACCTACTGGTTTGATACGTTCAATAATTGCTTCATCCGACATATCGGCCGCAAAGGCTTGTGGCATAACGCTTAAACAAACAGACAGTACTAATGTTTTCCAGTTCAAAAGCTTCACCCTTATTCTCTCCTCATCGTGCCTACTGACTGCAGTATTAGGCATCCTTGTCATTATTGGCAAAATTATACCCGCTATTACTCTGAGGTTAAACCATTGTAAAAACGATTGTTAGTTTCTGATCGCAAGCGAATAACTAACTCGGATTTTTTAGTATATCTCGCCAAGGTAATTGTGGGTCACCTAAGGAAATAAAATTAGGATTCTCTAAAGACTCTCGTTGGTTGTAGCTAAGACTGCGTAAATGAAGATCTTTCAGGCAGCCACCCGCTTCTTGCAAAATAATTTGCGGTGCGCCGGTATCCCATTCACCGGTCGGTCCTACTCGAATGTAACAATCGGCGGCCCCTTCTGCCACCATGCAACTTTTTAAGCTAGCGCTACCCATGGGGTACAGCTTGTAGTGATAGTCACAATTAAGGATCGCTTGTAATAAAGCGGGGCGCTGCACTCTGCTAGTAGCAACTCGAATGTGCTCTGGCTGTTGCGGATAGTGACGGCTCTTGATGCTAATTCGTTCGCCGCCCTGCTCTTTAAAGGCACCTTGCCCTTTCACTGCGGCATAAAGAATTTGTACGATGGGCCCGTATACCACCCCCAATACCGGTTGGTTGTCTTGTACTAGCGCAATCTCTGTGGCGAAATCGCCACTGCCAGAAACAAACTCCTGAGTACCATCTAAGGGGTCGACCAACCAATAGGTTTGCCAGCCTTCTCGCTCGGCTAAACTGATGTCGGCCTGCTCTTCAGACAAGATGGGGATCTCAGGCGTGAGCTTAGCTAAGGCGTCCATAATGAAATTATGAGCAGCATAATCGGCAGAAGTCACCGGCGTTTCGTCGTCTTTTATCTCGCTGACAAAATCACCTTTCTGGTAAATGTTTCGAATAATATCGCCGGCACCTCGGGCGATTTCTATCACTTGCGGCAACACACTAGCAGGGTCTAACATGCTATTTTTTTCTCACCTTGTTTTGCTTCAACCACTTTTCCAATAACAGTAACGAAGCCACACTGCGCGCTTCGCTGAAGTCTTTACGTGTATATAAGGCTTCTAAATCGCTCAGCGGCCACTTGATGATTTCTAGTGGCTCGGGCTCATCGCCCTCAAGTACGCTGGGCAATAAATCATGAGCAACAAATACCGACATATGACTAGAAAAATACCCCGGAGCGACACTCAGTTCAGTCAGCAATTGTAAGTCTTGCGCCTTCAGCCCCACTTCTTCTTGTAGCTCACGGTTCGCCGCTTGCAAAGGGGTTTCGCCTGGGTCAACCAAACCTTTAACAAAGCCTAGTTCATAA
This sequence comes from Agarivorans gilvus, assembly GCF_001420915.1. NCBI lineage: Bacteria > Pseudomonadati > Pseudomonadota > Gammaproteobacteria > Alteromonadales > Alteromonadaceae > Agarivorans > Agarivorans gilvus. Next base: position 3,133,452 of record NZ_CP013021.1, on the reverse strand, counting down.
CGCTCCGTTCCGGCAGCATATTCGCTAATAAGTAACAATTCATTTTGTTCGGTGATCGGTAAAACCATTACCGCTCCACGGCCCGCTCCCACTAAGCGTTCATAGATCCTCGTTTCACCACTACTGAACTGCAGATGCAGGGCTTCAATCTTAAAGAAGCGGCTCTCGGCAGCAATGTGACTGTCTAATACTCGAGGCGGATGATGCTTGCTCATCGATCTTCCTGCTATGATTAAGTTAGGCTCATTGTTACATTGCTGTTAGGCTCACTCAAGGATTAGCAAGCAAGAATGTTCGACTGGAATAAAATAGATACAGTTTTGCTGGACATGGATGGCACCTTACTGGATTTGCATTACGACAATTATTTTTGGATGCACTATCTGCCCATCTCTTATGCTCACCAAAACAACATCAGCTTAGCCGAAGCCAAGCAGCGCTTATTTGCTGATTACGAAACCGTTGCCGGCACATTGGATTGGTATTGCTTTGATTACTGGAGCAATAAGACCAACATGGATATTCGTCAGCTTAAAACTGAAGTTGAACACAAAATTCAGTGGCGAGACGACGTAAAACCCTTTTTAGAAGCCCTTGCGGCCGCCTCTAAACAACGGATCTTACTCACCAATTGTCACCCCGATGGTTTAGCCACAAAGATCCGAGTCACCGGCTTAGATAGCTATTTAGATAAGGTATTTAGCACCCATCAATTTGGTTATCCCAAGGAAGACCCGCGACTCTGGCAGGCCTTGATTGAACATCACCCCTTCGAGCCTGAACGAACCTTGTTTATTGATGATAATGAAAAGCTACTGCAACAAGCAGCCCAGTTTGGGGTTAAATATTTGTTGGGCATTAACAACCCAGACTCGCAGCAAGCCAGTAAAACCTTTACTCATTTTCCTGCGATTGATGATTACCACCACTTCACTCAACAGTTGACGCAATAAAAAAGCCAGCTCTTGCTGGCTTCTCTATTAACGAGGCAGGCGCCCCTGCTCTTTGAAACGATAAAAGCCCTGAGGGTCTGGGCGACCAATATATTTCAAATTATCGCTGATAGCTTTCGGCATATCTGCCGCGGCTTTAATCTTGCCTTCGGCGCTCCAAGTCGATTGATTGACCGAGGCCAGCAACTCTAAAGCCAATTGCTGATCGCTATGTTTTAGTTCCAGCGCCGGCTCACCATCTTGACAGCTCAATTGGCCCTTAACGTCTTCTAAACGTAATACGCCAAGCGGGGTTTGTAATACCGGAGCTAACCAGCTTAACTGCCCTTGAAGCTGCTGACACCAAGGCGCACCTTGGTTTAGCTGCTCTAATTGTAACTGAAAATCACCTTCTACCACCGCTGGTACCGGTAAGGGATACTGCTTAGTTAACCATGAGGCTGGTGCATCCACTTGCCAATCTTTTAAATACCAACCAGAAAAACTTAAGCCGGCCAAACCTTTACCCCAAAGCTCTCCACCGCTAGACAATTCGACTTCGGCTTCTACGCGGCCAAACAACAAGGCACTGGCTTGAAAATCCCAGCTCAGTTGATTCAACTGCAGTTGCGGTGTATTCAGCGTGGCGACTCGGCCTTGCCAAATTGTTCCACTAGGCTGCTCTAGGCTAAAGCCTCTGGGCAAGTTTACCCAGTTTAATACCACCGATAAGGGCGTTGTCGCTACCAAGCTAACTAAATAAACCGTGATAAACAGCAGCGCTAAACCAATATACTTCTTCATTCTGCTTTACCTAAACGTAAACGGCGCACACCCACGATGCCTGCTTGTTTACCTTCACTTAAATCCACGTGTTGCACGATAATGCCATAGCGCTGGCTAAGCATTTTTAACCATGCCATTAGCTGGTTGAAGGGTACGCTTTCTATCCACAGCTCGACTTCTTCACCTTGCGGTTGAATACGACTAATGGTGATGCGTTGCTGACGAGCACTACTGCTAACAGCTTGACTCACATTCACTTGGCTATCCACCGACACATTACCGCCACTGGCGATCAGTAACGAGCCTTGCTGCTGCGCCCACTGCAGGGTTTGTTGCTGATTTAACAGGCGCAGCTGGGCTTGCTGATTGGCATTGCTGAGCGGTAACCATAAACCCCAGTAAAGTATTCCAATGGCCACCAACAAGGCCGCAACGCTCACTAAGTTTTGTTCTCTTTTATTTAAACTTTGCCACCACTGCTTCATGATGCCTTCCTTATTACCAAGGTGCCCACTACAGCTCCCTCTTTATTGCTTAAGGTGCCCTGCTCGGTGACATAGGGCTGAACCGCTTGCCTAAACTTTTCAAAACTTTGATAACTTTTGGCCTGAGCCTGTAAGCGAATTTCCCCTTTCTGGTGGTCGTAGCGCAAGCTCAAGGGCGCAAAATCACGCTCCTGCTCAAAGGCTCCCGCCAAATGCACCATCATTGTGACAAAGTCTTGTTGAGGCGCCGCGTCGAGTTCGGCTAAAGCACGTCGAAAGTCACGGCGAATACTGCTATCTCTAACTCGGCTCACCTGCGGGAACACCTGCTTATAAACTTCGCGGATATTATCTTTCACCTCGGCAATTTGCTGCTCTGTTTTATGCGTTTCAATGACTTGCTGAGCTAGCGCTAGAGCAAAACAAATACCAGCCGCCACGGCCACCTTACGCCACTGTTGCCAAATTTTTGCTAAGGGATTACTCGGTGCGTAGCGGCCTTGTAATAAGTTAAGCGGTGATTTTTTAAGACCATCGCTGAGCAGTTTCATGGCCAGCTCAGGTGAGGCTTCTTGCCATTGTATGTGCTCTAAGTGAATATCTGGTGCCGGACTATAATGCTGAATCACCAATTCAGGATAATCTTGCTCCAACAGCGCTAAGGCAGTGGCCAACCATGGCTGATCAATGTTCATTACCTTGCCATCGGCAAAACGTAATAACCATTGCTGATTAAGCTGAATTGCCGAAGCACAACCCGCTTCAGCTTGCGGCAAACAAAGACTATCAATAGTCCAATAACGACTATTAATACCCGCGGTTTCCAGCATATCCTGCCAGCTTGCCATCTGCTTATGGCTAATACAGGCAAGTTCAACCGCCTCTTTATCTTTGCCTAACAATACAATGTGTAGCTCATCGGGGTCTTGGGCCAGTTGCTCTTCGAGCATGAACGGCGCCACCTGTTGCCATGAGCGCTGCGCCGAACGGGGTAAACTGACACGATGTTGGGCAACATCACTGGCAGGCAACAAAGTGATCACTCTACGTTGTTCAGCCTTTTCCTGTAACAAGCCCAACTCGGCGGTACTGGCCAATTCGCCGGTGGCGATAACTTCCTGCTCACTGTCTGACCAGACCAGCCAATTCACGCTTCCCTTGGCGCTACTCGGAAGCCGAATGATAAGTTGTTCGTTCACGGTTGGTCTCCATAAGAGCGTCGAATGACTTGTAAGTCAGAAGTTCCGCTGCGCTTAAACACGCTGCTCATTTGTGCTTGTCCTTGTTCATTTTCTACTAACAGCTGCGCTTTAAAATAATTTGAGCGCAACGCTAAAGTCTGCTTTAACCCGGTTTGTGTCAGAGGAATACCCGACAAGGCCGGATGCGTCATCATCTCATCTAACACACGATACCCTTCATCAGGACGGTCATTCAAGACCTGCTGCGCCCCAGTGTTATCCAGATCCGGATAAAACAAGGCTTCCAATAGCTGCGGCTGGTCTAGCGCGATGGTATTCACATTTACCGCCAAATTAGACTCCGGCAAGGCACAGATAAAAGGCTCGACGCGCCGGTAAATTGCGGCGCTAACCCCATACACCGCGCGAAATTCACTACGGTCCACCATCGGCATGTTGGCCGGTAAATAAGGCGGATTTAAGCTCTCGTAAACACTGTCTTCAGCACCTTGCGGCTGAGGAATAGTGTCGGCATCAATCCAGTCTCGAGTGGCATCGGTAATTTGCTCTGCACTATAGGCATCCACCCCTAAAGCCACCAGCAAACCAATAAACTGATCCACCACTTTGGGTGGTTGGCCATCGCGACGATTAGGCTGACCTAAAGCATTCAAATTAAAGCAGGCTTGCATATCGATAATGCGCCCTTTAATCAACGAGTCTTCCACCGGAAACACCATGCCTTCGGTAGCCCAATACTGGCCAAGATGTACCCGGTCATCATCTTCAAGATCTTGCTTGATCACCTTCATGGCAAAGGCTTCGGCCCCATGAGTAACCAATTGCCACGCATCGACTGTTGCAAGTTGTTGGCGCGCGCTAAATCTAGCTGCAAACGCTGGCTAAACTGAGCCGCCACTACCACCATTACCGCCAAGATCAGCATCATCGTTAATAACGCAACGCCTGTTTGCTTGTGCAAAGAACAACCCGCGCGCATTAATTGCCCCCGGATTAGGCTGACTACCAGAGCTGTTACTGCTTCCCGAGTTATTGCCACTTCCAGAACTGTTACCGTTGCGGCTACCTTCTTGGTTAGTATTGCGGTTAACATCTTCTTGTGCCTGACCGGCCACCGCAGCTCGACTACCTTGCGGGGTTAAAAACACCCGCCGTAGTTTACCGAAATCACGTTGTAGCAAAGTGACTTCTACACCGCGAGGTAGCTGGTTAGTGTCTGACACTTGGTCGCTCCAACCTCGGGTACCATGAAACCTAAAACTAAGCTCTTCTACCCCGTCTAATAACACCATATCGCGTGGCTGATAACCCACTACGGCATCAGGATAACGGTAAAAACGCTTAATCAATTGTTCGTCTTTGACTAAGTAGGCGACCCGCTGTAACTGTGAGCGCCGTAATACCGCTTGCGGATTACGCCAGCCCGATACCAGCATTTCCAAACCCATGTCATCACTTTCTAGGTAATACTTTTCGGCGCGCAATAAAGGGCGCTGCTCACCGGTTTCATCACGCACCGAACGCGCCGCCATTTGGCTAAAGTCGCGCTGCATAATGAACATGGCGCGTTGTAACTGACGCAGCTTTTCTCCATGCTGTTGTGATACTTCATCGCTGCGCATCACCCCTTGCAGCACTTGGTAAGCCGCCATGGTCAACAAGGCGAAAATAACAATCGCCACCAGCATTTCGAGTAAAGTAAAACCGCGCTGTTTCATTAGCGGCTCACATAACTGGTAACTTCGGCCAAGGCCGACTTTTCTTGTTCATCGCGATACACGGTAATGGTGACCGCAACAAAATTAGGATCGGCAGTGGCAATGCCTTGAGAGCGCCAATGCCATTCATGCTCGCCAAATTCAGCCGTCCCCTTGCGACTAGCAGTACCCGGCCAGGTATTGCTAAGCAGCAATTCGGCCATTTGGTTATCGGCCACCCACAACGCAAACGACTTTTCTTGAATATAATTTAAACTGCGCAGGTTCTCCGAAGCGCTTTTCATCACCGCGGTGCCAGCAATGGCTAGTACCGCCAAGGCTACCATCACTTCTAGCAAGGTCATGCCGCGTTGCTTATTCATTCAAGCGTTTCTCTGCTTATCGTTAACTGACCAAGGTCATCGCTGGCTACCTGCCAAAAATACTGGCTATTTTCATAAACGAAACTCAGTTTAAACGGCGTCACTTCTCCACTACTCAGCACCAGTACCTGCGGTACTATCGTCTGCTCAGGTTCATCGGTGATGAAGTCTTTTTCAAACAAATCACCTTCGGTAAAACCCAAACGACCACTGCCAAAGCCCTGTTCTTCAAGTTCGGCATCTTCCAATGTCAATTCTAGATAATAGGGAAATTCAAAGTTTTGCTGCTGAAAGATGCGATTATTTAGTGCCACCCAGCGCTGTTTTTCCATACGCACAAACTGGTAACTCTCGGCATCACTAAACAGGCCGTAATCGTAGCCAGTTAACAGTGCTCGCTCTTGGGCATATTGCACTAAAGCCGCTAAGCGCTTGGCTTGTTGCTCTACAATTTTCTGCTCACTGCTGCCACTCACCGACATCACTACCGAGTAAATGCCAATCGACATCAACAGCAATACCAAGATCACTTCCAGCAAGGTAAAACCTTGCTGGCGCGAACGTAAGACAGGTGGCAAGCTAGTCAACTTACTGGTCTAGGTTCCAGTTACCGATATCATCGGCGGTGCCTTCTTCACCATCTAGGCCGGCACTGAAAATATCAATACGGCCTTTTTCTCCGGGGCTAATGAGGATGTAATCGTTACCCCATGGGTCTTTTTGCAGGCGACGCAAATAACCATCTTCAGGGTAGTTACGTGGCTCTGGGCTGGAAGTTGGCTTAGTCACCAAAGCCTCTAAGCCTTGTTCGGTGGTAGGGTAACGAGAGTTGTCCAAACGATACATATCTAAAGCGTTTTCCAAGGCCACAATATCGGTTTTGGCTTTTTGAATATCGGCTTTTTCTTTGTTTCCTAGTAGGTTAGGTACCACCAATCCCGCGAGGATCCCTAAAATAACAATCACCACCATCACTTCTAGCAAGGTGAAACCTCGGCTAGTTGCTTGAGAGTGCATCGATTTTTGCATTTTACTTACTCCAAAATACCGGTAAGACCTAAAGCCCAACCATGTTATTAAGTTCCAAAATCGGCAATAGAATTGCCATTACAATAAATAGCACGACCCCAGCCATGGTCACGATCAAGGCTGGCTCGAATATCCCTAATGCTATGTTTACTTGAGTCTCAAATTGACGGTCCTGATTATCCGCGGCCCGTTCCAACATGCTCTCTAGCTCGCCAGAGCGTTCACCACTTGCAATCATGTGTAGCATCATCGGGGGAAACAACTGGGTTGCCTCCAACGACGAATGCAAACTGCCCCCTTCTCTCACCTTAGAAGCCGCGTCGAGCACTTGGGCCCGCGCATAATCATTGGTTAAGACCTCGCCCGCGATGCCCATGCCTTCTAACAGCGGCACCGCACTGGCATTTAAAATGCTCAGAGTACGGGCGAAACGGGCGGTGTTTAAGCCCTTACTCACCTTGCCTAGTACCGGCAAACTGAGGATACGCTGGTGCCACTGCATCCGAATATTGTCTTTTTGCAATAGCCGTTGCCAAACCACCAACGCTAACATCACGGTAATAAGAAAAAATAAACCGTAGTGACTAACCAGTTCACTCAGCGCAATCAAGAACTGCGTCGCCCCAGGTAATTCTTGACCCATGTGTTCAAATTGAGCCACCACCTTGGGTACTACCGATACCAGCAAGATGGCGATCACCGCCAAACAGACAAAGGTTAATACCGCTGGATAGATTAAGGCCTGCATGGTTTTCATGCGCATCGCTTGGCGCTGCTCGGTATAGTCGGCTAGGCGCTCTAGAACCTTGTCGAGATGGCCCGACTTTTCTCCCGCTGCCACCATCGCGCAGTAGAGTTTTTCAAACACTTCGGGGAAATCTTTCATGCTATCGGCGAGGCTATAACCTTCAACGACTTTTGAGCGCACCCCTAAAATAATGCTTTTTAATTTGGGCTTTTCAGATTGCTGCGCCACCGCCTTCAGTGATTCTTCAATTGGCATAGCGGCGGCCACCAGTGTAGCCAATTGGCGAGTTAATAAGGCAAGATCGGTAGTGCTCACTTTACTTTTAAAACGCAAACCCGAGCCCGTTTGTTTGGCGCGTTCGGCTACCTGCTCAATTTTAAGCGGGGTAAGCCCTTGCTCACGTAAATAAGACCGCACTTGACGCGCAGTATCCGCTTCGTGAACTCCGTTCGACTTTTTCCCTTTTTTATTAAAGGCTTGATATTCAAATGCCGGCATACCGCTAACTATCCTTCGCGAGTCACTCGCAATACTTCTTCTAGACTAGTGATACCCTGTAGGACCTTATCAACGCCGTCTTGGCGAATACTGGGACAAAATGGGCGAACCGCGTGCTCAATCTCTTGCTCACTACTGCCAGCATGGATCATGTCTCGTACCTGATCATTAATCGGTAACAATTCATGAATACCGGTACGACCGCGATAGCCGGTGTGATTGCAGTGCTCACACCCTACCGGACGGTAAACAGTAGCATCTTTGGCAATGCCCAAAAGCTGATGCTCACGCTCACTGACTAGGTGTGGTTCTCGGCACTCGGTGCACAAGGTTCGTACCAAACGCTGAGCCAATACCGCCAGCAAACTTGATGATAACAAGAAGGGCTCTACCCCCATATCACGCAAACGAGTGACCGAGCCAATCGCGGTATTGGTATGCAGGGTAGATAATACTAAGTGGCCGGTTAAACTGGCTTGCACCGCGATTTGCGCTGTTTCTAAGTCTCGGATCTCACCAATCATCACCACATCGGGATCTTGACGCAAAATCGCCCGCAGGCCACGCGCGAAAGTCATATCTACCTTGGTGTTCACCTGGGTTTGACCAATACCTTCGATGTTATATTCAATCGGGTCTTCCACGGTAAGAATGTTGCGATCCTTACTGTTAATCTCGCTCAAACCTGCATACAAGGTGGTACTTTTACCGGAACCGGTGGGGCCGGTCACCAAAATAATCCCGTGAGGTTTCTTCAACAATTCGCTAATCACGTCACGATGCTGCTCCATTAAACCTAGGTTGGCGAGATTCAGACGCGCATTATTCTTATCCAATAAACGCAATACCACTCGCTCACCATGACTCGATGGCATGGTAGATACCCGCACGTCCACCGCGCGCCCCGCAATCCGTAAGGAAATTCGACCATCTTGGGGCACCCGTTTTTCGGCGATGTCGAGGCGTGCCATCACTTTAATCCGCGATACTAACAAAGCCGCCAACTTGCGATGAGGGCGAAGAATTTCCCGTAATACCCCGTCGATACGAAAACGAATCACTAAGGCCGCTTCAAAGGTTTCGATATGAATATCACTGGCGCCTTCTTTGATCGCCTCACCTAGCATGGCGTTAATCAACTTAATAATCGGCGCGTCATCTTCACTCTCTAACAAGTCTTCATTTTCTGGCAGTTCTTCGGCCAAGGTGTAGAAGTCCATGTCATTGCCAATGTCTTCCATTAACTGACGAGCTTGCGAAGAGTCGCGCTGATAGGCCTCAGTGAGGTGCTGTTCAAACTCCTCATCAGATAGTGCTTGGCAGCTAAACTCTTGCTGCAGAATACGACGAATTTCCAATAAGGCTGCTAACTCAAGTTTTGAGTTATGGTAAACCACCCAAGCGCCTTGCTGTTTCTCCAGCATCACTCCATAGTGTTTGGCAAACATGTAAGGCAGTTGCCAGCCTTCTACGCCCTCGAGGTGCGGCGTATCAGAGCTTAGCGCCTTTTCATCTTCCAATACGCTTAGTTCAGCCTCTAGATCCATTATTCCGCACTCACTGCTTGCTCTGATTCATCCGCCTGCTGTTTTTCTTTAGCCTTCTTCTCCTTCAAGTAATCAAGGTACTCTTGCACTTCCGGTGAGACATCTTCTAAAGCATTAAACTCTGGCAACAGCGGCACTTTAGTTTCAGGCATCAAGTTCACGCCTAGCTCTTCACGCAACAATTGTTGGGCGCGAATTTGGCTGTACTTACGCGAGCTCACGCTTTGCATGGTCACCGAGTCGCGAATAATAGTTGGGCGAATAAAGATCATCAGGTTACGCTTGGTTTTGCGTGAGCTGCTAGAGCGGAATAAATGACCTAATACTGGAATATCACCTAATAGAGGGACTTTAGATTCACTCTCTTCAATTTGATCATCCAATAAACCACCAAGAATAATAGTATCGCCGCTGTCTACTAGCACGGTGGTCTGCAATTGGCGTTTGGCAAAAACTACGTCTACCGAGGTTTGGCCTTGCACCTTAGACACTTCCTGCTCAATGGTGAGCTGCACTGCATCACCTTCGTTGATTTGTGGCGTCACTTTTAGCTTAATCCCCACTTCTTTACGGTCTACCGTAGTAAAGGGGTTGTCGTTATTGCTACCCGAGGCCGAACCGGTTAGTACCGGCACCTCTTCACCCACGGTGAAGAAGGCTTCTTTGTTATCTAAGGTAGTGATAGACGGTGTTGCCAATAGGTTGGAGCGTGAATCGTTGGCGGCGGCTTGAATCAAGGCGCCCCAATCGGCGCCATAGAAGCCAAAGGCTGCTCCCGAAATTTTCGCCAGAGCGCTGGCCAAGCCGGAGATATCTCCCGGAGTTTCAGGGTTAATGGTACACGTTTCACCAGTACACACGGTAGAGCCGTCGGTTGGCTGAGCATCGTAAATGCCGGCGCCAATCTCACTGATGGAGACTCCCACGTCATTAAACTGGGTACCACCAGCGGCAGTGGCCCATTGCACCCCAAGGCTGACCCCGTCACCCTCGGCCACTTCCACGATAATGGCTTCCACGTTAACTTGAGCGCGACGAATATCTAATTGGCTAATTACCCCTTCAAGGGTACGCATCGCATCCGGCTGGGCGGTAATCACTAGGGCATTGGTATCTTCGTGAGCCTCAATCGAGAAGTTACCACGCGACGAAGCTCCGCCAGACTTCTTACTGCCTCCAGCCGCTTCGGCAGCGACGGTTTCACTGACCCCTTTTAGCACACTCACTAGATCTTCAGCTTTTGCATACTTCAAATAAAATACTCGAGTATTACCGTAGGTTTCTAATTCACTATCTAATTTAGCAACCAAACGAGCAATGCGTTCGCGAGCGCTTGGTTCCCCAGAAACAATCACGCTATTAGTGCGCTCGTCGGCAACCACTTTAGGCACCAAGGAACTCGCGGCCCCAGTCTTGGCGGCACCAGCGTTAGTTAGTGATTCGATGATTCTGACTAACTCACCGGCAGAGGCAAACTTCAGCCGCACAATATCAACTTCTTGGTCACCGGCTTTATCCACTCGGCGAATAATTTCCACTAGGCGATTCACTACCGCCGCTCGGCCGGTAAGCATAATCACGTTGGAAGGATCGTAGTGCACCACATTGCCACCACCAGCATTATCATTTAACTGGCGTAATAACGGGGCTAACTCACGCACCGATACATTGAGCACAGGCACCACTCGAGTGACCATTTCATCACCCAAGGCTTGTGCATCACTATCTACCACCGGAATCGCCCCGGCTTTAGCATCCTTAGCACGCACCACCTTGGTGACGCCATTGGGCATATCAATTACCGCGAAGCCATAAACATCTAACACACTGAGGAAAAACTGATAGTACTGCTCTTCATTCAATAAATCGTAACTACGAACGTTTACTTTGCCACGCACCGCAGGGTCAACAATCATGGTTTTATTGAGATTTCGCCCTACCGTAGTAATAAATTCGCTGATGTCTGCGCCTTTAAAATTCGCCGAAAACTCGGTAGCACTAACAACAGTACAAAGACCTAGCCCTATAAGACCAATCAGGCTTCGACGAACTAAGCGTAATGCTTGCAACTTCATGTAAATAAATCTCCGGTACTATTCTTCAGGCAGGCTAAACAACACGTCCTGCAATTGTCCATCACGCTCAACGGTTACAGTAACATCGCTCAACTCGGGCAATTCTTGCATCACTTGCATGGCTTGCGCGTTATCACGCAAATCATATCCATTCAGGGCTACTGCTAAATCATTAGCTTCTAAGCCCACTTGTTTAAATAAGGCGGCATCTTTGCCGGGATTAACTCGATACCCTACTAGTTCGCCATCTTCTCGAACTGGCGAAACGCGGATATAGTCGGTTAACTTAGACGGGTCTTTGAGCACCTCTGCCACATCTATTGGCGCTTCGGGCTGAGCAGCTGGGCTCTGAGTTCTAAGATTACTATTGTTGCTAGCCTGCTTGCTGTCGGGGTCAAGCAATACGCTCTCATAATTACCCTTGTGTAAGATGATGATACGCTCAGCTTGAATTTCTTTTATGACAGCTTGAGTGCCTTCTATCGACTCATCAATACCATAGGTTTGCTGCTTGCCACGATGCTCAATAATGGCCAAGGCTTTTGACTGATCGCTACTGGCCACCAAACCAGACAGAGTGAGTTTTAAACTGGTTTTGGGAGCGTTGTTTGCAGAGACAACTTTCTCTGGCGTCTTGACGGCCTTCTTGGCTTGGAACTCTCCAAACAAATGTAGCTTGTTTAAACTACTCAAGTCGATTTTTGTGACTATACTTGAAACCTGCACGGGTTCCGGTGTCCAACGAAAAGAAGGTTTATCTTCGGGCACCAGTAACCAAGTGATCGACGCGAGCTGATAAGCAGCAAGCCCAAGCAACAACAAAGACAGCCAAAGGCTACTTTTCTGCAAGGGAAGAACCCGCACGAGTTGAGTAGAAAAGATTTAATGTCCATTTATTCGCTATAATACATCTATCATTGAGCCCCGATTATCGGGTTTCCTTATGAAAAAACTATGGCAACTCGTCGGAAACCAAAGGTTATTCATTCTAAAGAGAGTTAGGCACAGAACAAGAGCTGAAAGTGTAAAAATTGCGTTTTCTTCCAAAATTTACATTTTTCTGCAACCTGACACACGCTTCCCAAGCGTAGCGGCCCGCTCTAAAACTGATATAATTTAACAGTTAACTCATAACCCAGCTAAGACTTAGCATGAATTCTCAAGACTCTAACAAGCAAGCGCCACGCATCGACAAGTGGCTGTGGGCAGCACGGTTTTATAAAACCCGCGGCTTAGCCCGTGACATGGTGATGGGAGGAAAGGTGCATTACAACCAACAGCGCTGTAAGCCCAGCCGCCAAGTCGAACTCGGCGCTACCATTAGTTTATGGCAAGGAAATCAGCAAATAGAAGTGGTGGTAGCTCAACTCAGCGACAAACGAGGGCCTGCACCACAGGCCCAACAGCTATATCAAGAGACAGAGCAAAGCCTACACAAGCGTGAACAATATGCACTTCAGCGCAAGCTGATGGCAGAATCAACCAGCCCACAACGTCGACCCGATAAAAAACAGCGTCGGCAAATTATTCAGTTTAAACAACAATAGTCAGGCCTAATATGAAGCAAGATATTCTTAATCGTTATATCTTCGAAGAATACAATCTTCGCGGTGAACTTGTGCAACTTCAGCAAAGTTACCAAGAAATCATCGAACAAAAAAACTACCCTACGCCAGTAAAAAGCTTAATTGGGGAAATGCTAGCAGCAACCTGTTTGCTTACCGCTACTCTTAAGTTTGAAGGTGATATTACTGTTCAATTACAAGGCGATGGGCCTTTGGCTGTGATCGCGGTAAGCGGTACCGACCAACAAGCTATGCGTGCCACTGCACGTTATGAAGGCGACATTAAAGATGGTGCCAGCTTTAGCGAGCTAGTGGGCACGGGGCATATCGTGATAACCATTACTCCTACTCAAGGTGAGCGTTATCAAGGCATCGTTAATATCGATCCCAAGGGCGTTGCCGCCAGTATTGAAAGCTATTTCCAACAATCGGAACAGCTTAATACTCGCCTGTGGTTATACACAGGCATGCTTGAAGGTAAAGCCTACGCCAGTGGCTTATTCCTTCAAGCCTTACCCGCACAAACAGAATCAGATGACGAAAGCTTTGAATTAATAGCAACGCTAAGTGAGACCACTACCGCCCAAGAAAGCTTTGAACTCGACGCAGAACAATTGCTGTTCCGTTTATATCATGAGCACAAAGTGAGGCTGTATGAACCACAACAAGTGAGCTTTAAGTGCAGTTGTTCTAAAGAACGCTGTGAAACTGCATTACAGAATATTGACCGTAAAGAATTGTTAGAGATTTGCCATGAACGTGGCCATATATCAATGCATTGCGACTACTGTGGACATGATTATCAATTTACAGAAAACGACATTGAAAACATTTTCACGCGCAATTTATCGACAAACCCTGCCAAAATTCATTAAACTGACTAAAGGAAATGCGGTGTAAATCGCATTTCCTAAATACAACTCCAATAACCATAAAAAAAGTGCTGGTAATTTGACCCCCCTCTCTTTTTGCTACCACTGAAGGGATAGAATCGAAACCAACACCAATAATAAAACAATACAATCTTACCTCTCTACCTACAGGAGACTGCTATGCTTGACGTTGCAGAAAAAGATCAGGTTATCGACCTGGCTCAATACGGCATCAAAGATGTGTCGAAAGTGGTGTACAACCCCTCTTATGAAGTTCTCTATAAAGAAGAAACCCGCCCCGAACTCACAGGCTACGAACGTGGTGTCGTTACCAAATCTGGTGCTGTTGCTGTTGATACTGGTATTTTTACCGGACGCTCACCCAAAGATAAATATATCGTACTAGACGATACCACCCGCGACAGTATGTGGTGGACATCGGAACAAGCGAAAAACGATAACAAACCGATTAGTCCCGCGGTTTGGGCCGACCTCAAAAAAACCGTCACCGACCAGCTTTCCGGTAAACGCCTATTTGTGGTTGATACCTTTTGTGGAGCCAACCCCGATACTCGCTTGAAAGTACGTTTCATTATGGAAGTAGCTTGGCAGGCTCACTTCGTGACCAATATGTTCATTCGCCCTAGCCCTGAAGAACTAGAAGATTATGAGCCAGACTTTGTCGTGATGAACGGCTCAAAAACTACCAACCCTAAATGGGAAGAACACGGTTTAAACTCAGAAAACTTCACTGTGTTCAACATGACAGAAAAAATGCAGGTAATTGGCGGAACCTGGTACGGCGGCGAAATGAAGAAAGGTATGTTCGCCATGATGAACTACTACTTACCGCTTAACGATATTGCTTCTATGCACTGTTCAGCCAACGTTGGCGAAGACGGCGATACCGCTATTTTCTTCGGCTTGTCTGGTACCGGCAAAACTACCTTATCAACCGATCCTAAACGCAAGTTAATTGGTGACGACGAACATGGCTGGGATGATGAAGGTGTATTCAACTTCGAAGGTGGCTGCTACGCCAAAACCATTAAACTAAGCCAAGAAGCCGAGCCCGATATCTACAACGCAATCAAGCGTGACGCCTTGTTAGAAAACGTGACCGTGCGAAACGATGGCAGTGTAGACTATGACGACGGTTCAAAAACCGAGAATACACGGGTGTCTTACCCCATTTACCACATCGAGAATATCGTTAAACCGGTCTCTAAAGCGGGCCATGCTAAGAAGGTTATTTTCTTAACCGCTGATGCGTTTGGGGTATTACCTCCAGTGGCGAAATTGACACCTGAACAAACCAAATATCACTTCTTATCAGGCTTTACCGCCAAATTGGCGGGTACTGAGCGAGGTATTACCGAACCTACTCCAACCTTCTCGGCCTGTTTCGGCGCAGCTTTCCTTACTCTGCACCCCACCAAGTATGCCGAAGTATTGGTGAAACGTATGGAAGCCGCAGGCGCTGAAGCCTATTTGGTGAACACTGGTTGGAATGGCACCGGCAAGCGCATCTCTATTCAAGATACTCGGGCGATTATTGATTCGATTCTCGATGGCTCTATTGAGAAGCAAGAAACTAAACAATTGCCAATCTTTAATTTAGAGATCCCCACCAGTCTACCAGGCGCCGACCCCGAAATTTTGGATCCACGAGATACCTACCAAGATCCATTACAATGGGAAAGCAAAGCCGATGATTTGGCGCAACGTTTCATTAAAAACTTCGCCAAATACACCGACAATGCCGAAGGCAAAGCCTTGGTTGCAGCGGGCCCACAACTTGGTGAATAGACCAAGCTAATATAAAAAGCCAGCCCCACTCTAGGGCTGGCTTTTTGTTATCAACACTCACTAGGCGAGTCAGCAGCAGCACCTAACATGTTTTTATATTACATATTAAACACTTAGCCTCTTATATATTTGACTATCACGTTTAAATCGCTGTCAGTAGTCTTTACAACTCCGCAAAAAAACCAATGCTCTATATATTAACTAAGCAGTAGTTAAAAAATTTAACACTCCTACAACAATTCAAGCCTACTAAGCGTTAAATACCAGCTTTAATGCAGAAGCTAGAATGTAATAAAAGTTACAGTTAAGTAATTAAAACAAAGCCTGTCGAATTAATTTACAGAATAAAAAACTACTCTTCTCTGAAAACTCTTCCACCCTAAAAATTAATACATACAAATCAACAACTTAACAAAAATGTGACAAGGTTAACACTTTTGGCCTAATGATTGCTCAGTTACAAGTGACGTTTTTACTCATAAATCTAGAAATGAACAAAGGTTTAAACAGCAAAGACTATTGCTGTATGACCACCTTTGCTTATTGCTAGCTATGTAGTGCCGGCAAAGCTACAAACGCTTAGCTGCAACTTAAATTAACTTCTGGATGCAGATACCGCTATCGACCTAGCGAATATCTCATTTAGTTCGTGTTAATTGTATAACGCCGACAAGGGGTGGCCCCACGGTAAGGAAGCATGTTATGGGCAATGAAAACAATGGAATGGTACGTAGTCACGAATTTGAGCTAGCTATAGTTTATCGAATAACTGATCTGGTGATAATTTTCTCAACCTTAGTCATGCTTGCTTGGTGGAGAACGGGGCACGTCGATAGTGATTTCCAACAGCTCGCTATTGGCCTAGGCATCGTTTATCTGATCGTCGCCGAATCTTTTACCTTATATCGCTCTTGGCGAATAGCGTCAGTGAAACAGCAGGCCAATACCACGCTCAGCGTTTGGTTGGTTACGGCAGCGGTAATCTTAGCCATAAATTACTTTCTGAAGGCTTCAGATAACTATTCAAGAATCGTATTTGCTGGTTGGTTAGTCATCACCCCAATGCTATTGATTGTATGGCGCATCGTATTTAGAGAAATCCTCGGTTTACTCAGAAAAACCGGCTATAACACCCGTAAAGCCATCATCATCGGCGTTTCAGAAACAGGCTTGCGCTTACAAAAAGAGCTCACCGAAAATGCCGATTTAGGCATTGTCTTTAAAGGCTTTTTTGATGATAGAGATGCGCTGCGTTTAAGTGATGATACGCAATATAGCGGCAAAGTACGCCCGGTGTATCAAGCCCTGGAATTAGCCAAGCGCGCCAAGGTTGATCATGTCTACATTGCCCTGCCGATGCATGCTAAGAGCCGTATTAGCAGTTACCTGAAACAACTATCCGATACCACCTGTACCACTTTTATCGTACCCGACTTTTTCACTTACAACTTGATTCACTCTCGTTGGAGCAGCCTAGGTAACATTCAAACCGTCAGTGTATTTGATAGCCCCTTTCGCGGTTTTACCAGCGTGATGGTCAAACGCCTTCAAGACATCTTCTTGGCCAGTGTCATCATCACCTTAATTAGCCCGCTGCTATTGGCGGTAGGCTTAGGTGTGAAGCTCAGCTCTGCTGGCCCAGTGATATTTAAACAAGACCGCTACGGTTTAGATGGAAAACGGATCCGCGTATGGAAGTTTCGCTCAATGAAGGTGATGGAAAATGGCGGCAAAGTGACTCAAGCCACCCAGAACGACCCTAGAGTGACTCGCTTCGGCGCCTTTATACGCCGCACCTCTCTAGACGAGCTACCACAGTTTTTTAATGTCTTAATGGGCTCCATGTCGATCGTTGGACCTCGCCCACATGCAGTGGCGCACAATGAAGAATATCGCCATGTCGTTGACCGCTACATGCTACGGCATAAGGTCAAACCGGGCATTACCGGCTGGGCACAAATCAATGGCTGTCGCGGCGAAACCGACACCTTAGACAAAATGGAGCGGCGCATCGCCTACGACCTTGAATACATTCAAGCGTGGAGTCTATGGATGGACGTAAAAATTGTTTTTCTGACTATTTTCAAAGGCTTCGTTAACAAAGCCGCTTATTAAGAGCAACAGAGGTCAATATGCAACATTTAACCAAGCTACTTTCGGTTGCCCTAGTATTTTTAATGCTTTATAGCGCAACTAGCCATGCCAACAGCAATTATAAACTTGGCGCTGGCGATACCATCCGCATCAACGTTTATAACGAAGAAGATTTATCCATGGAATATCTGGTTTCGTCTAGTGGGCAAATCGAGTATCCCTACCTGGGTAAATTAGAAGTTCTCGGGCAAACAGCAGAGCAGCTGCAACAAACCATCACCCAAGGACTGGAAGATGACTACCTGATCGACCCTAAGGTATCAGTAAACGTTGTTCAATATCGCATGATCTATGTGAACGGTGAAGTAGCTAAGCCCGGAGGATATGCTTTTCAACCCGGCTTAACCGTAGAAAAAGCCATCGCGCTAGCAGGCGGTTTTACCGAACGAGCCACCAAAAATAAAGTGATGGTAAGGGCATCTAAGCCAAGCCAAAGTGAAGAAAAAGACTTAAAAGCCATTGTTGGCCCAGGCGATATTATCATCGTTAAAGCAAGCTTTTTCTAAAAAATCATCAAAGGAGTGAAGGCTATGACAAAGGCTTCAGAGCAAGCACCACTAAACCTAAGCGTCTATTTGACTGTACTGTTAAAACGCAGTCATTATGTTGTCCTAGTGGGTTTTATAGTAGGTGCCTTAAGCTACCTACTCGCTAGAACCTTACCGGTCCAATACAGTGCCAATGCAACTTTACTTATTGAAGCGCAAGCAAATAAAGCAGTTTCAATTAAAGATGCATACGACTTTGATACTAACAAAAAAGAATATTACTTAACGCAATTTGAATTATTAAAATCAAGAGCGCTGGCAGAAAAAGTTATCGACAAATTAGATCTTAAACATTCACCTGCGTTCTTGGCTCCATCTTATCCCGAAGGGATCGTTCTCATTGTAAATAAAGCTAAAGCACTAAAAAGTCAGTTACTCACCTTTTTTGGCCTAGAAGAGCCATCATATTCATCAACCACTAATGAGCCAGAGTCAGATAATCAAGATCTAGTAAAACAATTGCAAAGCAATCTTACTATTTCCCCCATTAGAAAAACCCAATTAGTCGTAATTAGCTATCAAGCAAGCACTCCACAGTTAGCCGCCGATATAGTAAATACACTTGGTCAGGCATATATCGAATCAAGCCTAGATGTTCAAACAAAAGTAACTCAACAGGCCTACTTTTGGCTGTCAGATAAGGTGGCAGAGCTAAATTCCGCCGTAACCCTCTCTGAGACTAAATTAGCTGACTTTTTAGAGTCCGAAAAATTAGTGGATTCGAGTGGCATTGACAGCTTACTCAACGCTGAGTTAACCAGACTAACAGAGCAATTAGCGGAAGTACGTAATCGCCGCATAGCCGCTGCATCAATTGATCAGCTGCTGAAAGTCAATAAGAATGTGTCGGTAGACCAATTGTCAACAATTCCCGCCATTTCTAATCACCCGCAAGTACGAGACATTAGAGTGTCTCAGCTAGAGACCGAAAAATACGTTTCCGAATTATCGAAACGTTATGGTCCCAAGCACGACAAACTTATTCAAGCTAAGGCGCAACTCCAAGCTTTAAACCAAAAAGCCAAGCAAATTATTAGCACCTTAGCCCAAGGAATAGAAAACGAACTAAATAGTACCAAACAGCAAGAAATAACCTTAAAAAGAGAACTTGAGAATAAAAAGTCAGAATTCCAAGAATTCACTAAAAAAGAGCTCGCTACCAAGCTTTAACAGAAGAGTTAGCCAGTAACCGCAAACTATATAATTTATTTCTGACAAGACAAAAGGAAACTTCCGCTACACAGGGTCTTACTGCTGCCGTTGCTCGGTTTGTCGATTATGCAATCGCGCCTAAATTACCGAGTGGACCAAATAAAAAGAAATGGGTGGCGGTATTTTCGATAATAGGCATGTTTTGTGCCGCAATATGTTTCTTTACCCGAGATCTATTTTATTCTCACTTTCGTCATGCCGGAGATGTACAGCAGCATTTAGAGGTCAATCCTATAGGTTTAGTGCCCAAAGTACCCCCTAAGAGCCTACAGCTAACAAACTGGAGTACAACTATTTCTGGCTTTAATCAACAGCCTCAATTTAACGAAGCAGTAAAAGATTTAAGAACCGCACTGATTCTTACACCAGAAGAGCAACAAAAAAGAATACTAATAACCTCTTCATTTTCTGGCGAGGGTAAAACATCGCTATCCATTAGTTTAGCGCTTTCAATGAGCAAGCTAAAAAAAGTGTTACTCATTGATGCAGATCTTAGGAATCCCAATATTGGTAAAGCATTTGGCTTAAAGCCCTCTCAACCCGGACTATCAAATTTAATCGTTATGGATATAAATTTAGATGAACTGATTATCAATCATACAGAGTCGGGGCTTGCATTAATCCCTGCGGGACTAGTTACCCACAACCCACAAGAGTTCTTAGCCTCTCCTCGATTTGGCCTTTTACTTAAGAAACTAGAGCAGCGCTATGACCACATTATTATTGATAGCTCTCCAATCGGCCCGGTATCCGATAGCTTACTTATTGGCCAACATGTAAATAGCGCTCTTTTTGTTATCAAAACCAACTCAACACCGGTGATGAAAGTACATCAAGCCCTCTCACGCTTAACACAACATAAAATCCCGGTTAGCGGTGTGGTACTCAATCAAATACTCAAAAAACAACGACAATATAATGTTGGGTACGGCTATGGCTATGACTATCAAACCGGTCAAGCATAAGGAAATCAGTATGGGAAAAATATTAGCGGTTGCATCGGCAGGAGGCCATTGGAAACAAATGATGAAACTAGCATCTGCGTTTCCTTGTGAATCCACTATTTACGTTACAACGGGTAAGGGACTGGCTGAACAAAATAATATAAATAATCATTACTTATTGATTGACGCAAACCGAGACAAACCTTGGCAAGTGTTAATACTTTTTTGGAAAGTCAGTAAACTCATTATAAAACAGAGGCCTAGTCATATTGTATCTACAGGAGCCGCTCCGGGCCTGATGTGTATTTTACTTGGTCGGCTAATAGGAGCCAAAACCCTTTGGATCGATAGCATTGCCAATGGAGAAAAGCTATCAATGTGCGGAAACTTATCAAAAAAAATTGCACATAAAACTCTATCTCAATGGCAGCATCTAAGCGATAAAAATGTCGAATTCCATGGAGCGGTAGTATGATGAATAAATCCTACGTATTCGTTACAACAGGGACTCAATTGCCTTTTGACCGTTTAGCGAAAGCAATGGACGAATGGGCTAAAAAAAATAGCGATAACACGGAGGTATTTGCACAACTAGGTGAAGGCGAATATCAAGCTAAGCACTTCGATTTTAAACTATTTCTTAGTCCTAACGAATATAAACAAAAAGTCGAGCAGGCTTCGTTATTAGTTGCGCACGCGGGCATGGGCTCAATACTCACAGCTCAAGAGTTTCAAAAGCCGCTTATTATTATGCCGCGTTTATTCGCCAAGGGTGAACACCGTAATGATCATCAACTGGCAACGGCCAAGCAATTCGCAAGCTATCCCGGAGTTTACATAGCGGAAAACGATCAACAACTCTTTGAATTATTAGATAATCGTGACCAGCTCATCCCTGCTAGTGAGCAAGAGAGCAACGATAGAAAGTCACTAATCAACTTTGTTAGTGAATTTGTTGCTAGCTAGGCAGTTAAATGAATAAATTTAATCATTACCTCCCGATAGTAACAAATGGCATAACCACCATATTGCTTAGCTTTTCTATGCTAGGAAATAATCTGTTCAATCGAAAAACACTGCTGATCCTGCTCATTATCGGTGTGTACAACTGTAGGCACAAATTAACAACACTCATAAAAAACAGCTTAAAACTGTGGCCTCTACTACTTCTCCTTGGCTGGTGTTTATTAAGCCAATACTGGTCTAGATGGCCTGAAGAAACGATTATGGCTGTATTTATTCAAATACTCATGTTAATCATGTGTTTTAGCTTGGTTGAAAGTTTAGGCACAGAAAAGACCAAAAAAATACTAATTAATGCTGCTATCTTAGCCATAATAATAAACCTTGTTTATATCCTTACTCACCCTAACTCAGCATTTTCTAGTAGAGGATTAACAAGTTTTTACTACAGTAAAAATAATATTGGTCTGGTCATGGCTATTAGCTCAATATTGTTATTTTTTTCTTATAAAACAAAATTTAAGTGGTTGTTATTCTGTTTAAGCTTTAGTCTGCTCCTTGCCACTAACTCAAAAACTTCATTAGTTCTCTTTATTTTGTGTTTACTACTTACTTGGCTATTTACTTTAAGCAGTACAACGGAGGACCCCAAAAGCCAGCTATTTTTTTATATGTTCTGCCAAACTATTGGGCTAACCGTAGTCATATATTTAAGCACCCACCAAGAAGAGTTACTCAACTACGTATACTACCAACTTGATGAAGATCTGCTCACAGGACGAGGTAAGCTTTGGTCAACCATGTTGTTACACGCAGAAGAACAACTAAATTATGGTTTAGGTTTTGAAGCCGTTTGGGTTGGAAGTGAAAATTCTGAAATTTATTACACAGAACTAGTTGAATCAGCCCCTCTTTGGGTTGAACAAATCGTTTCTAGCGACGGCGGCTATGTGGACATTTTAGTCTCGACAGGCTTTGTTGGCCTAGGCCTTACCCTATTTTTGTTTATTCACTGCTTTCTACTGGCACTACGCCACCCGTCGAGATCGGAGCTAGCGCCTTTCGTTGCTATTTTCTTGTTTACCATAGGCCACAATGTTACTGAATCAACCTTATTGATTTCTACCAATGTACTTTGGCTAATGTTTTTACTAGCTATTTTTAGCATGACTAATCCACCTAGCTCAGTGGAAACCTCCGTTTTCTCTACAAAATTAGTTTTTAGCGAGGGGGAAAATCTTGGCTAAATCAATTAATTTAAAAAATATGCTTTGGCATGCAATAGAATATTTTAGTCGAATCGCTTTTGGTTTATTAAGCGTTATTTTAGTCGCGCGTTATTTTGGCCCCGAAAGCTTAGGTAAGCTGAGTCAAGTTCAAGCCACCAGCGAACTACTTATATTTTTAGTCGTGTTGGGCTTAGACAATATCATTTTGCATGAGCTAGCTAAAAAGCCCCAGCGAGATACCATATTTTCCTGCTTCATTCTACAATCTATTGGCTGGTGCATGTATCTGCCTTTGCTGCTTCTGGCTGTATATATCATGCGCGAGCAGTTCTTAGCGTCAGATGTTTTAGTTATTATATTTGCTGTATCCCTCAACACTTATTTCACTCGAGCCACAATATTTAGGCTCTACTTCCAAGCCGTAAACTTACCTAAATTTATTGCTTGGGCAGCCATAACCTCAAGGTTCTTCGCTCTATTCTATATGCTCTTGGCTCTGTTTTTAGGATTGGAATATCAATGGGTTATATACTTTTTGCCGCTACAAGCTTTACTGCAAACCTTGTTATTAGCCATTACATTTCTTCGTCAAGGGCAGGGTGAAGGACAGTTTAAATTGTGTATTAATAAAATAAAATCAATGCTTAAACCGGCAATGCCAATTTTATTAGCCTCAGCCCTATTCCCCTTGTTTACTCAAGCTGACATTCTGATTATTTCAACCTTGCTAGATGATAAGAGTGTTGGCCTTTACTCAGCAGCAGCCAAGTTAGTGGCTCAGTTTATTTTTGTAGGTAACATTCTAACTCTCAGCTTTTTTAATATATTAGTTAGGAAGCAACAACAAAATGAGCATGACTATCAAAACTTTTTATCGGGTCTTAGCCAGTTAATATCAGCCTGCTCACTAGTTTTAGCATTAGTGGTGTTTCTTTTAGCTGACCCCATTGTAAATACGCTCTATGGTGAGCAATTTTCTCAGTCCAGTGAGATATTAAAAATTTTAGTTTGGAAATGGGTATTTATTATTCCTGCCGCATTATATAGTCGCTTATTAGTAGTAAACCAATTAACCAAGTACGAATTGAGTAAATCACTGATCGCCGCAGCTATCAGTATTGCCGCCAATATTATATGCATCCCTATCTTTGGTGTAAAAGGAGCGGCTTTAGTATCGCTACTCTCCTTCGCCTGCGCAGATTTATTGTTATATGGCGTATTTAAAGAAACGCGCTCTATTTTTTGGTTAGCCGTTGTTGGGCTGAAAGACCTAATACTAAAACCAATCAGCTCTTACAAAAAGGTGGTCTATGTCCTATCTAGCAAGTGAGCATGTTCAATTGTCATTGATCATTCCACTATATAATGCCAAAGAATATATATTGGAATTAGCCGATTCTCTCACCCAGCAATTACAAGATAAAGCTGTAGAGATAATATTTGTCAACGATGGTTCCACAGATAAGGGGCATGAGTTACTTGAAACTCATTTTCCTGAGTATTTCAAAACCTCTCAATTTAAGCTCCTCAACCAAGTTAACCAAGGCGTGAGCGTCGCGAGAAATATTGGCATAAAGACAGCAAAAGGAGCTTACATTGGTTTCATCGACGCTGACGACAAAGTTCTAGAAGACTATCTACCAACCATCATGGACGCGATCGAAACAAAACAGCCAGATATTATTGAGTTTGGTTTTAAGTTCTTAAAAAACGGGAAAATACAAAACGATGATATTTTTGTACACCAACAGTTTGGCTTAATGCCACTTAGCTCAGTGATAAACACCATCATGCTCCGCTCTATCTGGTATCCGTGGCTGCGGGTATTTAAGCGGAATTTGCTCTGCGAGAACTTTTTCCCAGCGGGCGTGCGTTTTTGCGAAGATATGATGGTTATCCCCACAGCGTACCAAAAAGCGCAATCAATTTATCATATAAACCAGGCCATCTATGCCTACCGGCTTAATGAGTCTGGCGCTACACTAAATGTAAAACCTGATTATTTGGAACATTTAGTCGCTTTCTATTGTTCAATCCCAAAGTCAAAAAGCTACAGCAATACACTTTATAAAAGCGGTGTTTTTTACGCTATTTACCGTTGCGCCTTAGAGTTAGGAGATAGCTTCCGCATACCTCTTAAAATTATATTAGATGCGAACCTGATAGGCCTTCGCTTACTCACAGAATCACGCCTTGGAATGCGTAGAAAGCTAATTCTTTTACTTCCTTACCCATTTATGTTTTTCCAACGCTTAAAAGGAAAAGTCGATGCGGATCGTGTTTAGAATTTCAAAGTTAGGATTTGGTGGAGCAGAACAAGTATTTCTCACCATTGCTCGTTATTTCCAACAAACCTATCAAGCAGAAATCATATTTGTGGTAGACCGGCTAGACGGTGA
Source organism: Agarivorans gilvus (assembly GCF_001420915.1). Classification (NCBI taxonomy): domain Bacteria; kingdom Pseudomonadati; phylum Pseudomonadota; class Gammaproteobacteria; order Alteromonadales; family Alteromonadaceae; genus Agarivorans; species Agarivorans gilvus. The sequence continues at coordinate 3,108,375 of NZ_CP013021.1, read as the reverse complement.
CAACATTGAAAACGCCCGTAAAGCAGGTTTTCAAGTTGATACCCTTAATGCCCGTGATACCAAGCGCTCTATTTTGGCATTTGCTCACTACCTTAAAAAGCAGCCATGTAATCTCGTGATATCTGCCTATCCTGATACCAACGTTGCATGCTTATTATCAAAAAAGATCGCCGCCAGCAGAGTGCCAGTACTAGTCACCGAACACTTATCATTGTATGAACAGATGAAACGAGCAAATTGGCTACGTAAAGCCAAACTTTATTGCTTTGTTGCGTTTATGTATCGCTTGGCCGATGCCGTAGTCTGTGTCTCTGAAGGTTTGGAGCAAGAAGTGCGCAAGCTGCTGGGAAACAAGGTTCCCATTGATGTGATACACAACCCGGTCAGAACTTTTCCAACTAAACCAAAGCAAAGGACTAGCAAACGCTCTACAACCAAAACAATACTTGCCATGGGTAGAATTACCGCGCAAAAAGATTACGAAACGCTCCTCAAAGCTTTTGCCTTAGTCAGACAACAACAAGATAGTAAATTGGTCATTGTAGGCGGTGTACTCGACGAGGCCTACAAACTAAGCTTAGATAAATTGGTAGTTGAACTACAACTAGACCACGATGTTGAGTTTGTCGGTTATTCAAATACCCCCGAAACGTTCTACCAACAAGCTGACTTATTTGTACTGTCTTCTGCCTTTGAAGGCTTTGGCAATGTAATAATTGAAGCTCTCAATTTTGGATTACCAGTGGTGAGTACCGATTGTAACTATGGCCCTTCCGAGATCCTCAAGGCTGGTGAATTTGGCTTACTCTCTCCGGTAGGAAACTACCAACACTTGGCCAATAATATCGTCAAACAACTACAACACCCCATTGCTAGTAGCCATAGTCGCATAGCCCGAGCTCAACAATTTTCGGTAGATATAGTGGCAGAAAAATACTGGCAAAAAATGACGAGACTCTGCCATGGGTAGACTCAGTGTCAAACAGATAATATATAGCGACCTATACCGCTACTACGGAGAGGCAAACCTCAAACTGGCGGTGATGGCTTATTTTAAGGAAAAGGGCTTCCGATTTACTTTTTGGCTAAGACTCGCAGCACATTGGGATAAGAAACCGATAATACGTTGGTTACCTAAGCTGATGTTCATGTACCAAAAACGCAGTTTAGTCTCGGATATAAATTATCGCGCCACCATTGGTCCTGGTTTTTGTATTCGACATGTATTTGGAACCACCTTCGGAGCCAAAGCCATCATAGGCAAGAATGTCACCATCACGCATAACGTAACAATTGGTGGCCGCCTTGGGGCTTATCCAATAATTGGCGACAACGTTTATATTGGCCCAGGAGCCTCTGTTCTTGGCGCTATAACCATCGCAAATAACGCCATTATCGGCAGCAATGCAGTAGTAACAAAAGATGTGCCTGAGAGTGGTGTGGTGGTCGGAAACCCAGGGAAGTTAGTTTCGACTAAAGGAAGTCGCGACTATATAGAGCACCCCTACAGTGAGGAATAAATCATGAAAATAATAAGTTTAGGAACCAAGCAACAGGGTGGCATCGACTCGGTGATAAAGGCTTACGAAGAAGATGGTTTTTATGCAACAAATGTTCAACATATACGTATTGCTACCCACCACGGCGATAACAAATGGAAAGACGCCCTCCGCTTCCCTATGGCTTGTAGTAAAATCGTATTTCAACTCCTATCGACTAAATTTTCAATTGTTCACGCCCACATGTCATACAAGGGTAGTTTTTGGCGAAAGCTAATCTGCTTACTTTTAGCAAAAGCTTGTGGCGCGAAAACGATCATCCATTTACATGGCAGTGAGTTCAAAGACTTTTATCAACACTCTAGTCGCTTCACTCAATATTGGATCCGCTGGTTAGTTCGGCACTGTGACCAATTTGTCGTATTATCGCAAGGATGGGCAGATTATATTAAGTCAATCTCAGGCGTATCGGCCACAGTGATTCCAAACTACATAAAGGTGCGCCCTTCAATAGCAATTGAGCGTAAAACTAAAGATCTATTATTTCTTGGTGCATTAATTGATCGAAAAGGAATTTTTGATTTAGCGCATGCTTGTGCTGCTTTAACTGATAAAAGCTTCACCCTACATATCTGTGGTGCAGGCGACAAACAGCAGGCGTTTACTGATTTAATCGCTCAATTAGGTATTGACGATAAAATAGTTATGCACGGCTGGATTGATACAGAGCAAAAACAGCAACTTCTAAAATCTTGTACAGCCCTCGTGCTGCCCTCTTATAACGAAGGGTTACCCATGGTAATTCTTGAAGCAATGGCTTACAAACTCCCCATTGTAAGCACTACGGTAGGAGCAATTCCTGAAGTATTGAAAGACCGCGACTCAGCCTTATTGTATGCACCAGGAGATATAGAAAGCTTAAGCCAAAAATTGTCGCAATTGTTAGCCAGCCCTTCACTACAGCGGCAATTATCCGAGCGTGCATTTGTAATCTATCAAGACTACACGCCGGAAAAAGTATTACCCAACTTAGGAGCTGTCTATGAAAATTTATACTCTAGTTAGTCTGTTTTTACTGACCCTATGTATTAAGACTAACGCCGCAGCACCGCCGCCGTTAGCCAAAGACCCACAAGTAAAACAGCAAGTGTTAAGTACTATAGATGCACTACAACATAGCCAGTATTTTTCCATTGAAGCAGCTCCTAATGAGAGCCTGTTTATTCACGATAATTATGTCAGCATGACTTTAGAGGAAGATACAGCTGAGATCTATAATGGTATTAGATCAGAATTGGTGTTTAACAACCCCTATTTGGAAGAAGATGAATTGGAATATCGTTTTCAAATCCGTTTCGAAGAAGGCTTTGATCAAAATTTAAGTTTTTATTGGTGGCTATTCGCTCAATGGCACGATCAACCCGATAGAAACCTTGGTGAAACATGGATTAACTTCCCATCAAACTCTCCACCAGTATCTCTAGCATTAAAGTCAAAAAGTGACCTGTTGGGTATTGCGCTACTCATTAATGGAAATTTCTATTACTGGCAAGAAATAGAAACATACCGTTGGTATGATATTGCCTTTAATATAAAGTGGAGCACAGAAGAAACAGGAGAAGTCACGTATTGTATAGATGGAAATTGCCATCCTAAAATCATAGAAAGAAATATGTTAAACCACTATCAACACTATTTTAAAATAGGCCAGTACAGAAACAGAAACACAACATCAAAAAACACTATAAGCATAAAAGAAATAAAGATAACAAATATAAACATCACCAACTAGGTTATAAAAATCACTCACCAAACAAAAACCAAATTACAGCTATCAACACATTAAAAAAGAAAACGACATGATAAAAAACAAGAATGAATTAAACTACTTCTTGGCAGCAGATAAATTCGCACTAGGAATAAAGAAAAAAAGGCCTGGAATAACAGATGAAATATGGAAATTTCAAATTGCGCTAAGACATGTTGAATATTACAAAAACATAAAACCATCAATACTTAATAAAATAAAGCTTCGCATATTTCAGATTAAAAAACATAGACTAGCACTAAAACTAGGATTTCATATTCCTAGTAATGTCTTTGGTCCCGGACTAAGAATCAACCATTATGGTAATATCATTGTAAACGGAGCAGCAAAAGTTGGTATGTGGTGTGACATTCACCAGGGCGTTAATATTGGCTCCAATAATTCTGAAAATGGAGACACGTTAGTTCCACAAATAGGTGACAATGTTTGGATAGGACCTGGAGCAAAGTTATTTGGAGCTATAACCGTAGGAAACGAGGTTCAGATTGCAGCAAACGCTGTAGTTAATAAAGATATAATTAACAACTCAACTGTTGCAGGAATACCTTCAAAAATAATAAAAAACACAGGTACAGAAGCTATATGCGTTTCAGCAAACAAGTCAAAAACTAAAGAGTTTTTTAAGCTTCATCCTGAATACAATATCTATCTAAAAAAATAAAATCACCATAATTTCCAGAATCAAAATATAAACAATGTTAAAAATATAAAATTCGATAAAGAATCAAGAAACGCCCTTTCAGTCGTTTAGTATTTAATGGTGGCGTTGTTTCCTAAATCAGATTGAACTAACTCAGCAGTCGCGGATCTGATCAGTATCTATATCTGTCGGGTCACCAAACATGGGTAAAGCGAAAGGCAACATCACCAACTGGAAGCTGTACAACAGTGCACTGAAGCAACGCGGCTCATTGACCTTCTGGATGGATGAGAAAGCCATAGAACTATGGAATAACACTGAGCGCAGTGGTCGTCGAGGGCGCAGCCAAACTTACAGTGACACCGCTATCGCAACTACGCTGATGATTAAAGGCGTATTCAAGTTACCACTGCGTGCTCTTGAAGGCTTCATCAACTCATTGTTTCGCCTGCTCAAGGTCGACTTAAAATCTCCCGATTACAGTTGTATAAGCAAGCGAGCAAAGACTGTTGAAGTCAACTATCGCCTACCTAGCCAAGGTCAAGCGGCTCACCTCGTTATCGATGCTACAGGTCTTAAGGTGTTTGGCGAAGGAGAGTGGAAGGTGCGTAAACACGGCGCTGAAAAGCGTCGAGTCTGGCGAAAACTGCATATGGCAGTAGATGCCCAGAGCCATCAGATAGTGAGTGCTGAGGTCTCGATGGACTGGGTTCACGATAGTGAAGTGTTACCCACCTTGTTGAGACCGCTGCGGCGCAAAGTGAAAGCAGTAAGCGCTGATGGTGCCTATGACACACGGCAGAGCTATCAAGAAGTACAACGTAAGAAGGCTGTTGCACTAATCCCTCCACGCAAGAATGCAGGTATGTGGGAAGCGGGTCACCCACGGAACGTTGCAGTAAAAGCCTTGAAGTAAGGTGAGTTGGAAAACTGGAAACGGGACAATGCTTACCATCTTCGTTCACTATCGGAGACGGCGATGTATCGTTTCAAACAACTGCTTAGCGACAAGTTGAGTCTACGTTGTTACAACGCCCAAGTCGGTGAAATCATGGCCGGAGTGTGCGCGTTGAACAAAATGAGCAGGCTAGGTATGCCTGCTCGTCAGCTAGCTGAATAAAGAGGAAAACGCCTTGAGGTTACTGCGTTCGTTGCACTGAATTGATCAACAAGGCCTTTAATGGTAAGTCTCCGCAGGTAAAAAAATGATGAAGACTCGCAGCAACCAATAGGAATTTTCCGAGTGAAAGACAAACATCTAAGAGCCATTGTTATTGTTCTATGCCTGCTGCCTTTAATCACCAGCATAATGAAGTCAGCGAGTATCTATGATAGTGAGCTACAAAACATCGAACATTTTGCGGGTGGCGACGGGGTCATCCATTGGCTTAGCGCATTTATGGTGGCCACCCTTCTGCAATGGGCTTATTGGCCAAGTTTCAGAGCCAAGTGTTGGCTCGGTCTACCAAGGCTTTATTACTTACTTTATGTCATCTTCACCCTCGATGAGCTAGCGCAAATCGCGCTACCGACTAGAGATTTTGATTTATCTGACTTACTGATTAACTACTTTGGCTTAACTAGCTCATTTATTATTGCCAGCCTATGGGCACATTATCAACAGCGTCGTCGTCAAATACCTTAAGCCCAGGGCTGAAAAAAAAATGCCGATGAATCATCGGCATTTTTATCACTGAAAGTTAACTTATCTACCCGTTTTAAACTTAGTCCACAAACGGGTGCGTACACGTTCTACTCGTGGTGGAATGCTCATAAAGCCGTAAAGATGCTCTGCCGCTTCTTCGCTAGGGTAAATGCCTTCGTGAGCAGCGATTTCTGGGTCAATTAGCGCCGTCGCTTTAGTATTAGGATTAGCGTACCAAACATAGTCGGTCACCTTGGCAATCACTTCGGGGCGAAGAATGTAGTTAATAAAGGCATGCGCATTCTCAGGATGTTTAGCATCTTTAGGAATGGCAAACATATCAAACCAAACACCGGCGCCCTCTTTAGGAATAATGTATTCTAGCTCAACACCATTATCGGCCTCGGCCGCACGGTCACCCGCCATCAATACATCACCCGACCAACCAATCGCCACACAGATATCACCGCTGGCTAAGTCATTAATGTACTGCGAGCTATGGAAGTAGCGAACATGGGGACGCAATTGCTCCATCAAGTCTTCAATTTCACCTTGATAGTCGCCAGGCTTGCTGCTGTTGGGATTTTTACCCATGTAATTGAGCATCGCCGCCACTACTTCGCTAGGCGCATCCAAAAAGGCCACGCCACATTGGCTTAGTTGGCTAACGATAGCGGGGTCAAACACTAAAGACCAAGAGTTTAAGTCGGCGTCTTCACCCAGAATTTCTTTTACTTTGTTAACGTTATAACCAATACCGGTGGTTCCCCACATATAAGGAATGCCGTATTGATTACCTGGGTCGTAATTTTCTAAGGTCGCTAATAACTTAGGGTCAAGGTTATCCCAGTTAGTCAGCTTACTGCGGTCTAGCTTTTGGTAAACCCCAGCGGTAATTTGCCGCGCATAAAAATCGTGAGAGGGTGAAACAATATCAAAACCCGTACTACCCGAAAGTAGTTTGGCTTCTAATACTTCGTTGGAATCAAATACATCGTAAATCACCTTAATTCCGGTTTCTTTTTCAAACTCAGAAATAGTGTCTTCTGCGATGTACTCAGTCCAATTGTAAACATTAAGTACTTTCTCTTCTTGAGCTATTACTCCGCTAGTGCTTAAGGCTAATAAGCTTACTAGCGCCATGTTTATTCTATTCACTCATGCAATCCTCAATATCGGGTGATGATTCACTCACCACGGTGATAGTTAAATATTCAGTTTAGTTTAAGTCACGTTTTTCGACCGACAAAACACGACTTTTGGTCAGTAAAAAACGTCGCGAGATAGTAACGGGTAATTAACTGAAACCCAAGTGCTAGCTGGCTAACAATTATCCAAAAAAGGCCTTTGAAAAGGCTTTACTCCTCGTTAAAATTGACGATTAGCCTGAATTTAAGGCAATAAACCGCGCCATAGCTGAACAGAGAGCGCTTAACACAACAGGAAGGAAGACCTAAAAAACAATGATTAGCGACCAACAAATCGAGACCATACGTCAGCAATTGAGCCAACAACTCAGTGAAATTCAACAACGCCTAGAACAAGACGATCATCTGATTAAAGATAAGAGCGAGTTAGGCGATGACGTAGACCGGGCCAACCAAGAAGAGTCTCAACAACTGCAGCTTAATCGTCGTCAACATGATCTTGCCCATGTGAAAAGCATTAAAGACGCACTGCGCCGTATTGAAGATAAAGACTATGGTTTTTGTGAAGCTTGTGGCGAAGACATTAGCGCTGCACGCCTTAACGCGCGGCCGGAATCTCGCTACTGCATCGACTGCCAAGATTACCGAGAGCGTAAAAATAGTCAATACGCTTAATCTACTGATAAATAATCTTAGTATTCCTTATTAAGATCATATTCACTAGGCTTGCTCGCTGCTATAATTCCACTCCGATTTCACATCGGATTAGGATCAGCGAGCATGAACAACCCGCTTTATCAAAAGCACATTATCTCCATCCCTGATTTTTCTCGTCAGGAGCTAGAGTTAATTGTCGATACCGCCCAGAGTATTAAACAACAACCCCGCCCTGAATTACTGAAAAATAAAGTGGTTGCCAGCTGTTTTTTTGAGGCCTCTACCCGTACCCGTTTGTCTTTTGAAACCGCAGTACAACGTTTAGGCGGCAGCGTGATCGGCTTTGCCGATGGAGCGAACACCTCTTTAGGGAAAAAAGGCGAAACCTTAGTCGACTCTGTAAAAGTGATATCTTCTTACAGCGACGCATTTTTTATGCGCCATCCGCAAGAAGGCGCTGCTAGGTTGGCTAGCGAGTTCTCTTCGGTGCCGGTGATTAACGGCGGCGATGGTTCTAACCAACACCCTACCCAAACCTTGTTAGATTTATTTACCATCTACGAAACCCAAGGCTCGCTAGAAGGCCTAAAAGTCGCCTTTGTGGGTGATTTAAAATACGGCCGCACGGTTCACTCTCTCACCCAAGCCTTATCTTTGTTTGGCTGTGAGTTCTACTTCATTGCACCAAGCGCCTTGGCGATGCCTGACTACATCATCGAAGAGCTGAATGAGCGTAATATCAACTACAGCTTGCATGACAGCATTGAAGAGGTGGTTGGCGAGCTAGATATTTTATACATGACGCGTGTACAAAAAGAGCGCTTCGATGAGACCGAATATCAGCACATGAAATCGAGCTTCATTCTGCGCGCCAGTATGCTGAGCGAAGTAAAAGACAATTTAAAAATTCTTCATCCGCTGCCACGGGTGGATGAAATCACCACCGATGTTGATAGCACCCCTTACGCCTACTACTTTGAGCAAGCGGAAAACGGTGTATATGCTCGCCAAGCCCTGTTGGCACTGGTAATGACCAACGAATTTGGAGCCTAATCATGAAGAAAAAACTACAGGTAGAAGCGATTGCTCATGGTACGGTAATCGACCACGTTCCGGCTGGCCAAGGCATTAAAATCTTAAAGTTTTTCCAACTGTCTGCGGCACAAGAGCGAATCACCGTAGGGCTTAACTTACCCAGTGGCGAGCGCCAACAGAAGGATCTTATCAAGGTAGAAAATACCGTATTTGACGAGAACCAAGCCAATCAGCTGGCCTTGTTCGCGCCTAACGCCACCATCAATGTAATTGAAGATTTCGAAGTAGTACGTAAATTCCATGTATCTACCCCGGAACAAATCAAAGGGGTCTTTGCTTGCCCTAACAGTAATTGCATTAGCCATAACGAACCCATAGACAGTAACTTCTATGTGCGCCACCAGCAGCAAGAGATTAAATTGAAATGCCATTACTGCGAGAAATCCTTTGATCGCAGCCTATTCTCCGAGCTCGATTAAGCGCCACATCCACTCAGCCTCACGGAGTATGTAAGCTCGGTGAGGCGACTCGCACTAAGCTAATGTCTACAACGCTTTACATCTCAGCAAAACTCAGTGGCTAAAGTTTGCTTTTTTTCAGCAATGGTAATCCAAGTTTCTAAAAACTTCGTTACTATGGCTAGTAATTAAATTCTTTTTATAGCTAGATAATCTCGTATCTAATAAGGATGTTAAGATGCCAAAATACTTCAGTCCCGCACTCGGTTTAAGTCTACTGCTTAGCATAACAGCTCATGCTCGCCCAATATCTGAGCCTGCTGGCTGGTCGGGGGCAATTAACCTTAACCTGGGCTACAGCAATAGCCAGAATCAGTTTTCTACCGATGACGACAATCAAATCACTAACGACTTGAATAACAGCGGTAAAACCATTAACTCTGCGCTACTCTTCCCATTGCTTACCATTAATTACACCACAGCAGACTTACGTAACCAGTTCTTTTTAGGGAACAGTCGCGAAAACCTAGGCCGGGCTCAGTTTCAATACGAACTAGGCTACCGCCGCATGCTAAGTCAGCGCAGCAAGCTGACTCTGGCTTACTTTCCCGAACTTCCACTGTTGAATGAAACCTGGAGCGATCCTTATCTGACCAATGTGGCCAGACAGGAAACCGAAGAAAACTATCAAGGAGGCAGACTGCGCTATGAAGCGATTGGCGATAGTCCAGTGACCTTAGAGTATATCTATGCTAAACGCACTATAGACAAAGAAACCAGCGGTCACGCGCTATTTGGCGCGAACTCAACTCAAGCCCAAGCGCTACGCCGTGAAGCCGACTTACATCGGATTATCGCCGAAGGCTTCGTTCCTCTCTCGAAAACGTGGACCTTTACTCCAGCGCTAGCGTATACCACCGCCAAGGCTCAAGGCAGTGCTAACGACTTCAACCAATACGCGCTGCGACTTAATGGCTTATACCGTTCAGGACAACACTTGCTCAACCTCAATGCCGAATATAGCTATACCAAATATTCTGCTAGCAACCCGGTATTCGCCAATCAAACTCAGCAAGATGATAGCTATTCCTTATTCGCCCTGTATGTCTACAACCAACCTTTTGCCTGGAAAAACGCTTTTTTCAATATCATCGCAGGCTACAGCCAAAGTGACTCCAACATTAGCTTTTACGACAGCAAAGGCAGCATTGCCGCCTTTGGTTTTGGCTACAACTTCTAAGGCCGAATAGACGACTCGACTTAAGCGATACGGTTCCTCGCTTAGGTCGAGCTCAATAAGCCTAACAAGCCATAATATTCCCTTTATCATTTAATTTATTTATTAATGAATTAGCCATACAATCAGCTATTATCAATCAGATAAACCATCTTACTAATCGCAAAAATACCCCAAGGAGGGAGTATGTTTTTGGATTTCTTCGCGCTCGGCATGCTATTTTTCGTTGGTCTAACGCTGTTTTACGGGATCATTGCCATTCACGACATTCCCTATGAGATATCTAAACACCGCAACCACCCCCACCAAGATGCCATCCATGTTGCTGGCTGGGTCAGCTTATTTACCTTACATGTACTTTGGCCCTTCCTTTGGATTTGGGCCACGCTTTATCGCGAAGAGCGCGGTTGGGGCTTTCAACAACTGCAGGAAAAAGAACAACAGTTAGAACAAGATGAACAACAACTGGCTTCCCGAGAACAAGAACTGAGCGAAGAAGTGGCCAAACTAAAACGTCAGGTGGCCATCATCAGCAAGCACGTTCAACAGCTAGAACAAGGGGAGGATAAATAGTGGATTTATTACTGATTCTTAGCTACGCCAGTGTTTGTATCGCTATCTTTAAAATATTTAATATCCCACTCACCAAGTGGACCGTGCCAACCGCCGTACTTGGAGGCGTAATCATTGTTGGGGCATTGATTATTTTAATGAACTACAACCACCCCTACACTGCCCATGGTCGGCAAATTTATACCTCGGTACCAATTATGCCTGTAGTACGAGGTAAAGTAATTGAGGTGCCGGTTCAAGCTAATCAGCTATTAAAACAAGGTGATGTATTATTTAAATTAGACCCAGAACCCTTTCAAGCGGTAGTCGACCAGCGCCGCGCCGAACTGGCCGCCGCTGAGCAACTGGTTCCTCAGCTACTGGCACAATTCAACAGCGCTCAAGCGGCCACCAATGCGGCGAAAGCCGAACGAGACCGCAGCCAAAAAGTCTATCAACGCTACGCAGAAGGCCGCAGAAAAGGCGGTGCCAATAGCCCCTTTAGCGACTTAGAAGTAGAAAACAGACAACAAGCTTATTTGAGTGCTGAGGCTAGATTGCAGGTAGCTCAGGCCAACGAGAGCAATGCCAGAATGGCCTATGAGTCACAAATTGACGGCGTAAATACCACTGTTGCCAGCTTACTCGGCCAACTAGACAAAGCCCTATTTGACTTAGAGCAAACCGTTGTTCGCGCTCCCACCGACGGTTATGTTACACAACTAGGCTTACGGGTGGGCATGGTAGCCGTACCGATGCCACTGCGTCCGGTGATGACCTTCATTCCCAAAGAGCAGTCACTGTTTGTGGGTGCCTTTTGGGAAAACTCTATCAACCGCTTAAAAGAAGGCGACCCTGCTGAGTTTATAGTCGACGCCAAACCGGGCATGGTATTTAAAGGCAAGGTGCGCCAAGTGCTGCCAGCCATTGCCGAGGGTGAATTTCAAGCTAACGGCCGGCTACTGGGCGCGGAGGTATTTTTTAAACACAGTCGCAGCCTAGTACTGATTGACCCAGAACCGCGTTTTGACGAATTTAACTTTCCCATGGGAGTCAGTGGCCAAGTGGCCATTTATACCGAGCACTTCCATCACCTCTCGGTGATGCGTAAAGTCTTACTCAGAATGCAAGGTTGGCTGAACTACATCTTCCCCTTCCATTAAGCCATCACTACGGGCTAGCCTTAGCTAGCCCATTTAACCGTCTAAGCCTTACACCCGCAGAGCCAATACTTAAGCCAGCTTTAGCCAGCCCGATTAAGATTCCAAGTCCTGTACCCGCTGAGTCAGCGCCACCAACTCAGCCCTTAACTGGTCAATTTGCGCCTGTAAATCGGCCTCAGTTACAGGGCTTACCGGCACCTCGCTCGCTACTGTTAGTGGCTGCTCTGCAGAAAACAAATGTGCATAACGCGACTCACGCTTACCCGGCTCGCGCTCGAGTTTTACCACCAAAGCTCCAGTTGCATGGTTGGCCAACTCGTTCAAGCTTTGCTCCACTTGCTGAACGCTGGCGAAGTTAGCTAAACGCTGGCTACGGGTACGCAACTCTCCCGGCGTTTGCGGGCCACGTAAAAACAATAAACAAATAATCGCTCGCTGCTGCTCACTCAGTTGTAAACCACCAAACGGGGTATTACAAAAACGATGCTGGTAACGCACTACTCGCCCCGACATCGGCGCTTCGGTAACCAAACGCAGATTTTGCAATTGCTGCAAAACATCTTGTACCTCGGCTTCGCTTAAGGCCATGACTGGTTCTCGATTGCTTTTTTGATTACAGGCTAAAGTCAGCGCATTGAGCGACAAGGGGTACTGATCTGGAGTGGTAGTTTCCTTTTCTAATAGGGCTCCTATCACTCGCAGTTGTTCAAGGCTTAAATTTTGTTCCACGTTCACCTCTTTGAAGCTAGAAATAGTTTTTATCGTTAGATACCTGCGATAAAGAATACGCCAAAGCCCGCTCCGAAACAGCCATTCTTTACTCGTTTATAAATCATCATTATGGATAATTTTTATCTTCACTATGATAGAGTGAATTTTATACAATTTAGCTTCTAAAATGAGCTTTATTTGATGTAGATTGATACAGCCCTATTGGTTTCTAGCTAGGCTGAGCGATAACTGCGATAGATATCGCTAAATATGGAAATTTTTGTCTTATGGTAAGCTGGATATAACACACTATGGAATCATTTCGTTGGACTGCAGATTTTGAGACAGGCATCACTCAAGTCGACCAGCAGCATCGCCAGCTAATCAACTTAATTAACAAAATCGGTCGGCTACTCACTGAAAACCAAACCTCAAGCAGCGAACTAAAAGCGCTCAACATCGAATTGCATACTTACGTAAAAGAGCACTTTCAAACCGAAGAGCAGTTAATGGCGCAACATCAAGTCGATATTCGCCACCTTAAGCCGCATGTGCAAGCCCACCATGAGTTTTTAAATGAAATATCCAAGTTAAATCAACTCGACCAATCAGTAAAATATCAACAGGTTAAAAACCTACTAGATTACTTAATTCAGTGGTTGGCTTACCACATTTTGGGCATCGACCAAGTGCTGGCTAAGCAATTGCAAGCCATTCAACAAGGCCACTCAGCAGCCCAAGCTTATGAGGCCAGTGAGCAACCGAATGACTTAGCTACCGAACCCTTAATTGGCGCCTTACGCGGGCTGTTCCATCAGGTGAGCATTCGCAACCACGAACTGGTTGAGCTCAACCAGAATCTGGAAAAGAAGGTTCAAGAGCGCACCCTAGCCTTGCAGAAAACCAACCGGCATTTACAATCCTTAGCCCATACCGACGTACTCACCGGCTTACCCAATCGACGTCACGCCATGCTGCAGTTAAAGGAGTTATGGACACAAGCCGCGCAACTGCAGCAACCTTTATCTTGCATGATGATAGATGCCGACCACTTCAAGCAAATCAATGACAACAATGGCCATGATGCAGGTGACGCAGTATTAATGTTACTAGCGAGAGCCCTACGAGAATCGGTACGAAACGACGATGTGGTGGCCCGCTTAGGAGGAGACGAGTTTCTGTTAATCTGCCCTAATACCAACTTGCAAGACGCCCATCAATTAGGCCACTCATTACGCGAACGGATCAGCCAAATGCCGCTCAACAACAGCAAATACTCGGTCAGTGTGAGCATTGGTATCGCCTCACTAGATAAGAGCATGGAGCATCATGAGATGCTGATCAAAGCCGCCGACAAAGCGGTTTATCAAGCCAAAGCCGACGGTAAAAACTGTGTCCGAGTGTATCAAAGCTCAAGCCAACAACAAGTAGGCTAAGGGCTATACTCGGCGGTGTGCTCAGGCTAGTATATGGTGGCGAGCCACCGCAACCCATTCTCTTCGCCGAGGGCCTTCAGACATGAGCGTCGACATTAGCTGGCTGGCCTTGGCTGGCTTTTCTCTGATACTAATAGTGCCGCTAGGCTTAAACCGCTACTTCAAGTTAGCTCTGGGTAAGGACTTAATTGGCAGCTTACTACGGATGCTGGTACAACTCAGTTTGCTGGGTTTGTACTTACAATACCTCTTTGAACTCAATAATCTTTGGCTCAATCTAGGCTGGCTGGCCTTAATGTTACTGGTTGGAGCTAGCGCCATTGTCGGCAAGGCCAAGTTGCCACAAAAAGTGTTATTACTGCCCGTATTGGCGGGCTTAGTAGTAGGTTTAAGCCCAGTATTGCTAATCTTGCTATTGGGTTTACTACAGCTGCAGCCTTGGTACCAAACCCAGTACCTAATTCCACTGGCGGGCATGCTGCTAGGCAATAGCCTCAGTGGAAATATCGTCGCCCTGCAACGCTTATTTAACGCACTCAGTGAAAAGCAAACCGAATACTATGGCTACCTAGCGCTGGGAGCAAACCGTCAACAAGCCACCGAAAGCTTTGTGCAATCGGCCATGCAGCAAGCACTGGCTCCCTTGCTTGCATCAATGAGTACCATGGGGCTGGTAACCCTGCCCGGCATGATGACCGGGCAAATTCTTGGCGGTAGCGATCCCCTAATCGCAGTGAAATACCAAATACTGATTTTAATCGCTATTCTGGTGATGCTGAGCTTGTCACTGGCTTGTACTCTCAGCTTATGCGTTCGCTTGGCTATTAGCCCTTCCGGTTTAGTGCGCATAGCAACTAGCCACAGTAAAATAGCTTCCTAACGTTCCCTTTTGTTAGGCCTTGAACAGGCTAGTTACGCCCCATTGCTTAGCAAGAGCGCGCCAATCTAGTGCAGCTTTTTTCCCAATTTTGGCTAAGCAGAGCAACGATCGCGTTGATTTCATTTACACTGTGCAAGTGGTACATTTTTAGCTGAGCAAAAATCACCCGCTGCACAAGTTTACTGAGTCGAAAGAAGGCGCAACATTGGCATAGGATTTGGAGGGTTAGAACTAGGATTTTAACATCACACGGTGTGACAACTCGCAGTTTCGCTTGTCG
Source organism: Agarivorans gilvus (assembly GCF_001420915.1). Classification (NCBI taxonomy): domain Bacteria; kingdom Pseudomonadati; phylum Pseudomonadota; class Gammaproteobacteria; order Alteromonadales; family Alteromonadaceae; genus Agarivorans; species Agarivorans gilvus. Next base: position 3,093,206 of record NZ_CP013021.1, on the reverse strand, counting down.
CCGTAACTAAATGGAGTTAACACTATGAGCCAAACCAATGATTATCCCCTTTCGGCGGTGCCACAAAGCGCCCGCAAAGGATTTTGGTCTACCGCTTTTGTTCTGTTAGGTTTTACCTTTTTCACCTCTACCATGTGGGCCGGTGGCACACTGGGCACATCCTTTAGCTTTGGCGAGCTACTCTGGATCATCTTAATTGGTAACCTATTACTCGGCAGCTACGCCGCTGGCCTTGCCTATGTGGCCTATAAAACCGGTTTAAATTCGGTCTTGTTGGGGCGTTATTGCTTCGGTGAACAAGGCAGTAAGTTGGCCGATTTTGTATTGGGCTTCACCCAAATTGGCTGGTATGCCTGGGGCACGGCAACCATCGCCATTATTTTAGTTAAGTTATTAGAATTACCCGAAGCTTATACCACTCCACTGATGATCGTATTCGGCTTCGGCTTTTGCATTACCGCCTTCATCGGTTATCAGGCCCTAGCGCTACTATCTAAAATATCGGTGCCCGCCATGTTAGCGTTTATTGGTATTTCGATTTACCAAGGCAGCATCGACATCGGCGGTTTAGCGCAGCTAAGCAACATCTCGCCAACTGACAGCATGCCCTTCGCAGCTGCCATCACCATGGTATTTGGCACCTTCGTAAGTGGTGGTACTCAAGCCACCAACTGGAGCCGCTTTGCCAAAAGCGGACGAATTGCGGTAGTGACCACCTTATTGGCCTTCTTTATTGGCAACGGTTTAATGGTGTTTGTGGGAGCCTTCGGCGCGATGATTTATCAACAAGCCGACATCGTTGATGTACTGGTTGCTCAGGGCTTCATACTGATTGCGGTACTGATGTTATTTGCCAATATCTGGACCACCCAAGACAATACCATTTACAACTTTGCCGCCGCTGGCTGTAACCTATTACGCACCGACAAACGACGCACCATTACCGTTGTGGGGCGGCCATTGGTACGGTATTAGCCGTGTTTGGTATGTATAACATGCTGATCCCCTTCCTAATTTTACTCGGCACCTTTATTCCGCCAATTGGCGCCATCATCATGGCTGACTTTTGGTTTAAACATCGCAGCAACCCACCCAGTTTAGATAAGATCAAACTACCAGCCTTTGATGCCTGTGGTTTGAGCGCTTATGCCGTGGGTTCTGCTGCTGCTTATTTCTCACCTTGGATTGCACCGTTAGTGGGGATTGTTGTATCAGCCAGTGTTTATGCGCTATTGCTATACATCCGTTCAGCTCAACCGGTGGCCAAACCCTCAGCTAGCTAGGAGCGAACTTGGCTTTACGCGCTCGTGACATTCCTTTAATTGCCGGTTTAGGCAGCATCAAGCTGCTCACCGGCGAACATTCACAACAAGCGATTCGCTGGCCTTATCTGGCGGAGAATCGCGAACTAGCCCCTTGGTTAGTTGGTGGCGAACTGGTGTTTGTCACCGGCATTAACTTACAACGCAGCGAACAAGAATACTGCCAGCTGATTGATGAAGCCTTGGAAAAATCAGCTGCCGGTATCGTGATCCTCACCGACTCGGAGTTTATTGACCACATACCCGCCGGAGTGCTGGATTACGCGCGCAGCAAACACTTTGCCATTTTAGAGCAGCCTTATTCGCTGCCCATGGTAAAGGTCACCGAGTTAATTTGTAACGCCTTAATTCAAGACAATCTCTCTAGCCACTCACTGCAACACTTTGTAAGTGATGTGCTAGGCAGCCCTAAACCCCTGTCATCGCTATCACAACAACGAGGGCAAGAATTAGGTATAAATTTAAATCAAGCGATGGGCGTAGCCCTGCTCCAGCCGCAACAAGATGAAGACATCAATCTTAGCGTCTGGCTTTTTCAGCTAAAGCAGTGGCTAAATCATGTGCACAGCCCCTACCCTCCGCTTGAGTATCATCATGGTTGGTATTTGTTGCTCCCCTTAACTGCGCAAGATTCCATTGAACAACAGCGCAGTCATTGGCTTGGGCTGAAGCGCCATTTGCACCAACAACAGCTTAACTTCAATTTAGGCATTAGTGCCAGCTTAAGCGGCTGGTTACAGCTAGGGCAAGCCGCCCAACAGGCTAAGCAAGCAGCCGAATTCGCCCAACTGCAACAGCATAGTGCCATTGTGCACTATCTCGATTTAGGCATTAGTCGGGTATTTGCCGCGGTAGAAGACAGCCAACTTCTGGTGGAGTTTTGTCGGCTCAGGTTGGGCCCCTTGTTTGGCAATTCACAACCTGCCATGAGCCAGCTAAAACATACTCTACGCTGTTATTTCGACAACTTAGGGTCACTGCGGCAAACCGCTAAAGAGCTCAACATTCACCGTAATACCCTGAATCACCGCTTAAACAAACTGCAAGCGCTGACCGCTTGTCAGCTCAATCATGCTCAGCAACGTTTAGAGCTACAAAATGCTTTGTTGATGGAGCCTTTGGCTATTCAGCGCCAAGCAACTAAAGAATAAGGATAATTATGAACATCATTAACGCTCGCCTGCGTGGCCAAACTTCGTTATACAGCATACATGTTGAGCAAGGCGTATTTACCGCCATTGAGCCGCAAAGCGCCACGCTAAGCCCATCGCTGAACGCATCGGAAATAGACGCACAAGGCAACTTAGTTTGCGCGCCTTTTGTCGAGCCGCACATCCATTTAGATGCGGTCCTCACCGCCGGTCAGCCTAAGTGGAACCAAAGCGGCACCTTGTTTGAAGGAATTGAGCGCTGGAGTGAACGCAAACCCCAGCTCACCGCCGAAGACATTGAACAGCGGGTGTTAAAAACGGTGCAGCTATTAGTAGAAAATGGCGTGCAATATATTCGAACTCACGTGGATGTTACCGATCCGTCACTAACGGCACTGAAAACCATTGCCGGTTTAAAAGAAAAACTCTCTAAGGTGATTGAGCTACAAATTGTGGCTTTTCCTCAAGAAGGGATCTGCTCTTTTCCTAATGGCAAACAGCTAATGGAGCAAGCAATTGAGCATGGAGCCGATGTGATTGGCGGCATTCCCCACTTCGAATTTACCCGTGAATATGGCGTGGAGTCGATGCACTGGGTAGTGGCTTTAGCCAAACAACATGGGCTGTTGGTAGATGTACACTGTGATGAAATTGATGATGAGGCCTCACGTTTCTTGGAAGTGCTCGCCACCGCTGCTTTAGAGCAAGGCATGGGCGAGCGCGTCACCGCCAGCCACACCACAGCGATGCATTCTTACAACAATGCCTATTGCTCTAAGTTATTCCGGCTACTAAAAAAGTCTAAAATTAACTTTGTTTCTTGCCCCACCGAAAGTATTCACCTGCAAGGGCGCTTCGATACTTATCCCAAGCGTCGCGGCATCACTCGCGTCAAAGAGTTACGCGAAGCTGGCATGAACGTTTGTTTTGCTCAAGACTCGATCCAAGATCCTTGGTATACCCTCGGCAATGGTAAGCTACTTCGCGTGCTCGATGCTGGCCTTCATATTTGTCACATGATGGGTTATCGCGACTTGTCCACCGCTCTGGACTTAATCACCATCAACGGCGCCAAAACCCTGCAAGTAGAGCAGCAATATGGTATCGAAGAGGGAAAACCGGCCAATTTCATCATTTTGCAGGGCTGCGACGACTTAGCGGTGATTCAGCAACAGGGGGAAGTGCTATATTCGGTGCGCCAAGGGGAAATACTGGTACAGCGCCAGCCCGCTAGTTTGCTGAAAACCACTCACTTAAGCTAGCCCGCCTTAGCGCTTTAAATCACTAGGCCTGCAGATTGGCAGGCCTAGTTAAGTCGACTACTTAGCTTGCTGCTTCGCCTCACGTTCGACTAGATAATCAGCATATTATTGCTGATCAAAGGCCTTGTCGTATTGGGCACTGTGTCCGAATTAACACTGTCTAACTCAAAGTTGGGATAATAGCGCTCGGGAATATGGGCAAAGGACTCGCGGTACTTCTCATCGACTTACATGGTGAAACGCGAAATTAAACTGACGTTAACCCCATAGTCACCCACTGGTAAAGGTATGGTTAAGGGCTCAAGCTGCGGCGGAACAAAGTTCGCCAATAAAGCGTAATTCTGCTCAGCCATCTTATGGCTATCAATCACCAAAGGCGTTTGAATTGGGGTTACATTGTAATTACGTTTAAGCACCAAATACTTTTGCGGGATCCGAGCACTAGAATCCCACCATAATCCATCCACCGCTTCGAAGGCTAAGGCAATTTGTTCTTTAGTGACTGCACCAAGGTAACGTAAGGCTTGATCCAACCACAAGGTCATATGGCGATTAAAATCATCACTATTCAATGAAACTAAAACCTTCTGGGTAACTATGTAAGCCATCGAAATCGCCCTTACTTAAGGCCACACCATTAGCCCGAGCGATGGCATACACCATGCTGATATGAAACAAAAAATTAGGAAAAATATAGACATTAATGAAGTCTGACTGGCACAGCTCTAGCTGCTTAAAGCCCACTTTATCGCTTAACATCACGCTATCATCAAACTGAGAAACCGGCTTGGCCTTAGCCAGATATTGCAAACTATCATCAATCTGCTGAAGTACTGCGGCTCGCGTCTGCTCAGGGCGAATAAATGACACCGGCTCACAGCCGATTAAGGGGCAATAACCACGTAAACTAAAGTTAGTGGCAATTTTGGCGTGGGTGGCCAAAGGAAACATATCTGGCGCTAAACTGCTGTCGAATAGCGGCTCGGGCACTTTCAACAGTATGACTCTCAGCTGCTGTAAGTAATGACTAAATCGCTGTTGTAAATCCATCATTTAGGGGAAATTCCTTTTTTATAACAAGAGACAAGTCAAAACCGCCCCAACTAGGGCGGTTTTCTAAACTATTTAGCTTAGTGAGTGGCGAGTTCCAGCTCGCAGCTACTCCACTGGGCATATTGATAACCCGCATTTGACTGCTCAACCAAGTCGGCACAAAGCGGCTGCTGCGCATCTTTCAACTCGTTTAGGTCAATTCGCACGTCATTGTAAGTATCGTGGTTACGGAACTTGAAACTGGCTTGTTCAAAGTTGTACACATAACTCACCCAAGTTGCATAAGTATCACCGTTATCAGGGTCAATAATGTCTTGTGGTACTAACACGGCTCGGTCAAATAAGCCTAACACCTTACCTTCGGTTTGTGCCCAGCTAGCCTCACTGTTATCTAACTTGGCATTATTTGATAAAAACAATAAGCGTGCATTACGTTCTTTTGAAGAAATATGAGCGCTCATTTTAGTCAAGGTCTCTGGTTTATCCATTTCCAAACCCGCTACGTACTCTCGGTGATATTGCTGTAGAGGAGCATTCACCATCGAACGAAGATCGTCTTGGTTGTGATAAAGTTTTTGCTCACCACCCTCATCTAATTGAATCAACAAGGTGTTATTGTCTTTATCTTGCACCGAGAAATGCACCCCGTGTTCACCGCCAGCTAAGCCGCCAGCCCAAGCGATTTGAAATTCACCTTGCTCTAGAGCCTGTTTCACTTCGGCTACATTGGCATAATTACCGGTAATGTAAGACGTCAGTTGAGCCAAGGCCACCGCAGGAGCGCCAGAGTCCTGGTGTTGCTTAAGGAAGGGCTGAGAGTCTTCCATATACTGACCATTGGCACTCATGCCAGTATCGAGATTAATTGCGCTTACCGCCGCGCCGTGAAAACTTTCATATTCTTCAATATTCATTACTTGGTAGCGACTAGTCCACTTAGCTGATTGAGCATACTGAGTAAACTCAGGACTAGTTAATTGGCTGCCTTTAGGAACAAGGTGAGCAATGCCGCCTAAGGGAGTGCCCCAATCCACACTACGAGTCACCGTTACGCCGTGGCTGGTATCTGTTACCCAAGTGGTACAAGCATTAGCAGTTGCCATAACTGCGCCGCTTAAAACAGTGCTAAGAGCTAAAGTAAGTAAAGTCTTTTTCATGGTACACCTCAAATCGTTGATTAGTTGACGAGAGCCATTATCAAGCAATAACGATTTAAGGTATTTTTATTACTACAAAGCATTACTTTAAGGTTAAACTACTCAGCTTCAGTAAGTTGCTCAACTAACCACTGCCCAGCCGCGCCTAAACCATTCACCCAGCTCAGCTCGATAGCCCAGTTCATGCCATTATCATCGAAATCTAAATCTAACTCGCAGAGTAGGCCTTCGTCAGCCAATGGCTGGAGTAATTGAGCCGGGAAAAAGGCGAAACCCATACCTGCTAGTAGCAGTTCGCGCAGCTGATAAAAACGACTGTAATGAACCAAATGGCTACTTAAGCGCAATCCTTCAATCAGCTCGGCTGGACTATTTAGCCCCGGCAGAGGGAATAGTTGAGTATGTTGCAACAGATCCGCTTCGCTTAATTGTCCTCGTATTCGGCTCAAGGGATGACTGGGCGCGACCACAATTTTCCATTGAATACGGTCAATAATCATTGAGTTACCACCATGGTCATTACGCAAACGCCCCAAGGCTATACTAATATCCGCTTGCTCTACCCCCGTTGATTGGCCAAGCGAGTTTGGTCACTGCTCAATACCGTATTCTCGGCGTCCAATAACACAAGGTCGAGACTAGGAAACTGCTGTTTAAGCTCCACCAGTAACTGATTAAAACGAGGAAACATCACCATGCCATGCAAGGCAATGCGCAGTTGTGGCTCTTGGCCTTGACTGACCGCCTGCGCGTATTTTTCAATACCTTGCAGCTTAGGTAATAGGTCCAGCGCTTGTAAATAAATTTGCTGACCTAGCCTAGTTAACTGTGGTTTTTTACCGGCATGACGTTCAAACAAACTCGCTTCAAGGTCAAATTCAAAGGCTTGAATAGCCTGCTGAACGGCAGCACCACTCACCCCCAGCATACGCCCTGCCGCCGAAAATGAGCCACTTTGAGCCACCGCCCATAGATATTGGAGTCGTTCCGTTGTAATGATCATAGTCTGTCCTTAATACGCACGGCTACTAATGTTGAAGCTTACCAAGCTTTACACCCTGGTTCCGTCCTCGGTGTTAAAACTTGTATCACATAACCGGAGGCTAAAACCAAAAAACGGACCGACAAGGTCCGTTTTGTTCTCTTAATGAGCCGCTTAATTAGGTTTAAAGCTGAACTTTTGCCCGCCAATACTGGCTTCGTACATCAGTCCACCTTTGGCCACAGTAAACACCGCGTAACCACTCACATAATTAGCTTTGGCTTGAGACTTTCCAGCGGCCGCCCCCGTCCCCGTGGAACCTGCTTGAGCAGAAGCACCAGCAGTAATCGCCACGGCACTGGCTTGCGCGCCAAATTCAAAACTACCACTAGTAAACTCATTGTAAGCGCGTTTATCTTGTAAAAACACAATTTGGCTAAAGGCTTGCCCACCTAATTGAAAACCAAGGGTAAGCTGGGCCATGTTAACCGAACCGGTCACACTGCCACCACGATACACCTTACCTTCGCCATAGGCGCCACCAATACCAATGCCCCCCTTACCAATGGTGGGAAACACAGCGTAAGCATAAGCGTTAGAAAAAAACGGTTGGGTTTCTGGCGCTTGTCTAAATGTATTAATGGTTGACTGGTAGTCATCCGCTACCGCTTGAAAACTTAAAGCCACCATAGTCAGCAATAATAGCAATATGCGTTTCATAAATTTTACCTACCTTCAAATAGCTACTTTGAGCATACACTATAGTGCCAACTCGCGGTATTTTCCGCCTCATTGACGAAATCAGCCAAAGTTAGTTATTTGGTTCATACACCCGATAACGAGTTTGCGTGTAATAGGCTTGTCCGGGTTCCAACCAACAGCTTTTATGGGGCCAGTCTGGGCGGTTGGGAGAGTCAGGTAAATACTGAGTCTCTAAGGCCAACCCAGAATGCGCTTGATAGCTATCGCCACTGCGTGCCGGTGTGCCAGTAAGGAAATTTCCAGTATACAACTGAATAGCTGGTTTATCGGTATACACTTCCATGGCTAATGATTGGTCATCGGCCACGATGCGCGCCACCGCCTCACCACGTTCAACCACCGCTGGCTGCAGTAAGAAGCTATGGTCGTAACCGCCAACCAGTTTTTGATCGTCGTCTTTACCTAAGTCTTTTGCGATAGTTTTTGCCTGTCTGAAATCAAAACCAGTATTCTCTACCGACTTCAAGCCTGCTTGAGGAATGCCTTCACTATCAACAGGGAGATAATAGTCTCCAGCAATGTACAGTTGGTGTTGTTTGATCGTGGAATCTGCCGCTGCATTTAAATTAAAGTAGCTATGGTCAGTTAAATTTACCGGGCAGGTTTTATCTACACTGGCAGAGTAATCAATAATCAACTGATTATCGTCGTCTAAGGTATAGTCCACTCGAGCCTGCATATTGCCGGGGTAGCCGCAAGTGCCGTCAGCCGAAAACAGAGTAAAACTTACCTTGTTATTGGCCAACTGTTCACCCTGCCACTCTCGATGGCTGAAATCATCGGCTCCATGCAATTGGTGCACACCTTGGTTGGCTGTTAACGATAACGCATTCCCTAGGTGACTAATCGTGGCTTGTTTAATCCGATTTGCGTAACGCCCCACAGTTGCGCCTAAGTAGGCTTCTTGTTTTTGATAGTCTTCAATGCTATCGCAACCCAATACTACTTCGCGGCGCTCACCGCTGACTAATTGTACTTTAAAGCTAGCTAAGGTAGCCCCCCAAGCTAATAGAGTCGCTTCACTACCTCGATTGTTTTTGAGGGTAAACGTTTCCACTTTTTGTGTTGGCTGTGTGAGTGGCATTAAAATACTCCTTGGTAATAAAAAAAGATGAAGACTTGCAGGCAAAAGCCCCAGCAAACCCGCAAATATGCCGATAGTATCTGAGCTTCAGAGCAGGTTCATGATGCTACACACAATTCAACTTAACAGTGAAAAATCATAATGGGCCTATCAACAAAAAGCAGAACTGAATCACAGTTAATTTGACGATGGTGATGACGTTTTCATCTATCCCACGGGGATTGTTAGCTCGACTTCAAACAGTAAAGCACGTTTAGTAAATTAGTCTTGGCTAAAACTTCGCTGTCGCTCGGGGATAACCCATAAGCTATCGTCGTTGACCGGCGTTTCAGCTGGCAAATTCACATTATAAAGTTTTAATACTCGTCGCTGCTCCAGCTGGGCTAACAGCTCATGGTAGCGGTAGCGTTTGAATAAGGCATCAAAGCTACCATCCTCAATGGCTAAACGTAGCCCCTTTTCTAAGCGAGCAGCTAAGTGATAGTTATCGCGCCTAACAAAGAAGTAAATGGGTGCGGTATAACTCAATAGTAAGTGAGGCTCTACCATCAAGTCTAATTCTGGATGTTGCCGTAATTCCTGCTCTGTTTCATTCAAACCTCGAGGCATATAGTCGAAGCGACCGCGATGTAACATGCCAAACAAGCCCTCATACAAGGTACCTTCAATTACTGGTAACTGATTGGCCTTAAGAATATCCACATCCGGCCAACCCATTCCCTGACCAGCTAACATTTCCCCCAATTGACTCAAAGTTTTAATATCTTTAAAGCGCGCCGCATCATGCTTACGAATCAACAATACCCGCTGGCCGAGCAAACCTTTTAGCAACGGAATACGAACCGCTAAGGCCTGCCGTTCTCGCTCCGTGTTGGTCATGGTCCACACAAGGTTAATACAACGCTGCTTTTGCATTTGTTGCAGGGCTCGACGCTGCGGCATACGCTGCTCGCATTCTTGGATACTGTAAGGGCCATCTGTAGCAACGGTTTTATCTAAAGTTAAGCGAAGCAGATCTAAGAAGTAATGACTACGCGGATCATTTTGGCTTTCAGCTTGAGCATGCTTAATCACCAACACTGAAGCATTGACTTGGCCCAAACCAAACAATAACAACATGGCCAGCGAGAACTTACTCCAAAATATAGTATTCATATTCATAGGCGCATTGTACAAAGCCAATGCAAAAGAAACTGACGCATAGGCAGCAATTACCCCCCATTTACTCAGAAAATTTACCTGAACATTAAGCGCATGCCCTAGCTATAGCTAAGCGTATATAAATGAATTGGACAAGTTCGCAAACAAGTATTCGGAGCAACGAAAAAAGCCTGCTCAAATGAGCAGGCTTTTGAAAGTGATCGGTGATGAGTCAAGATTAAAAGGCGAACTCCGATTTCTTAACTATCAAGTACAAAAAAGCCCCGTCATTAATGACGGGGCTTTCTAAATGTGGTCGGTGATGAGAGATTCGAACTCCCGACCCTCTGGTCCCAAACCAGATGCGCTACCAAGCTGCGCTAATCACCGATTTTTCTTGATATTGTAGAGCTTAAACCCTCTGGTCCCACTCTCTATGAGCTTCGCGACGATGCGCTACCATGAAACGTCATCACCGATGTCTTGCTATTTTAAATCTTTCGATGCTGCGCTATCAAGTGCTGCAGCATCTAATTAATACCAGACAGAGTCTAATATTTAAAATAATGGGGTGAGTAATGGGATTTGAACCCACGACAACCGGAATCACAATCCGGGGCTCTACCAACTGAGCTATACCCACCACTGAGTATTTCGAGCATTTCCGAAGCTATGGCGCACCCGACAGGAGTCGAACCTGTGACCTTCGCCTCCGGAGGGCGACGCTCTATCCAGCTGAGCTACGGGTGCTCAATGCTGGCGGAGGCGTATATTAGGGTTTTAGCTCAGCCCTGTCCAGACATTTTATAAAAAAACTGATGATTGTAGAATTTTCCAACAACGCCATCAAAGCGCCGCTTAGGCTGAGTAAAACTCGGCGTATTTTTTCAGTTCAATCTTGGGAGAAATACCCTGAAAATAGTTGAGCTTACAGCAGCATTCCCTGCAGCTAGAGCAATCTGGTGAATAACTAACAAGTGCTAATAAGAAATAGCAATATTGTAGATTGCCTCTGCTTTAAAAATGCCTATGATGGAACGGACGCAAATTTTTGCACTATTTTTTAATCACTTCGCTTAAGTAACGGCAAGCCATGCTCAGTCAAAACATTAGTCGCCAATTTTGGCGCTTTTCCATTCCTTCAGTAATGGCGATGATCGTGAGTGGCATCTACCTAATTGTGGATGGGATTTTTATTGGCCAAGTTCTTGGCGCCGACGGCTTAGCCGCAATCAACCTAGCTTGGCCGATCATGTTTTTAGTCACCGGCATCGGCCTAATGATTGGTGTTGGAGGCGGAGCATTAATTTCCATTGCCAGCGGCCAAAAGCGCCCTGAAAAAGCCCACAACCTATTTAGTCACGCGCTACTCTTGATGCTCGTGTTGGCTGCATTAATCAGCCTAAGCCTCTACTACTTACAAGCCGCGCCAATTCGCTGGCAGGGAGCCTCTGGTCATATCCAAGTCATGGCCGAGCATTATTTAACAATCATGGGACACGGTTCCTTGTTAGTGATAGTCAGCTGCGCCTTACCTATCTTAGTGCGTAACGACAATGCCCTAACGTTGCCACCGGCTTAATGGTGCTTGGCGCACTAGCCAATATTGCTCTAGATTATCTGTTTATTGTGCAATGGAATTGGGACTTAAAAGGCGCGGCCTACGCTACCTTGGCCGCACAGGCTTTAGTCTTTACGCTGGCCTTGGCTTACTTTGGTTCAGCTCGTAGTCAGCTTAAGTTAGTTAACCGTGAATTTAGGTTTACTCCACGCTACTTTTATCGCATCGCTAACCTTGGCCTAAGCAGCTTTTTCACGACCCTCTACACCGCTTTTATTACGGTGATTCATAACTACTTATTCTTAAAGTTTGGCAGTGTAACGGAAACCGGTGCCTATGCCATCGTGCTATACATCAGCGTGGTTTATTACTTTATTGCAGAAGGCTTTGCCAATGGCATGCAGCCGCTAATTTCCTACAACTATGGTGCTAAACGTTATGACAATGTTCTAAAGGTTCTGCGGCTAGGCTTTAGCATTATTATTGGCAGCGGTATCGTCTGCGTGGTGTTGCTAAATAGCTTTAGCGAGCTGAGCGTTGCGGTGTTTAATAACAACGACCCAGCCTTGCTGGACGCTACCGTATTGGGGATCCGTTTACACCTCTGGGCGATGCCTTTAGATGGTCTTATCTTCACCGGCGCGGTGGTTTTTCAGTCACTAAACCAAGCTTCTCGAGCCAACGTGATCTCGGTAGGCAATATGCTCATTCAATTGCCCTTTATGCTACTACTACCACTGATGTGGGGGATCAGCGGCATCTGGTTAGTGATGCCGGTATCAACAGTTGTTTTAAGTGTTTTGGTGGGCTACTGGCTAATCAAGTTACGCCAGCAGCTCCGTTCCAACTAGCCTAACGCTGTTAAAGCTAGGGCAAGGCTCTACCACGAGAGCTCACGTACAACTGATACCATTGCTCACGACTTAAGCTTAGCTTGCAGGCATCGGCGCAGGCGCGGATCCTATCGATATTAACGCTACCAATAACTGGCTGGATCCCCGCAGGATGGCGCAACAAGAAGGCGAGCACCACCGCTTCTGGCGAGCTGTTTAACTGCTCGGCATATTGGCGAACCAAGTTGGAGGTAGCGCGCTGAGCCTCAGTTGCCTGACCCAAATCCGCACCACTAAATAAGCCCTTGGCCAAACTTCCCCAAGCCTGCACTTGCAGCTTATTCATGGCACAGTATTCAAGCGTACCGGCAGTAAAACTATGGCCTTTCACTTGCTCATCGTTTACCGCAATATTGTGATCTAGCCAATCTAACTTAGCCAAGCTCATCTCTAACTGATTGGCCACCAACGGCATGCCCAGCGCTGATTGCAAGTAAGCACATTGCGCCCCACTCATATTGGACACCCCAAAGTGCTGTACCTTGCCACTATTTTTAAGCGACATTAACACTTCAGCGACTTCGTCCATTTCAGCTAAAGGGTCGGGGCGGTGCAATAATAATACGTCTAGGCTATCGGTTTGTAGGCGACGCAATGAGCCTTCTACGCTTTCACGAATGTAATCAGCCGACCAATCATAACGGCCACACCATTGTTCATCGGCAAAACGGATGGCACATTTGCTTTGCAAAATAATTTGTTGGCGTAATTCAGGGCGCTCGGCCAATACTCGGCCAAATACTTGTTCAGCCTTGCCAAGGGTGTAGATGTCGGCGTGGTCAAAATAGTTAATGCCTATCTCTAACGCAGCATCAACCACCGCGTGGGCTTGGGCCAAATGATGAGATTCTAGCTCGCTAGCGTCCCATGAACCACCGAGGCCCATGCAACCATAAACTAAACGGCTTGCTTGTGGAAAAAAATGATTAATTGGCGATTCAGCCATAACTTAGCACCCTAAATGAAACAACAATGGCGCAAGTATAGCGGGAAACCAGAACTAGCTCGTAGCCTAGCAGCAGAGAAAAGCCGCACTATGGTACGAATGAGAGGAAGAAGTAGAACCTACTGTTGTTTAGCGAAGCAAATCACCATCAAACAACAACAGGTCCTTGTGTTAACTAGAGTAAATCTCTAATTCGGTAGTAGGTCATTGCCAAGACCAAGGCCGGAGTACGGAATAGACGTCCTCCTGGGAATGGCATATGCGGGATCTTCTCAAAGATATCAAAGCGCTCCGAGGTCGCACTAATAGATTCGGCCATCATACGCCCAGCCAAACCAGTAGCGGCAATACCATGGCCCGAGAAGCCTTGTGCAAAATACACGTTAGGCGCAATCCGCCCAAAATGCGGCGCGCGATTAATGGTAATACCTACATTACCGCCCCAAGCAAACTCCACTTGTTCATCGGCTAACTGCGGGAATACCCAATCCATACGCTGTTTCATGGTCGCGGCAAGGTTTCTCGGTTCAATACCCGAGTAACTCACTCGACCACCAAAGAGCATGCGATGATCGGCAGAGCAGCGGTAATAATCCAGTACAAAGTTAATGTCACACACCGCCATGTTATTACCAATCAACTCACGAGCGCGCTCTTCGCCCAGAGGTTTAGTGGCACAAATGTAGGTGCCCACAGGCATCACTTTACTTTCAAGTTTGCTATTTAAGCCTTGCATGTAGGCGTTACAGGCCAATACCACATGCGAACAAGTCACCTTGCCTTGCGCGGTTTCTAGGGTCACTTTATTACCGTGAGTCAACTTGGTGACTTTACTTTCTTCGTAAATCTCCACGCCGGCCAACTCGGCGGCTTTAACCAAGCCGAGGGTGTAATTTAGCGGGTGTAGGTGGCCACTATTTGGGTCGAACATACCACCAAGATAACGAGGACTGTGAAGTTGGCTGCTGAGTTTATCGCGATCCCAGTATTCCAAATGCTCATAGCCATAATCATCGCGTAACTGTCGGTGCCAGAAGTTCAGCTCTTTTACCTGCCGCTCCTTCACCGCCACATGCATTTGGCCATCTTGCCAATCACAATCAATATTGTGTTTTTTGATGTTTTCTTTGGTAACGGCTAAAGACTCTACCGACAGATCCCACATGATTTTGGCATCTTCTTTACCCATTAGCTTTTCCAGGGTGGACTGCTCTGCCGCCCAGCCAAAAATAGCCTGACCGCCACTGCGTCCCGACGCCCCCCAACCAACGCGCTCGGCCTCTAGCAGAATCACCTTATAGCCTTTTTCAGCTAATTCTAAGGCGGTGGTAGCTCCGGTAATCCCCGCACCAACCACACAAACATCTGCTTGCTGCTCTCCTTGCAACTGCGGATAGTCTAACTTTAAGTTAGCACTGGCCGCGTAATATGAATTTGCGTGTTGCTCTTTCATACACTCCCCTTTAGTTGTGAAATAAAATCTGTGTTTGTCTGCAACCGAAAAAACAGCCCCCGCAGAGACTGTTTATGACCGAGTTTGGCTGCTATACCATTTGCTGATACCACTGTTGCTCTAAAGGTGTGACCTGCGCCTCAAAGCGCTGCAGCTCATTCAGTTTATTGGCGTAATAAACATGGCTAAAGTCATCCCCCAATAGCGACCACAGGGTAGATTGAGAGAACGTCTCCAAGGCTTGTTCCCAAGAACTAGGTAAGGCTGGAGCAGGCACCTTACTGGCATCACCGGCGATCGGTGGTGGGCAAACTAATTGCTGGCTAATGCCATACTCAATGCCAGCAAATAAGGCCGCCATGACAATATATGGGTTACAGTCTGCACCCGATACGCGGTGCTCAATACGTCGATTGGCTTTACTGCCCGACGGAATACGTAGCGCTACGGTGCGGTTATCCCAGCCCCAGTTGGCTTGCAGCGGCACAAACATATCAGGCTGAAAACGACGATAAGAATTGGCATTAGGCGCCAGCAAGGCTATCGCCTGTGGCATGGTGTCTAACAAGCCAGCTAAGGCGAACTCAAGTAACTGCTGGTCATTAGAGAAACGGTTTTTGCCGTGCTGATCCAGCATACTAATGTGCACATGACAGCCATTGCCAGAATGCTCGGCATAGGGCTTAGCCATAAAGGTCGCCACATAACCATGCTGTTTGGCCACCGCCTTAATGGCACGTTTTAACAATATCGCTTGGTCACAGGCCAACAGCGGATCCGTTTGATGCTGCAAGGTGACTTCAAATTGGCCCGGTGCATATTCTGCAATAACGTTATCGCTGGGAATATTCTGGGTATGGCAATATTCTTGAATATCTCGAATAAACTCGGCAAATTCGTCTAGCTCATCTAATGAATAGACCTGCGTTTGCTGCATGCGTTGTTGTGATTTGGGTAATAAGGGCGCTTTAGGTTCGCGGTTTTCGCTACGCGCATCTAATAGGTAAAATTCCCACTCAATAGCCACACAGGGGAATAAACCTTGTTGGTGTAAACCCGCTAGCTTTTTGCTCAGCAATTGCCGAGGATCTGCAAAAAATGGCTCGCCATTCACTTCATGCATAGTCACTAAGGCTTGTCCGGCATTCTTCTTCCACGGAATCAAACTCAAGCTGTGAGGCAATATGTGGCAAATCCTATCGCCATCGCCCTGCTCAAAGCCAAGCCCAGTTTCTTCTACGGTCTCGCCGCAAATATCTAAAGCAAATACCGATGCTGGTAAACACATGCCTTCTTTAACTATCTTGGTGAGGGACGCAGCTTCAATACGTTTGCCCCTAATCACCCCATTCATATCAGAAAGCATCAAATCCACACTCTCTAGCTGCGGATGAAGCGCTAGAAAATCTTCGACTTGTTGCAGTAAACTGACTGGCTCAATTTGAGGCTGGTGTTTCAACATAATTAACAGTCCTTTGGTAAAAGCGTCCCTTTTAGCCCTTAAATTTACACCACAGTGTTAAGTATAATGCAAACCATTTTGCTCATTAACTGAAAAATAGGCTCTTATTTAGTTTTTATTTAACACCTTATTGACATTGGCCGCAAATTCTGACAATCCTTAATAGCACGGAGCGAAAATTCACCAATTGTGATTTTTGTCCCTGTTTACTTAACAAGAAATGACAGGTGATTATGGAAAACGTCAGGAAATGGTTTACGGAGAACCACATAACCGAAGTTGAGTGTTTGATTCCCGATATTACAGGTAACGCTCGCGGTAAAATTATCCCGGCAAACAAATATCTCAAGGAAGGTGGCATGCGCCTTCCCGAATCGATTTTCTACCAAACGGTGACGGGTGAATGGCCAGACGAAGGCGAAGAACACTTCGACTGGACTGAAAAGGACATGAACCTTGAACCCGACACAGAAAGTGTCCGCTTCGTTCCCTGGGCTAAAGAGCCTACTGCCCAACTTATTCACGATTGCTACGACCGCGAAGGAAATCTGGTCGACATTGCGCCTCGCTCAGTATTAAAACGCGTTTTAGCCTTGTATGAAAAAGAAGGCTGGAAACCCATAGTGGCACCAGAGTTAGAGTTTTTCTTGGTCAAGAAAAACCTCGATTGGGATTACCCACTGGAACCGCCAATAGGCCGAAATGGTCGCCCCGAAACCGCCCGCCAATCTTTCAGTATCGACGCCGTTAACGAATTTGACCCAGTCTTCGAAGATATGTACGACTACTGTGATGCTCAGCAACTAGAAGTCGATACGCTGGTGCATGAATCAGGTGCGGCGCAAATGGAAATCAACTTCGACCACGGCGAACCGACTCTACTTTGCGATCAAGTCTTCTTATTTAAACGCACCATGCGTGAAGCGGCCTTGCAGCACGATATTTATGCCACCTTCATGGCCAAACCGATGGAAGATGAGCCGGGCAGCGCCATGCACATCCATCAAAGCTTAGAAGACTCAGAGGGCAATAACCTGTTCTCCAATGCAGATGGCAGCAATAGCCAACAGTTTTTAAGCTACATTGCCGGCTTGCAGAAATACACCCCAGCCAGCATTGCCTTCTACGCACCGAACGTGAACAGTTACCGTCGTTTAATGTTTGGTGAATCTGCCCCCATCAATTTGCAATGGGGCGTGGACAACCGCACCGTTGGGCTACGTATTCCACATTGTGATGCGCGCAACCGTCGCGTAGAAAACCGCTTTGCCGGCGCCGATGCCAATCCTTATTTAGCCATGGCGCTCACTCTAGCCTGTGGTTACCTTGGTATGAAACAACAGTTGCAACCTTCTGCCCAAGAAACCGGTGATGTGAGTGAAGACCGTTACATTCTGCCAGGCACCCTAGAAGAAGCGCTAGCCGAGTTAGAGCAGAGCGCAGAGCTAAAAGAGATCCTCGGCGAGCGTTTCGTAAACTGCTACGTCGCAGTAAAACGCAAAGAATATCAAACCTATTTCAAAGTGATCAGTTCATGGGAACGTGAGTTTTTATTACTTAACGTTTAGCCACAGAACAAACTCAGGCCACAAGGAGGCGAAATGAGCACAACATTGACGATACAACAACAGGACAGCGCCCATTGCTTACATCCCTTTACTAACTTTAAGGAGTTAAATGCTAAAGGAGCACGAGTGATAGAACGAGGCGAAGGTGTTTTTGTATACGACAGTGAGGGCAATAAGTTGCTCGATGCCATGGCTGGTTTATGGTGCGTAAACTTAGGCTATGGCCGTCAGGAGCTAGTGGACGCGGCCGCTAAACAAATGCAACAACTTCCTTATTACAACCTGTTTTTTCAAACCACTCACACACCCGCCGTGGAATTATCCACTCTCTTAGCCGAATTAACCCCAGAAGGTT
The DNA here is from genome assembly GCF_001420915.1 of Agarivorans gilvus. Lineage (NCBI taxonomy): Bacteria > Pseudomonadati > Pseudomonadota > Gammaproteobacteria > Alteromonadales > Alteromonadaceae > Agarivorans > Agarivorans gilvus. The sequence continues at coordinate 3,075,055 of NZ_CP013021.1, read as the reverse complement.
TAAACCATGCCTTCTTTACCGGCTCGGGTTCTGAGTGTAACGACACCGTAGTGCGCATGGTTCGCCATTACTGGGCCAGCAAAGGCCAACCACAAAAGCTGGAAATCATTAGCCGTAAAAATGCCTATCACGGCAGCACCATGGCTGGGGCCAGCTTAGGTGGCATGGCCTTTATGCATCAGCAAGGCGGTTTACCCATCCCCAATATTTGTCATATTGATCAACCCTACTGGTTTGAAGAAGGCCAAGGTCAAGATCCTCAAGAATTTGGCTTAGAACGCGCTCGTCAGTTAGAACAGAAAATATTGGAATTGGGCGAAGATAAGGTAGCGGCCTTTATTGCCGAGCCGATTCAAGGCGCCGGTGGAGTCATTATTCCACCCGACAGTTACTGGCCAGAAATTCAACGGATCTGCGATAAGTACGATATTTTGTTGGTAGTAGACGAAGTGATCTGCGGTTTCGGCCGTACCGGTGAATGGTTTGCTAGTCAAACCTTCAACATCAAACCCGATCTACTGTGTTTAGCCAAGGGCATTACCTCTGGTTACCTGCCTCTTGGTGCGGTGATGGTGTCTGATGAAGTGGCTAAAGTGATTACCGATGCCAATAGTGAGTTTGCCCACGGCTTCACCTATTCCGGTCACCCCGCCGCCTGTGCGGTAGCCATCGAAAATATTCGCATCATGCAACAGGAAAACATCGTTAGCCGAGTGCGTGATGAAGTTGCGCCTTATTTAGCTCAACGCTGGCAGGAGTTGGCCGAGCATCCGCTAGTGGGTGAAGCCCGCTCTAAAGGTATGGTTGCAGCTTTAGAATTAGTGGCCGATAAGCAAACTAAGCAACGCTTTGCCAAAGAAGTTAACGCTGGCGAAGTTTGCCGTGATATATGTATAAACAATGGCTTAATCATGCGCGCCTGTGGCCAAACCATGATTATTTCACCACCATTAGTAATTACAAAACAACAAGTAGACCAGTTAGTTACACTGGCAAAACAAAGTTTGGATGACACTCTGCAGGCATTGAGTTAATCCGCGAAGCAGTACGAGCAATCACCACAAGGAATTGGAGAATTAAGATGAAAAACGCTAGCCTGAAGCTAACCCTAGCTTCCCTGTTAACTGCCAGCGCGATGAATCTGCAGGCAGCAGAAGAAAAAGTACTGAACGTATACAACTGGTCAGATTATATTGCCGAAGATACCATCGCTCAATTTGAAGCGGAAACCGGTATTAAAGTGGTTTACGACGTATTTGACTCAAACGAAGTACTCGAAGCTAAAATTTTATCAGGTTCAACTGGCTTTGATATTGTTGTCCCCACTTCAGACTTTCTAGCTCGCCAAGTTCAAGCCGGCGCGTTTATGAAATTAGACAAAACAAAACTCACCAATTACAGCAATTTAGATGCTAAAATCATGGCCATGCTTGACGAAACTGCCGATCCTGGAAATCAGTACGCAGTGCCTTATTTATGGGGAACCACTGGCTTAGGTTATAACGCAAATAAAGTTAAAGAAGTATTAGGCGAAGATGCCCCTCTCAACAGCTGGGATTTGGTGTTTAAACCAGAAAATATGGAAAAACTCCAACAGTGTGGCGTGGCCTTCTTAAATGCACCAACCGAAATATTTTCTGCGGCTCTGCACTATTTGGGTAAAGATCCCAACAGTACCGATGTCAACGATTATAAAGACGATGGCGAAGCCTATAAACTGCTAAAAGCTGTGCGACCTTACATCACCTACTTCCACTCCTCTCAGTACATCAACGACCTCGCCAATGGCGATATTTGTGTTGCTGTAGGTTGGTCGGGTGACGTATTACAGGCCTCTGACCGCGCCGCCGAAGCTGATAACGGTGTTGAAGTAGAATACGTGATACCTCAAGAGGGTGCTTTGGCGTGGTTTGACTTAATGGCCATTCCTGCTGATGCTCCACATAAAGACAACGCCCATAAATTCATTAACTTCTTATTGCAGCCTAAGGTAATTTCAGAAGTCTCTAACTATGTGTGGTATGCCAACCCAACTCCCGCATCAAAAGAGTTTATCGACCCTGAAATTATTAACCACCCTGGTATTTACCCTAGCGACGAGACACTAGCGAAGCTATATGGCGCTAAGCTGATGCAAGCTAAGGTGTCTAGAACACTGACTCGTTCTTGGACGAAGTTTCTTCAAAACTAACTAGTCGCTTGCCACCTTCGGGTGGCAAGCACGTTTTTGTTTCTTTATGGAGGATCCGCAATGGCTGCGGTGTCACACATACAAAAGCTTCCGGTAGACGGTGAAACGGCTCCAGAGCCTTTGTTACAGATTGAAAATATTAGTAAAGATTACGATGGAGCCATCGCGGTAGATAACGTAAGCCTAACCATTAACAAAGGCGAAATATTTGCCCTGTTAGGCGCATCGGGTTGTGGTAAATCCACCCTATTACGCATGTTAGCCGGCTTTGAAAAGCCTAGCGCGGGTAAAATCATTCTTGATAAGCAGGAATTAATTGGTGTTCCGCCACATCAGCGCCCAGTTAATATGATGTTCCAATCTTATGCTTTATTCCCACATATGACGGTGGAGCAAAACATCGCCTTTGGTTTGAAGCAAGATAAGCTCCCCAAAGACGAGATTGGCGACACAGTGGCGCGCATGCTAGAGCTAGTGCGCATGAAAGACTACGCCCGCCGCAAGCCTCATCAACTTTCTGGTGGGCAACGCCAGCGGGTAGCCTTGGCACGTAGCCTCGCCAAACGCCCCAAACTGTTGCTACTAGACGAACCGATGGGCGCACTAGATAAAAATCTTCGTGGGCAAATGCAGCTAGAAGTGGTCGACATTCTGGAAAAAGTGGGCGTAACCTGTGTAATGGTAACCCACGACCAAGAAGAAGCTATGACCATGGCCAGCCGTATCGCCATTATGAACCGTGGCCAATTCGTGCAAGTGGGCGAACCGGAAGAGATTTACGAATACCCCAACTCGCGTTTCAGTGCCGAGTTTATTGGTTCGGTAAACGTTTTTGAAGGAGTCGTGAGCGATAACGACAACGACAGCGCGACCATCGACTGTCCAGACTTGGGTTATCCTATCAGCCTCAATCATGGTGTTTCAGCCGCTCCTGGCGTGCCCTTCATGGTGGCAGTTCGTCCGGAAAAAATGAGCATCTTTAAAACCTTAAAAGGCCGCAATAACAACGTCTGTCAGGGTAAGGTAGAAGATATCGCCTACTTGGGTGAACAATCTATCTATTACGTGCGATTGGCCAGTGGCAAACGGGTAACCGTAGCCATGCCGAACAGCAGCCGCCATCGCAATAATATGCCTACCTGGGAAGATCAAGTTTATCTATGCTGGCAAGCCGATAGCTGCGTGGTACTGAAGATATGACAACTCAAGCAAAGCATAAGTTTAAGCAGCGCTTGGCGCGGCTTATTCCCAGCGGGCGCTGCGCGATATTATCGCTGCCCTATTTTTGGTTATTTTTATTTTTCTTAATGCCGTTTTTCATCGTTTTCAAGATTAGTTTCTCTGAAGCGATGATCGCCATTCCACCCTATAGCCAATTGGTTACCATGGTGGATGAGCAGGTGCAAATTCTGCTAAATCTAGGCAACTACGCTTATCTGATTAGTGATGATCTCTACATCAGCTCCTACTTAGAGTCGGTACGGATCGCGTCGATTTCCACCCTGCTGTGCTTGATCATTGGTTTTCCGATGGCTTGGGCGATTGTGCACTCTAGCCCGGCCAACCGTAATATTCTGCTGATGCTAATTATTTTGCCTTCTTGGACCAGCTTTCTGATCCGCGTTTATGCATGGATAGGCATTCTGAAAAACAATGGTTTTCTCAATAACATCCTGCTTTACCTAGGCCTCATCGACGAGCCATTACAAATTTTGCACACCGATACAGCGGTATACATTGGCATTGTATACACCTACTTGCCCTTCATGATATTGCCACTGTACACCGCACTAATGCGAGTCGATTATTCTTTAGTTGAAGCGGCGCGAGACCTCGGTGCATCCACCGCCACCGTACTGTTTAAGGTGCTATTGCCACTAACTAAGGCAGGGGTTATCGCCGGTTCGATGTTGGTATTTATTCCAGCTGTGGGTGAATTTGTTATTCCTGAATTACTTGGTGGCCCAGACTCGATCCTTATCGGTAAGATCCTCTGGCAAGAATTCTTCAATAACCGAGACTGGCCAGTGGCCGCCGCCGTTGCATCGGTGATGTTATTACTATTAATGGTACCGATATTGTTGTTCTATCGTTATCAAAAACGTGAGTTGGAGGCGGCTTAATGGACGCAATACCAGTCTATAAAACCAAGTGGAAGTGGCTAATTTTAGGTTTAGGCTTATCCTTCCTTTATGTGCCGATTCTTAGCCTAGTTATTTATTCATTTAACGCTAACCGTTTGGTGACCGTATGGAGCGGCTTTTCTACCCAGTGGTACGGCGCGCTGTTTGAAGACACCCTATTAATGAACGGCATTACCCTCAGTTTAACCATCGGTTTTCTGTCGGCCAGTGCCGCGGTAGTCTTAGGCACTTTAGCCGCCTTTGTGATGACCCGCTTTAAGAAGTTTCGCGGTGAAACTAGCTTCGCCTTTATGATTACCGCACCGTTGGTAATGCCCGAGGTGATAACTGGTTTAAGCCTGCTACTTTTGTTCATCTCTCTAGGTCAAGTGTTTGACCTATTTAGCCAACGCGGCATGCTGACCATTTGGATTGCTCATGTGACCTTTTGTACCGCCTATGTATCGGTGGTAGTAAGCTCTCGCCTTAGAGAGCTAGACAAAAGTATCGAAGAAGCGGCAATGGACTTAGGCGCAACCCCTTTTAAGGTGTTTTTTGTGATAACCTTACCGACTATTTTGCCTGCCTTGGTAGCGGGGTGGCTACTCGCCTTCACGCTATCTTTAGACGACCTAGTTATCGCCAGCTTTGTGTCTGGGCCTAGCGCAACCACCTTACCCATGGTGGTATTTTCTAGCGTAAGGTTGGGAGTAAGTCCCAAAATTAACGCCCTTGCGACATTGATTATTGCGGTAGTATCGGTGGCAACATTTATCGCCTGGTGGGTAATGGCCAAAGCCGAAAAACGCCGCATGCAGGAGCTGAAAACAGCCAATGGCAGCTAAGCGCTTATATTGAGGAAAAAAAATTAATGGATGTTGGAAAACGCTTAAAAAGTATTCGCTTAATGCGTGGGATTTCTCAACGAGAACTCGCCAAAATTAGCGGAGTCACCAACAGCATGATCTCGCAAATCGAACAGAATCAAGTGAACCCCTCGGTGGGCTCGTTGAAGAAGATCCTCGACGCTATCCCCATTTCCATGGGTGAGTTTTTTACTCTGGAAATGGAAAGTGACGACAAGATTTTCTACACCGAGGAAGAACTGACCGATTTAGGTGATGGCTTGGTAAAGATGCTATTAGTGGGTAGTAAGCACAATGGCCGTAAACTCGCCATATTACGCGAAGTTTACCCCGCTGGCGCCGATACCGGCACCGAGTTTATTCAACACGAAGGTGAAGAAGGCGGCATCATCATTCGTGGAGAAATCGAGATCACCGTAGGCAGCAAGTCTAAGGTACTCAAGGCCGGCGATTCCTACTACTTTGAAACACGTAGACCACATCGTTTCCGCAATAAAAGCAAAGAAGAGTGTGAGTTAATTAGTGCGGCGACCCCGCCCACTTTCTAAGCTCCATTGTTAATAATAAAAAGCCGCTACTGCGGCTTTTTTAGTTTTTGAGCTAAGTTATCTTTAGCGCGAATATCCGATTGTGCGGCTTGTTATATGCATTGCACATTATTTAATACACCAACTTTCAAGCTGTTTTTTGTTGCTAATAATATGGGGATGCAAAGTACAAGCCTTTCAACCCCTTCATTATCGCCGAGCAACGCCGTTGACAAGCGATGAAGCCGAGCACTGTTTGAGCGTAGCGAGTTGCGCAGGCGCGCTTGGAAACAAGTCGCGCAGGATGAAGATAATGCAGGGCGAGCTTTCTTTTTGCTTCGTTTTTCTTTTCTCGCAAAAGAAAAATGACGTCGCCGTAGGCGAAAGCTCTCGCTCTTGATCTTGTTCTTAATCTCACAAACAAAAGCTCCATATCAAATCATCGTTGAACGAAAAACCACACCGTTCACAGACACAAAAAGTAAAGATATACACCGCACGGTTCTCAGCAAACAACAAATCTGCTACCCTTCGCGACCTTTTTAGCTTAGAGGCCTCAGCATGACTCACTCCATTGCCGGTTTTGATTTTGGTACCTCCAACTGTGCGATTGGCATTGCGCCACAGCAGCAAGTGCAACTGCTGAACTTTCCTGAGCACGGCACTTACATGCCATCCACCCTATTTGCTCCGCAATCGGAAATGATTTGCGGCTGGCTATATCAACAATTGAATGCCCAAGGTAAGGCCGAGGCCTACCGCCAAGCTCGCAACCAACAACTAGCGAGCAGTTTGCGCGCCCTAAAAGAACTGAAACTCGACGGCTACGACGAACACCTAAGCTTTGGTAAACAAGCCCTTAAGGAATATCTGGTTGATCCTGCCGACTGTTATTACGTGCGCTCGCCTAAGTCGTTCTTGGGTGCCAGTGGCATTAGCCAGCGCCAGCAGCAACAGTTTGAAGACATCGCCGCAGCGATGATGTGGCACCTTGCCGAGCAAGTCAGACAAAGTGGCCAAGCCGAGTTAGAAAAGGTAGTGATTGGTCGCCCGGTTAACTTTCAAGGCTTAAACAGTGAGCTAAGCAACCAGCAGGCGCTGAACATTCTAAGCAATGCCGCCAAGTTTGCTGGTTTCAAACAAACTGAATTTCTCTACGAGCCAATGGCTGCTGGTTTAAGTTACCAACAGCAACTAGAACAAGAGCAACGGGTATTGGTAATCGACATTGGAGGCGGTACTAGCGATGTGTCGATGTTGATTATGGGGCCAAATTACTTGGCGACTCGTGAGCATCAAGACTTAGTGCTGGGTTACAACGGTGAACGTATCGGCGGTAATGACTTCGACATTGCGCTTAACTTTGAAACGCTGATGCCGGCATTGGGTTCTCGCCTTGAACTGGAAGGTGGCCAACCAATGCCGATTAAACCCTTTTGGGATGCCGCCGCGATTAATGATTTTCCGGCGCAGACCCGTTTTTATGGGGCCGATACTCGCAACTTATTACAGCGCTTACTAAAACAAGCCCAACTTAGCCCACTCAAAGGCTTGTTGCAGTTACATAAAGAACGACAAACTTACCAACTTAGCGCAGCCGCCGAGCAAGCTAAGATCGCCTTAAGCTCGGCGAGCAGTAGCCAAGTCGATTTGAGTTATTTGCTCGATGAATTACAAGTAAGGGTGGAGCTAAGCGCCTATCAGCAGGCGTGTGAGCGTTTATTAAATAATATTGCCATGCTTAGCGATGAAGTGATCCGCCAAGCGCAAGCGCAACCCGATGTAATTTTCTTAACAGGGGGAGCGCTAATTCGCCACTGATTCGCGATTTTCTTAGCCAGCGTTATCAAGCACCGCTAGTCAGCGGCGATAACTTCGGCAGTGTTACCGGTGGTTTAGCCCTATGGGCTGAGCATATTTTTGCTTAAGCAGCATGGAAAAGGCAGGCTTACAGTTGATAAACAGTGGGAGCTAACTCAACCCGATTCTTGCCGTTTTCTTTGGCTAAATATAAGGCGACATCGGCCCGTGAAACCAAAGCTTCCGGGCTGCTATCTTGCTCACTTAACATGGCTAGTCCCATGCTTACGGTCGCGCTAAAGCGCAGTTCCCCGCGTTGAATAACAAATGCGGCTATGTGTTGGCGTACCCGATTAGCAATATCCAAGGCCTGTTGTTGCTCGGTATTGGGCAGTAACAATAGAAACTCTTCCCCGCCCCAACGCGACAAGTAGTCGTCGGTGCGTAACACTTTTAAGCTTTCAAAGGCAAGGCTGCGCAGCACCTCGTCTCCGGCCAAGTGGCCATGACAATCATTGATTTGTTTGAAGTCATCAATATCTAACATGATGCAGCCTAGGGCTTTGTTACTGCGCTTACTCAAAGCAAAGGTCTCCACCAGCACTTCACTCATGGCGCGGCGATTAATCAAACCAGTCAGCGCGTCATGATTGGCCTGAAACTCCAAACGGCGTTGATTGTGGTACTGTTGGGTCACATCCATAAATACCGACTGCACCACTTGACGCTCGCCCCAGCAAACCACGGTTTCGCTAATATGCAACCACGCTGTACTGCCATCGCGGCGTACATACTCGGTCACCAGACTGCGCTCGCTTTGCTCACCTTTTAATAACAGCTCATGTTGATGAATCGCTCGCTGCTGCCGCTCTTCGGGTATCAAAACCAGCAAACTGGGCAAGGCCATTAGTTCTTCCGCCCTGTCGTAAGCCAATAATTCCGCTAAGGCTTGGTTACAATAAAGCGGCACAAAATTATGATGAACCACAATCCCCTGCAGTGATGTTTCTAATAAGCAACGGTAACGCTGCTCACTCTCGCTAAGGCGTTGCTCGGTAGCGATTTGCTGGGAAAAATCCACCAAGGTGATCTGTAAAGCAGGCTCGCCTTGCCAGTCGATAAGATGGTCGATACTGAGGGCGAAAAAGGCTTCACCATTGCATTTAATATTGCTAAATACCCGCGCCTTGGGGCGAGCCGAGCCTTTCATTAAAGCCTGATAATCTTCAACCGCACGCACTCGGTCGGCTTCACCAAACAGAGGCAATAACGAAGGCAAAGCCATGATCTGTTCGGCGCTGCGGTAACCAAACAAGTGGGCATAGGCATCGTCGGCATACAGGGGAACAAAGTCTCGATGAATCACCACACCGTAATCCGCGCTTATTTCAGCAACTTTAGTCATGCCACTCCAAACGGAAGGGGGATTAATTAAAGCGTAGTCACTGTCCTTAGCTAACTCAATAATGCCATTTATCAATAATCATAAAAAAGCTAACCTTTAAATATTTACATCAGTGCAAACTTATTCGCCGAGGAAGCCACCGGTTTGGTGCGCCCACAGTTGACTATAAATGCCCTTACCCTGAATTAACTCACTGTGAGTGCCTTGCTCTACTATCTCGCCCTTATCAAGCACGATTAAGCGGTCCATGGCAGCAATGGTAGAAAGGCGGTGAGCAATCGCAATAACGGTTTTTCCTTCCATGAGTTTATTTAGGCTGGCCTGAATGGCCGCTTCCACTTCTGAATCCAGCGCCGAGGTGGCTTCGTCCAAGACCAAAATAGGCGCGTCTTTAAGCAATACTCGAGTAATCGCGATACGCTGGCGTTGTCCGCCCGACAGCTTCACCCCACGCTCACCCACATGGGCGTCGTAACCGGTACGGCCATCGGGGTCACTGAGTTTTAGAATAAACTCATGGGCTTCGGCCTGTTTGGCCGCTGCTATCATTTCTTGTTCAGTGGCATCGGGGCGGCCATAAAGAATGTTGTCGCGCACCGAGCGGTGGAGCAACGAGGTATCTTGAGTCACCATGCCGATATTGGCGCGTAAGCTTTCCTGAGTCACTTCACTGATGTTCTGGCCATCAATTAAGATCGCACCACCTTCTACGTCATGGAAGCGCAGCAACAGGTTAACCAGAGTGGTTTTACCCGCCCCCGAGCGACCCACCAAGCCAATTTTTTCACCTGCTTTAATCTCTAAGTTAAGCTTGTCGATCACCCCGCTCGCTTCACCATAGTGAAAACGAATATCGCGATAATGAATATGGCTATGGCTAATTTGCAACTCTTTGGCGCCGGGTTTGTCTACAATGCTTTGCTCGGTAGACAGGGTATTCATGCCATCGACTACCGTGCCAATGTTTTCAAATAGCGCACCCACTTCAAACATGATCCACTGCGCCATACCGTTAAGGCGCAATACCAAGGCAATGGCAATGGCAATCGCGCCCACCGACACATCACCCAAAGTCCATAGGTAAATAGACAGCGCAGCAATGCTGAAAGTAAGCAAGTAGTTAGACAGCTGTACCGATACGTTCAGCCAAGTCACCAAGCGCATCTGTTTATATACGGTCTCTAAAAAGCCATCCATGCCTTCTTGGGCGTAGGCGGCTTCACGCTTGCTATGCGAAAACAACTTAACCGTGGCAATGTTGGTATAGCTGTCAACAATTCGCCCGCTCATTAAAGAACGCGCGTTAGCTTGCTCGGTAGAGACCTTCTTCAGCTTGGGTACAAAGTAAAACTGAATACCAATATAAACCAGCAACCATAGCAGCATTGGCCAAATCAAACGCACGTCGGCTTGGGCCACCAGCGCTACCATGGCGGTGAAATAAACCACGATGTATACCGACAAGTCGAGCAATTTCATCACCGTTTCACGCACCGCTAGCGAGGTTTGCATTAGTTTGGTGGCGACTCGGCCAGCAAAATCATTAGCAAAAAACGACACGCTTTGGCGTAATAAATAACGGTGGCCCTGCCAGCGGATCGCCATCGGGAAATTGCCCAATAAGGCCTGATGGATCAGCAGCGAATACAGCAATACCAGCAGCGGCATCACTACCAGTAACAACAAACCCATACCCCACAAGGTGCTCGCTTCTTCACTAAAGAAGGTGGCGGGATCTTTATTACCTAGCCAATCGACCAAGCGCCCCATAAAGCCAAACAAACTCACCTCACAAATTGCAATACTGGCAGCAAACAGCGACATCAGTAATAAGGGCTTGCCCATACCTTGACAGTAATGGCGGCAGAACTGATATAAACCTTTGGGGGGTTGTTGTGGTTCTGCGGAGGGAAAGGCAACGGTGAGCCGTTCAAAAAAACTAAACATCTGAAGATTCCTTGTGGTCGACCTAAGCAATACCGTGTATTGCTACACGGCGGCTACTTTAACCCAATTTGCCCAAGAAACGCAGTGCTGCTTAACAATAAATCTAAGCCTGCCAAGCCGCAGTCTGGCCACCTAAGGCAAACTGTTGTTTAATCGAAAGAAAAATTAAAGCTTATAAATTATAAGGAGTTAACAGCAAAGCGGCATAAACAAAGCCCAGCTAAGATTTGCTTTGCTCACCAGCTTGTTGCAGCAAAAATGGCATCGCCGGTTCGGTTTTATCTAACAGTCGTTTTACCTGAGTTATTTGCTCCAAAGAGGCGGCATCTTTACGGTAGCTCAGGTAAACCGGTCTAAACCAAGGCTCTGCATCTTCCACCACATACAGCTGCTGAGTGTCGATGAAACCTTCCACCATAGACGCAGGCAAGTAACTGGCACCGCCTTTTTGCAAGATAAAATCCAAGGCAATACGGCCGGTTGAGGTGCGTAAAAACGGCGGGGGCATTTTGCTGTGGCGCGCCGCATGTTCGGAAGCAAAACGAGTGCCCCAGTCCACATACACGTAGCCTTGCTGCATCGCCTGTTGCTGAAGGGTTGGCTCGGTTGATACCAATACCAACTCTAAGTCGGCCACCTTGATGCAGTTTAACTCGTCAGACTTCAGCGGGTCTAAACCCACCGCAATGTCTAAGGTGCGCTCTAATAAGGCGCGGTGCATTTGACCACGACTTAGGGTTTCGGCACTAAAGGCATAACCACTAAAGGCATCCACCACCACGCCCAAACAATGTTGTAGATAGGCATCCCAAACATTGGGGGTGCCCGCCAAGGCTAACTGTATTGAATGCGCCTTGGTCAACAATAATTCGGCCTTAGATTGCTCTAGCGTACGCACCATGTTTTCGGCATAGGCGATTAAACGCTCACCCGAACTGGTGAGTTTTATCGCATTACGATCACGAATAAATAATTGAGTATCGAAGAAGCTTTCTAGCTGTTTGATACGCGCGCTCACCGCGGCTTGAGTGATGTATAGGTTCTCCGCGGCACGGCCAAAATGCTTCACTTTTGCTACTTCTAAAAACGTTCGAAAAACTTTGACGTCCATTGCTTCACCCCTTTAACTCTAAGCTGAGGTTAACAAACAAATTTTGTTCTTACGACAAAAACTATTCGTTTTCACTTTGATTCGATAATCACTACCGTGCAGGCAAATTAGCCCGGCGCCTAAAGCCACATCAATCAAGACTTGGAGTGATAACCATGAACACTGAATTTCGCTTTGGTAAAAAACGTTTCTACGATGATCAACGCTTTAAGAGAGGCTTTAGTAAATCGGGAGAATTTACCCTACTCGAGTCAGAGCTACTAAGCTTATATGGAGACACCATGCAAGCCTTAAATAGCGGCGAAATAATGCCAGAAAACGCTGAAGAGCAGCATTTTCTACTGGTTTGTAGCCAACAACTAGAGCCAGAAAGCAAATTAGAAAAGGTATGGATGAAGTACCAGCGTTTAACTCGATCTAGACGCGCCTTTCATACCTTAAATAGCCGCTGTAAAGCAGCCAGCTATGAAACTGATGATGAGAGCGAAGACGAGAGCTTCATCTCTGACGATGACTAAATTTTTTAATCCAACGACAACTAGGACCCAAGCATGCGCGTAGCCATTTTATCACGAGGCGAAACCCTCTACTCCACCCGCCGTCTAAAAGAAGCAGGGGAACAAAGAGGCCACGAAGTCGACATTATCGATACCCTACATTGCTACATGGACATTACCAGTAGCAATCCAACGGTTCGTTACCACGGAAAAGTGTTGCCGACCTACGATGCAGTGATTCCGCGCATTGGCTCATCCATTACTTTTTACGGTACAGCGGTGGTGCGCCAGTTTGAAATGATGGGCACCTTCTGTGTCAACGAATCGGTAGCAATTAGCCGCTCACGCGATAAATTGCGTTCGTTACAGTTGTTGTCGCGTAAAGGCATTGGCTTACCGCGTACTGGCTTTGCCAGCAAACCCGATAAAATTCAGGATTTGATCAAAAACGTCGGTGGTGCGCCAGTGGTGATTAAATTACTCGAAGGCACCCAAGGTATTGGCGTGGTATTAGCCGAAACCAACAAGGCCGCCGAGAGTGTAATTGAAGCCTTTATGGGGCTAAAAGCTAACATTTTAGTGCAAGAATTTATTAAAGAAGCCGGTGGCGCCGACATTCGTTGCTTCGTGATTGGCGGCAAAGTGGTAGCAGCCATGAAACGTCAAGCGGCCGAAGGCGAGTTTCGCTCTAACTTACACCGTGGCGGTGCTGCGCAATTAGTCAGGCTAAGTAAAGAAGAGCGCGCTACTGCGATTAATGCCGCTAAAGCCATGGGCTTAAACCTATGTGGCGTGGATATACTGCAATCCAACAATGGCCCAGTGGTAATGGAAGTAAACTCCTCACCCGGCTTAGAAGGTATCGAAAACGCCACCAATAAAGATGTGGCAGGAATGGTTTATCAGTTTATTGAAAAGAACGCGAAACCTTTTGCTACCAAAACACGGGGTAAAGGCTAAAGCGGGCTGATCTTTCGAGAGGTATTTTGCAGCAGTTTGTGGTTTTTTATACCGGGCAAAGGCTTTTAAATGCAGTTATTCTGCTGGCTCAGCCGATAACCCAGGAGACCGCCCCCACAAACGCTGCCCGAAGGTTTCGCCCACAAGCGTTTTACTCTTAATGGAGAGATGTTTTGCTTAGGATACTAGGCGACCAGTTCTCGCCGAGATTAAGACGCGTTTATCTCGAACAAAGATTAACCGCGAAAGGTCACCAGACCCTAGTTACAAATTAGCGATGTCGAATCACGAGGCAGTCGATGATTATTGCAGGCACTGAAATAAAACCGGGACAACAAAAGCAAATAGAAATCCCGGTAGCGAAGCTTTATACCGATACTAACATTTCCATTCCGGTACACATTACCCGCGCCAAGCGCGCGGGGCCTACGGTGTTTATTAGCGCCGCGGTGCATGGTGATGAGTTAAATGGTATCGAGATTATTCGCCGACTGATCCACTCTCCCAAGTTTAATATTATTCGTGGCTGCTTAATTGCCGTGCCCATGGTGAATATTTACGGAGTATTAAACCAAAGCCGCTACATGCCCGACCGGCGCGACCTTAACCGCAGCTTTCCCGGCTCAGAAAAGGGCTCCTTAGCAGGGCGCTTAGCACACATCTTTCTTAACGAGGTGGTAGCACACTGTAACTACGGTATCGACTTGCATACAGGGGCGATTCATCGCTCCAACTTGCCGCAGATCCGCGGAAACTTGAATGATCCCGAAACCAAGCAATTGGCCGAAGCCTTTGGCGTACCGGTTATCCTCAATTCCGACCTGCGCGATGGCTCCTTGCGTGAAGCGGCGGTAAACAAAGATACCAAAATCTTGCTTTACGAAGCGGGGGAAGCGCTGCGCTTTGATGAGTTGTCGATTCAAAGTGGCGTGAAAGGCATTCTAAAAGTGCTATCCCACCTAAAAATGGTGAAAAAACGTAGCTCGCGAAGAAAACTAGCGCCCTATATCGCTTATAGCAGTTCTTGGTTACGCGCCTCAGCCAGTGGCATTGTTAGCGAATATGCCAAGCTGGGCGACTTAGTCGAAGCCGGTGATCGACTAGCCGACATTAACAGCCCCTTTGGCAAGTTAATTAACCAAGTATTTGCCAAACGCTCAGGCATTATTATTGGCAAACAGAACATTCCTTGGTGCAAGAGGGTGACGCCATGTATCACCTGGCCTATTTTGGGGCTGAGCAAGATGAAGTCGCCGAGCAGATTGAAAGCCTGCAAGAATCGATTAAGCCCTTCGACAACGGCTTAACGGAGAAACAATAATATGAGTATCAACAGCTTATTGCTGATCGCCCTAGTGGTGGTGAGCTTTATTTATGGCCAGAAAAAGCTCGCCCAAGTGGTGCTAGCCTTTGGTGAAAACCGTAACATCGCAAAAACTCGGATCCACTATGTGACTTGGGTATTGCGGGCTATATTGGCGCTGCTAGCCTTGATGGTCATTAGCATGCTGAGCGATCTCGGCTTTAATGACTTTGGGCTGTTTTTCTCGTCGATGTTTGCCGTGATTGGGGTAGCGTTATTTGCCCAGTGGTCGATTCTTAGCAACGTCACCGCGAGCATTATTGTGTTTTTCTTCTTTCCCTACCGAGTAGGCCATCAGGTAAAAATCTTAGATGGCGATAACTCCATCGAAGGGCAATTGGAAGAAATCACCTTATTTCACGTGATTTTACTGGCCGATAACGGCGCTAAACTCACCTTCCCCAACGCCATGGTATTTCAAAAAGCCGTGGTAATTGGCGAACACCAACCCACTCGCGCGGCTAAATCCGCCGATGAACAAGAGGACAACTAAGATGACTAAGTTGCTGATTGGCAATTTGGAAACCTGCCACCTACCCGACTTAGGGATCCACGATTTACCGGTGCGTATCGACACTGGTGCAAAAACCTCGTCACTGCACGTTGATAACATGGAGCGCACCAAGAAAAATGGCAAACCGCATATCAGCTTCGACTTGCACCCCGACATCTATAATTTAGAGCAAGTATGTCGTTGTACCGCGCCAATAGTGGATACCCGTAAAATTAAATCGTCCAATGGCGAAGTGGAACAGCGTTACGTCATTCAAACCAGTTTTCAATTGGGTGAATTAATCTGGCCTATAGAAATTTCCTTGAGTAATCGTCAAGATATGAGCTACCTAATGTTGTTAGGACGTCAAGGAATGGGGGACAAAGTTTTGGTTGACCCCTCACAAAGCTTTTTAGTCAGCAGCTAGTTAGCTGCCGACCGGCCTTGGCCCAAGCCAAGGCCACGCACTACAAAGGATAGAACATGACCAACGAAGTCAACGAAAGCCCTCCGTTACAAACCTTTGATGGTCATCACGATGACGCACTAAACCGGATCCTCAAGCTACTCAAGCAAGAAGAACAGCCGGTAGACTTAAGCTTTGTTGAAGATTACGACAATGCCATCTTAGCCAACTTGATCGAGTCTTTACCCGACCAATATCGGCAACAAATTTGGCCATATTTGAGCGAACAGCGCTTTTGGCCAATTTTGCATTTAATGCAGTATGAAACGGTTAAACACTTATTTGACTTGTTTACAGCGCAGCAAATAAACGCTTTACAACGCCATATTGGCGATACTGAAATTGTTGAATTTGCCGACTTTCTTCCCGAGCAAATGGTGGACACTTATCTTGAACAACAAGACGAGTTAAGTGCCACCCAACTACAAGACGCCTTAAGTTATGAAGATGAGCAAATTGGTCGTTATACCGATCTGCACATACTGCGTGCCCGTCCCAACTCAACCGTACATCGAATCAAACAACGCCTGCTAGACAAGCAGGATAAACATGTGGCGGTTTACTTGGTAGACGCCCAAGGGCAATTCCAAGGTGCCTGCAGCATGACCGATATTATCAATGCTGACGATCACACTCGCTTAAAAGAGCTGAGCTTTAGCATCGAGGTGTTTGACCACCAGCAAATGCTCAGTGAAGTCGCCTTGTCGGTCAATGTATTGGCTGGCCACGCCTGGCACCCAGTGCAACGTGACGGCAAAATTATTGGCGCGATTGCGGTATCCAACCTCGTGCAATGGTTGCAAGAACGTAGTTTGGAAGTGGCAATTAGTGAGGCACCGTCTAACGAAGAAGATCTATTTACCCCGGTGCGCACCGCCGCCAAGATGCGAGCCATTTGGCTCACCACCAACTTGGCCACCGCGTTCTTAGCTTCTTGGGTGATTGGTTTATTTGAAGGCGCGCTACAACAACTGGTGGCCTTAGCGATTTTAATGCCGGTAGTGGCCAGCATGGGCGGTATTGCCGGTAGCCAAACCTTGGCCGTAGCGCTGCGCGGTATTGCCCTGAACCACTTACAACAAAGTAACTTAAAGCTGTTATTAAACAAAGAGCTCAAAATTGCCGCATGGAACGGCCTATTGCTGGGCATAGTGATTGCGGGGGTGGTCAGTTATTGGTTTAGCTCAATACCACTGGGCTTGGTGATTTTCATTGCGATTGTATTAAACAGCTTAGCGGCGGCGGCCTCAGCTACGCTGATCCCGTTCTTGCTGAAAAAAATGAAGATAGACCCCGCAGTGGCAGGTTCAGTAATCCTGACCACGGTGACCGACATCGTAGGCTTTGTGGCCTTTTTGGGCTTAGCCTCACTGTTTCTTATGCATTAATTTAAGGATGCTAGCATGCTTAGAACTTGGCTCAGTATTAACGGACAAGCCCCCCAATTTGGTGACCAGCAGCAAATCGCTAGCTGGTCTGCTCAGGCTGATGCCAAAATATGGATAGATATCGACTTAAGTAACTATCTGCAATTGGAAGCAGAACAAATTTTAAAGCAGTTTAATTGCCATGCGTTGTCGATTGTTGACGTATTCCGCCATCGTCATCCGCCGAAAATAGAGCTGTTTAACGACCAAGTATTCCTGCTTTATCGCGGCATTCAACAAAGCTTAGGCGAGCTTAAATTTGAGCACATGCAGCTGGCTATGTTTATTGGCCCCAATTACTTAATCACCTTACATCAGGGACGCTCGCAGGGCATCGAGAACTTGCTGGAGCAAGGCTTTGCCAAATACCTTAATGCGCCGCTGAGTTTGGCCAGTCGCATCATGCATACTTCATCCAATTTGTACTTAAACCAATTATTAGAATTTGAAGACAAACTCAGCGAGCTAGAAGAACAAATTCATGAACATGGCGACGACCACATTCTGGCAGCCATTACTCGTAAGAAAACCGATTTGCTACGGCTAAACCGGATCTTCAACTACCACCTCAACCTCAGCCAAACCTTAATAGAGCTACAGCATCAAGACGAGCCCAGTAACATCAGCATCGATCAACCGGTGATGCAGGATCTACACGAACGTTTTGAGCGGCTGCAAAGCTTGAGCCGAATGTACTACGAGATTTGTGGTGACTTAGTCGATGGTTATCTGTCGATTAGCTCGCACAAGCTGAACAATACTATGCGAGTACTGACGCTGATTACCGCCATTTTTGTTCCCTTGAGTTTTTTGGCAGGGATTTATGGTATGAATTTTGAGGTGATTCCAGAGCTACACCACCCCGACGGCTACTTTATTCTGTTGGGAGTGATGGCCTGCATCGCACTAGGCCTGATCGGCCTGTTTAAATGGAAGCGCTGGTTTTAAGCAGCGCCAACTAATACACGGCGGGCCTTTGTGGCTGGCCGCTAGGCTTAGTTTACTTCAATATACACCTTGTCTAAAAACGACATGGCGAGGTTATTATCGTAATAAGCCGCTTCATTGATAAACGCCGGATAAACGGTTTTATTGCCTTCGTAATAAATATCTTCCCCGTTAAAAGTACGGAACAAAGGCTCGCCCGGATTTAAGGGTTTAAAGTCATTGTCTTGCACATGCTGGTGAACCATGGCCAAGCGTTCGCCCTGTTCATCCATTGGCAGGGTAATGGTATCGAGATACAAAAACGCTTCTAGCAGTTTTGGCAATTCAGGTACGGCTTGCTGATTATATAAATCAACGAAGTCGAGAATGTAGCCGGTCATTCGCTCCATTTGCTCAAGAATATCTTGGCGTAAGGCCGATTGTGGCTGCGGCCCCACTTCAATCAATACCCCGTACTTACCACAGCTGGCTAAGAAACGATGCTGCGCCATGTCGTCTTCGGCTTCTTCCAAGAAGATCACCGCCTCTGGCATCTGCATTTTCACGTAAGCCGCTAACTGTTTATAAAATGGTGTTTGTTCAAGTAGGATCAGGGTTGGCCCCATATTGGAGGTGGTATTGTGTAAATCAATCACCAAATCCATATTGGGATTAGCCTTAGGCCCCAACTGCTGATGCAGCGCCTTGGCACGAGACTGCTCATAGTTAGCCAAATCATAATCGGCCAGAGACTGGGCGCTAAACTGGCGATTTAAGTCGGCGTCGATGTAACGCTTATTTTCTGCATGGGCTTTGGGGTTAGCAAATACGGTTTCCACCTGCAGGCTCGCACGCGCCAGTAACTGAGGCTGCTGTTGCCATTTCTTAATCAGGTAGATACCGCTGAATTCGTTTCCGTGAGTGCCGCCAACAATCGCGACTTTAGAGATCTTAGACAAGCTTGTTGCTCCTTTTAAGCTCAATGCTGCAAGCATTGAGCTTAAAAGGAAATCACTTATGACTCAAGCCAAAGCCACTTTATGACTCAAGCCTAAACCACTAGCTATTCATCTTCATCCTCGTCTTGCTGTTGCTGGTTCTGCCTATAAGCCTTAGGGGTCAGTTCTAAGTCTTTCTTGAATACCGCATACATGTATTGCAGAGAAGGATAACCACACAGCTCAGCGATGTCGGCAGTGGACAGCTCGGTATTACGCAGCAAGCTCATGGCTTGTTCAAGTTTAGCGCAGTGAATCTCTTGGTGAACCGAGTGGCCAATATCATCTTTAAAGCGCTTCTCTAGATTAGAGCGTGATACTTTCACGTAATCCAGTACCTGTTCCACCTTAATGCCCTTACACGCATTATGGCGAATGTAGTGCATGGCTTGAATCACATAAGGGTCTTTCAAGGCTTTATAATCGGTAGATTGACGCTCTACCACTTGCTCGGGCCCAACCAACAAACGTGGTTTACCCAAGTCGTGGCCTTGCAGCTGACGATGTAGCATTTTTGCCGCCTGAAAGCCCATTTTACGACAGCCCTGCGCCACCGAACTCAAAGATACGCGGCTTAAATGGCGGGTTAAGTCTTCATCGTCGATACCGATGATGGAGACCTTGTCTGGCACTATAATGCCTAAATGGTCACACACCTGTAGTAAGTGGCGCGCCCGCGCATCTGATACTGCCACAATGCCCACTGGCTTAGGCATGGACTGGATCCAATCGGCCAAACGGTTCATCGCATACTGCCAAGATTCAGCGTTGGTTTCTAAGCCGCGATAAACCGCACATTCATAACCATCGTTGGCGACAAGTTGTTGAAATACCGACTCGCGCTCCATCGCCCAACGACAGTCTTCGCTCTTGGGCATACCATAATAGGCAAAATATTCTAAACCCTTGGCTTTTAAATGCTCGTAGGCAGAGCTCACCAAGGCGCGGTTATCGGTCGCCACATAGGGAACTTCGGGATAGTTTTCGGGGTTTTCATAGGAGCTGCCCACTGCCACTATCGGCACTCGCAAGCCCTTTAAAGCTTGCTCTATTTCAGGATCGTCAAAATCGGCGATAATGCCATCACCAACCCAATGTTGTAACTTGCTGATCCTGCATCGGAAGTCTTCTTCCAAAAAAATATCCCAATCACATTGGGAGGCTTGCAAGTAATCTCCAATCCCCTTAATTACTTGACGGTCATAAACTTTGTTGGCGTTAAACAACAAAGTAATTTTAAAACGCTTATCAAACATCTGGGATCCTAGTGCTAGGTCATTCGAGAATTAATTCAATATGTAAAAAAAAACTCGAAAGCGCCACTGTGAAAAATCGTAATGTGATTATGATCATGTACATTTTAGGCAAAATTGTGAACTTCACCACGCGAGAGAAAAACGCTACTCCGCTAGCAATTTTCGTAATTGAGAGCGCTTTCTAATCCACGGCAGGATTATGCCATATTGTTTAATCATTGGCTGCCATCCTTAGCGTTGTGCTAAATCAAGCAGCTCGCTTCCATGAAGGAAAATTTATGTATATTGGTATTGATTTAGGCACCTCTGGCGTCAAAGTAGTTTTGCTAGCCGAAAACGGCGAGCTACTAGGCCAAGCAAGCGAGAGCTTAACGGTATCGCGTCCTGCGCCACTGTGTTCAGAGCAAGCACCTGAAGATTGGTGGCAAGCCACTCAAGATGCACTCACCGCGCTCAGCCAGCAGCACTCTTTAGCCACGGTAAAAGCCATCGGTTTAAGCGGGCAAATGCACGGAGCGACCCTATTAGATAAGCAAGGTGAAGTGCTACGCCCAGCCATTTTGTGGAATGACGGCCGCAGCGCCGCCCAGTGTGAAGAATTAGAACGCTTGGTGCCAGAGTCTCGCGACATAGTGGGCAACATCATGATGCCGGGCTTCACTGCCCCCAAATTGCTTTGGGTGAAACAAAACGAGCCAGAGATCTTCGCCAAGGTCGACAAAGTACTATTACCTAAAGATTACCTACGTTATTTGTTATCTGGTGAGTTCGCTTCAGATATGTCTGATGCCGCTGGCACCATGTGGCTCGATGTGGCAAAACGTGATTGGAGCGAGCAAATCCTCGCCGCCACTGGCCTCACTCGTGAGCACATGCCCGCCTTGTTTGAAGGCAACCAAATTACCGGTCAACTAAAAGCCGAATTAGCCGAGCGCTGGGGCATGCCTGCAGTACCACTGGTAGCGGGTGGTGGTGACAACGCCGCGGGTGCGGTGGGCGTAGGTATCACCAAACCCGGACAAGCCATGCTGTCTTTAGGTACCTCGGGGGTTTATTTTGCGGTTAGCGATGGCTACCTCAGCAACCCAGAGTCTGCCTTGCACAGCTTCTGTCATGCCTTACCCGGCACTTGGCACCAAATGTCGGTGATTCTTAGCGCGGCCTCTTGCTTAGACTGGGTGGTTAAGCTCACTGGACAAGCCGATGTACCGAGCATGTTAGAGGCAGTAGAAGCCGCTCCAGAAAGTGACAACCCTGTGGTGTTCCTACCTTACTTATCGGGCGAGCGCACACCTCATAACAACCCCGAAGCCAAAGGCGTGTTCTTTGGCATGACTCACTCAACTGGCCCGCTAGACCTATGCCGAGCCGTTCTAGAAGGGGTAGCCTTTGCCTTTGCCGATGGTTTGGATGCGCTGCATGCCACTGGCTTAAAACCTGAGGAAATCACTTTGATTGGCGGCGGCGCACGTAGCCGTTACTGGCGGCAAATGCTGGCCGATGTATTCGGTCAAGCAATGAGCTACCGCCTAGGCGGTGAAGTTGGCCCAGCCCTAGGTGCGGCTCGCTTGGCTCAATTGGCGGTTAATCCTGAAGCCAGTTTAGAACAGGTTTGTCCGGTTCCCGAGTTGGTTGAAGTACACCAAAGCAATGCCGAGCGCCATGCTAATTACGCCCAACGCCGCGCCTGTTATCAAGCGCTTTACCCGCAGTTGCTTGGTTTGTTTTAAGCACTTAGCTCTGCTCTGCGCCAGCCAACAGGCTGGCGTTCACTACGTGTATGACTGCAATACTGTTTATTTATTTCCCTTAGCCATTGGAAACCGACGATGACCGAAAACTACCGCGTTGCACTGTTACTTAACGCCAACATGGCCTATGACCGCGGCATCATCACGGGCATCTCTTCATTTGTGAAAAAAGGCAGCCCGTGGAATCTATTCATCGGCGAACAAAACCTATTTTCGGTGGACGATTTTAATAAGTGGCAAGGAGATGGCGTGATCGCCGATTTTGATCACCCCGACATTCGTGACGCCATCCAATCACGAGATATTCCAGTGGTGGGGGTTGCCAGTAGTGAAACTGTAGCCAAACAAATGCAGGGCTATCCGCTAGTGATGTCGGATAACAAACAGATCATCAATATGGCGGCGCGTTTTTTAAAAATGCGCCGTTACACTCATCTGGCCTTCTGCGGCTACCCTAACCGCCCCTTTAATAATTGGTCGGCCAATCGACAAACCCTGCTGCGTCAATGGTGCGTTGACAATCAATGCAGTTATAGCGAATTTACCGCTAGAGACAATGCCGATACTTGGGACAGTGACCTAGCCTGTTTATGTGAATGGTTAACTCGCCTGCCCAAACCAGTGGGCATTATTGCCGCCAATGACGTGCGTGCGCGCCAGCTGAGCTATGCCTGCAAACTGGCAAAAATTAGCATTCCTGAAGATGTGTCGATCATGGGCATCGACGATGATGAACTCAACTGTACCCTCAGCCTACCCAGCTTAACCTCGGTGCGCCAGGGTACCCGAGCCATGGGTTACTTGGCCGCTTCCTTACTGCAGCCCTTAATGGAAGGCAAACAGCTGATTCAGCATCAACATTATGTGCAGCCAGAACGGGTGATTGCTCGCGACTCCACCGACTTCTTCCATTTTAAAGATAACTTGGTACGTGGGGCGCTTAACCTGATACGGATTAATCAGGGCAATATCAAAGTAAAACACATCTTGGCCGAGCTGGGCTGCTCGCGCGGTGCCATCGACAACAAGTTTCACCATGAGCTGGGTATGTCCCTACATGCCTATTTACTGGATTGCCAACTCAACCTAGCCCTAGAATTATTGGTTGATACCGATCAAACCTTGAGCCAAATAGCCCAAACCGTGGGTTTCAGCAGTCCACAATATCTCTCCTGCGCGGTCAAAAAACGCTGGGGAATGGCCCCCGGCATGCTACGTGAGCAAAAAGGCATGACAAACCGAGAGCTAGCTCCGTTTATTGAGCAAACAAAGCAACCATTAAAACAGGCCTAAGTGGCCAATAAACGAACTTGACTAGGCGATAAACACAGCATAACTGACTAAAAGCTGGTGTTTTATTGCCAAGCAAGCTCTCCGCAAACAGCGTGAGTTTAAGTATAAAAATCAACCAACAAATACGGTGAACAATGAAAAAACATGATTCACCTTACTATATATCTGCCACTTTATTGCGTATCTTTTTTTAGCCGATGGGCGCATGCTGCTTTGAATAAGTACAACAAGGCAACATCTTGTCGCGGTGAGGCAAGCCAAACACACCAATACAACGTGATCTTGATCGACACTGCGAAAATTCAACATAAGCGCTAAAAAAAGCGTAATTGTACTTAACTGCCAGTCTGGCACTTTATACGGATATGGAGCTTAGTTGGAAGCTTGACCTGCAACTGATAATGCAGGCAAACCAACAAGCCTAGGAATATGATTTCATTACTAAGGGTCGATACTTTTTATGAGTTCTCTACTACAACAGCTGAAACAATACACCACCGTGGTGGCCGATACCGGTGACTTAGACACCATGCGTAAATTTTCACCTGAAGACGCTACCACCAATCCTTCACTGATCGTCAAAGCACTTGCCTTACCGGAATACTCCGAACTGTTAAAAGAAGTAGCAGCTTGGGCGAAAACCCAAAGCGATGATCCCGCCGAACAACTAGCTATGGCTGCCGACAAAGTGGTGGTAACCATTGGTTGCAAGGTGCTAGAACTGGTTCCTGGACGTATCTCTACCGAAGTAGATGCCCGCTTATCGTTTGATACCGAAGCCAGTATTGCCAAGGCGCGCCGCCTAATAGAGTTATATCAAGCCGCTGGCGTAAGCAAAGAACGCGTGTTGATTAAGTTGGCCTCAACTTGGCAAGGTATTCGCGCCGCCGAACAATTAGAAAAAGAAGGGATTAACTGTAACCTAACCCTATTATTTTCATTCGCCCAAGCACGCGCCTGTGCCGAAGCTGGCGTATTCTTAATTTCGCCCTTCGTTGGACGGATCCTAGATTGGTACAAAGCCAAAGACGCCAGCATCGACTACAGCGGCGTGAATGACCCCGGTGTTATTTCGGTCACCGAGATTTACCGTTACTACAAAGATCACGGTTACAACACCGTGGTAATGGGAGCGAGCTTCCGCAATATTGGGGAAATTATTGAGCTTGCCGGTTGTGATCGCCTCACCATTGGGCCAGCACTACTAGAAGAACTTGATCAAACTGAACAAGTGCTAGAACCGCGCTTACAAGACCAAGGCGTCACTAAAACACGCCCCGAGCCAATGACCGAAGCCGAGTTTTACTGGGCTCATAACGAAGATGCCATGGCCACAGAAAAACTCGCGGAAGGTATTCGTGCCTTTGCCGTTGATCAAGTCAAACTCGACAAAATGCTAGTTGAAGCATTACAAGCTTAAGCCACTATTAGGAAGCAAAAGATGTCTCACCCTCGTCAACAATACGCCAACGCGATCCGTGCGCTAAGCATGGATGGCGTGCAGCAAGCAAAATCAGGCCACCCTGGTGCGCCCATGGGCATGGCCGATATCGCCGAAGTACTATGGCGTGACCACTTAGTTCACAACCCTAGCAACCCTAGCTGGAGCAACCGCGACCGCTTCGTACTATCTAACGGCCATGGCTCGATGCTGCTCTATTCTCTGCTTCACCTAAGCGGGTATGAGCTACCCATTGAAGAATTGAAAAACTTCCGCCAGCTGCATTCTAAAACGCCCGGTCACCCAGAGTACGGTTACGCTCCCGGCGTAGAAACCACCACTGGCCCACTGGGTCAAGGGATCGCCAATGCGGTGGGTATGGCACTGGCAGAAAAAATGCTCGCTGCCCAATTTAACCGCGACGACTTTGCTGTGGTCGACCACTTCAGCTACGCCTTCATGGGCGATGGCTGTTTAATGGAAGGTATCTCGCACGAAGTTTGTTCACTGGCCGGTACTCTAGGCTTAGGCAAACTGATTGCCTTCTGGGATGATAACGGCATTTCTATTGATGGCCACGTAGAAGGCTGGTTCACCGACGATACCCCAGCTCGCTTTGAAGCCTACGGCTGGCAAGTAATCCGTGACGTAGACGGCCACGATCCAGAGCAAATTAATGCCGCCATTGTTGCAGCTAAAGCCGAGCTAAGCAAACCCACCTTAATTTGTACTAAAACCATTATTGGTTTTGGTTCACCCAATAAATCGGGTTCTCACGACTGTCACGGCGCACCACTAGGCGAAGACGAAATCAAAGCCGCCCGCGAGTTTCTTGGCTGGCAGTACCCTGCTTTTGAAGTTCCCAGCCATATTTATCAAGCTTGGGACCACAAAGCCAAGGGCAGTGAACAAGAAAATGCTTGGAATGACCTGTTTGCCGCCTATAAAAAAGCCTACCCAGAATTGGCCAGAGAATACTCGCGCCGGGTTCAAGGTGAGTTGCCAGAAAACTGGCAAGCTGAAAGCCTAGCCTTGTTGCAAGGTTTACAAAATCAACCCGCTAACATTGCTAGCCGCCAAGCGTCTAAAAATACCTTGGATGTGGTGGGTAAGTTGTTGCCCGAGCTACTCGGTGGTTCCGCCGATTTAGCACCGTCTAATTTAACTTTCCACGCTAGCTCTAAATCAGTGAGTGCCGAAGATGCTTCGGGTAACTACATTCACTACGGGGTGCGAGAGTTTGGTATGTCAGCCATGCAAAACGGCATCGCCTTACATGGCGGCTTTATTCCTTATTCAGCCACCTTCCTGATGTTTATGGAATATGCGCGTAACGCTGTGCGCATGGCGGCGCTAATGAAGCAGCGCTCAATTTTTGTTTATACCCACGATTCCATCGGTTTGGGTGAAGACGGCCCCACTCACCAACCGGTCGAGCAAGTGGCGAGTCTGCGCCTGACTCCCAACATGGAAACTTGGCGCCCTTGTGACCAAGTTGAATCGGCGGCGTCTTGGATCAACGCCATTGAGCGTCAAGACGGACCTAGCGCGTTAATCTTCTCTCGTCAGGCACTTGAGCAGCAAAAACGCAGCACTGAGCAATTAGAACAAATTAGCCGTGGTGCTTACGTATTAAAAGACTGCAGTGGCACGCCAGAGTTGATCTTAATTGCTACCGGATCCGAGGTAGAACTAGCCGTAGCGGCAGCCGCCAAGTTGAGCGAGCAAGGTAAGCAAGTGAGAGTTGTTTCGATGCCTTGTTGTGAGCGCTTCGACAAGCAAGATGCCGACTACCGCGAAGCCGTATTACCCAACGCAGTACGCGCACGAGTCGCAGTAGAAGCGCTACAAGCCGACTACTGGGGCAAATACGTTGGTTTAGACGGTATCACTGTGGGCATGACCAGTTTTGGTGAATCAGCTCCGGCTGGTGAATTGTTTAAACTGTTTGGTTTCACCGTAGACAATGTAGTGGATAAAAGCCTTAGCTTATTAGCCAAGTAAGCCTAACAACCTTAAAAAGCGCTATTTATAGCGCTTTTTTTTGTTTACGCTCTAGCACCAAGCAAACTCGCGCTAACTATGCAGCTACTCAGCTAAAGTCTGCGCGCTCAGGCTTTTTCAAATAATTTTGCTATTCGCCAAGCTACCCGCTTACAATGAAATCTATACTGCAAGGATAGCGAGTAAAAAGGAGCCATAGCGAATGGGTAAAGTAGCACGCTTGCTGGCGGCTTTCGTCGGGCTATGGCTTGCTAACGCTCAAGCAGAGCCGTTGCGTTTGGTTTATCCCGATTTCCCCCCTATACCACCAATAGCGAAGCTCCCCAAGCGGTTGGCAATTTCTTGCTGGAGAAAATCATGCAAAGCATGGGGCAAGACTACCAAGCCAGTATAGTGCCCAATTTTAAGCGAGCACTTAGTGAAATTGAACACAATAAAGCGGATGGTTTTTTCTTGGCCTCGCAAAATAGCCAACGTGATGAGTTCGCCGAATTTTCTAGCCCTTTACTGTATAACAATTGGAGCTGGTTTTTTCGCTACGACACCTTCTTAGACCCTTATTCAGCGGCATTTAAAAGCCAAGCCAAAGTCGCCTCAATTGAAGGAACAAATACCCATTTTTGGCTGTTACAAAACCACTATCAGGTTATCGGTAAACAACACAATGTAAAAAAACTGGCGCAAATGCTGTTCGACGTTAAACGCATCGATGCGGCTTTTTTGTCAGCTGACGTATTTAAAGAAAGCGCCGAGCACCCTAACTTGATTAACGACGAATACATTGAAGTAGTACAAAGTGCTAGACCTTTTGGTATTTATATCTCCAAGCAGTATTTAAGCCAGCACCCAGACTTTATGGCTCGCTTAAACCAGACCATCAATACTGTACAGAAACAATACTTAAATAATTCCTACTCGCTCTCTGGTTTTAAACGCGACGCCGCAGCCCGATAGCCCCTCACTACTTATGTTTTTCGTTAAGCATGAATAAGCTTGTTACGAAATTTCACATCGAAACCTATTTCAGCTATTTTTTTTGATTTTCCTGAAAAAGCACGCTGAAAAAACGCGAGTCAGCGCACGAAAAGTAAATAGCTGAAAAAACCCTGCATTTTTCGTAATTGAGGGAAAGCCTGCCAGAGCTAACAAT
Source organism: Agarivorans gilvus (assembly GCF_001420915.1). Lineage (NCBI taxonomy): Bacteria > Pseudomonadati > Pseudomonadota > Gammaproteobacteria > Alteromonadales > Alteromonadaceae > Agarivorans > Agarivorans gilvus. The sequence goes on along the minus strand of NZ_CP013021.1, from coordinate 3,047,059 downwards.
GAAACTCACCAGGAGACAGGTTCTCCGGATGAAAACGCATTCTTTTTAGGAGTAGTACCATGGCTCAATATTTTGACCAATTTGAAAAAATCGCATACGAAGGACCTGAGTCCACTAACCCCTTGGCTTTCCGCCATTACGATGCCAATAAAGTAATCATGGGTAAAACCATGGCCGAACACCTACGCTTTGGTGCTTGTTACTGGCATAACTTCTGCTGGAACGGCTACGACATCTTTGGTGCAGGCACCTTCGACCGTCCTTGGCACCAAGGTGGCGATACACTAGAAAACGCCAAGCTAAAAGCCGATGTAGCTTTCGATTTCTTCTCTAAAATTGGCACTCCATACTACTCATTCCACGATGTAGATGTGGCTCCACAAGGCAACTCAATTAAAGAGTACGCCGAAAACATGAAAATCATGATGGACGTGCTAGCTCAGAAACAAGACGAAACAGGCATGAAACTATTGTGGGGCACCGCCAACGCCTTCTCTAACCCTCGCTTCATGTCTGGTGCAGGCTCTAACCCTAATCCAGAAGTATTTGCCTATGCAGCGACTCAAGTGTTCACAGCAATGAACGCCACTAAGATGCTAGGCGGTGAAAACTACGTATTATGGGGTGGCCGTGAAGGTTATGAAACGTTACTCAATACCGACCTACGTCAAGAACGCGAGCAACTAGGCCGCTTCTTCCAAATGGTAGTTGAGCACAAGCATAAAATTGGCTTTAAAGGCACCTTGTTAATCGAGCCTAAACCAGCAGAGCCCACTAAACACCAATACGATTACGATACCGCCACGGTATATGGCTTCTTGAAGCAATTTGGCCTAGAGAACGAAGTAAAAGTTAACATCGAAGTAAACCACGCCACCCTAGCTGGCCATTCTTTCCATCACGAAATTGCCACCGCCATTTCACTAGGCCTATTTGGCTCTATTGATGCAAACCGCGGTGATGCTCAACTTGGCTGGGATACCGACCAATTCCCGAACAGTGTTGAAGAGTGGACACCAGTGATGTACGACATTCTACGCAATGGCGGCTTTGCTACGGGTGGTTTGATGTTTGATACTAAACTACGTCGTCAAAGTATCGATCCAGCTGACTACTTCCACGGTCACATTGGCGGTATGGACACTTGTGCACTAGCACTAGAAAAAGCGGCCAAACTGATCGAAAGCGAAGAAATTAGCAAAATCGTAGCAGAGCGTTACGCCGGTTGGAGCGGTGACTTTGGTAAAGCCATTATGTCTGGTGATTACAGCCTAGAGTCTTTAGCACAACACTCCCTTGCTGAAAATATTGACCCTGCCCATGTATCAGGCCGTCAAGAAGAGTTGGAAAACATCGTCAACAAATACATTTACAGCAAATAAGCTGAAAACCGATCGCTAATTGGTACTAATTTGCCGACGCTCTGCGTCGGTTTTTTTTATTTAGCTGCCGCGACAAGGAGTGACCGCTAAGCAAGCCGAACTAACTCCGGTGTGAAGCGCCCCCCACCTGTCTATGCCTTTGCTTAAGCTCAAGTTATACCCGTCCTAAAAACCATTTTCTGCTGCACTCACCATGAGTACATTACACAGACTGCTATTACCTCGAACAGCTGGCACACACAACTCGCTAAACTAAACCTAAACGCTCTGCTGCTAACATTAATGGCTAATGCTATTCCCTCAATACAAACTTATTTCAGTAACAACAAAAATCTGACTGTTGCTAGCGCAACTAAAACTTATGCCCTACCATTTAATGATAAAAAAATCATTAAATGGTAAAAACTAATGAAACCAAACCCTGCCACACCTTTAAGTTTGTGTTTGTTACTGCTGTCTTCACCGCAGGCGGCGCTTGCTCAGCAAACCTCCCCACCAGCCCTGTTATTAGCTAGCGAATATTCTCAAGATATTCCGCTGCAAGGCTATTGGGTGTGTGAAAATACGATGGCATTAGAGCCTATTGGAATGGCCAACAATTAATCAGCCGCAACGGTCTGATAATTTCTCTGCCCGCTACCTTACGCCAGCAACTCCCGAGTATTCCTATCGAAGGAGAGCTCTGGTTGGGGCGTGGTCAGTTTGGCGCACTACAGAGTTTAATCCAGCAGCAAAACCCCTCCGCTGAACAATGGCAAGCTCTGCAATTTATGGTGTTTGATTTGCCCGAAGCTGCTGGCAGTTATCGCCAGCGTTATCAGCGCTTACAGCAGCTAATTGAGGGTAAACCCTTTCTGCAGTTACCCACTTACCAGCCATACTCCAACCAATTGGCACTCGAGCGCCAGCTGGCCGAACTAAGCGATAATGGCGGAGAAGGGCTGATGTTGCGCGATCCCGACGCGCTCTATCTGGCGACCCGCAGCAAGGCCTTGATTAAGTATAAAAGCTATCAAGATGGCGAGGCCGAGGTCGTTGCTTACAGCCAAGGGCAAGGTAAATACCAAAACATGGTGGGTGCTCTGGTGGTAAAAGACGCTCAAGGCCGGCTATTTAAATTGGGTAGTGGCTTAACTGAGCAGCAGCGTGCCACTCCACCCGCCATAGGCAGCATGGTGCACTATCGTTATAACGGGCTGACCAGCAAGGGCAAACCGCGCTTTGCCCGCTTTGTGCGGCAATACCAAGCGCTATAAGAACAAAGTCGCTGAACGGACTAGAGCAAGTGAATTACACGGCAACAAAAAAGGGGCCTTCGCCCCTTTTCTCTCAAAACCTAAGCTACTTTAAGTTTTTATTGCGCTCTACATCCACTAAGTAGTCACCTTCCAACCAGTTGCGTCCCAGCAGCATTTTATAGTGCATTTTACTGCGGTTACGCAGGTTCACTTCTACGGTTTTCGCCTGCCCCTGCCAAGCCACAGCCAGCGCCACTTTATAACGCACCTCTAAACCTTGCGAATTACGCACCGCCACCACATCGGTAATTTTGGCCTTGCCCTGATGTCGCTCGCCTTGCTCGTTTTCGGTAGTAAATTGCAGGTACTTACCAATGTTGCTGCGCATCTTCGGCCGCACCACCGACTTTTGCTCAGCCTCACTGTAATCAGCAGGGTTGATGTTTACCCCATCTAGCACATGCATCTCCACCGCATGCAAAGAAGTACTGGCGGCCCCGGTATCCACTCGACTCAAAAAAGCCAAATCGGCTTCCAGTACTTTGACATATTCGGCGGCGCCTACCACTTGCTTGTCGGCCATCGCCGCATGGCTCGCCATCAGCAACGTGAATACCAGCAATAGGTTTTTCAACATCGTTCACCTCTTCAATTATCGCGTTCTAGCGCCAGAGCGCATTGCGCCGCTTAGCCTAACACGATTTTTTCGATTTTAGCTACATCTAGCCGAGCCCGACCAAAGCAAGTTAGCCCATCACCCTGTCCCAGTCTTTCCACACCACTTGGTAACCGGCCTTACGCACCGCGGCAGCCACCTCTTCAGGGCGCCTATCGTCGCTAATTTCAAACTGCTCTAAAGCCTTAGAGGAAGTGTCTGCATAACCACCGGGCTGGGTGCTAGAAAAAGCGCTCATGCTGGTAATACCCAGTGGAATGGCGTGATTGCGAAAATGCTCCGATTCACGGGTCGACAGCGACAGTTCTACATCGTGATTAAATAAGCGATAGGCGCAGATAAGCTGTACCAACTGCTTATCTGTCATCAAAGATTTGGGCTGAAAGCTGCCTTCACAGGGGCGCAGGCGCGGAAACGAAATAGAGAACTTGCTCTGCCAGTAACGGCGCTCTAAATACTGTAGGTGGGCGGCAGCAAAGAAACAATCATTGCGCCATTCATCTAAACCGATCAAAGCCCCGATGCCAATCTTTCTGATCCCGGCTTCACCTAAACGCTCTGGTGTGGCCAAACGAAAATCAAAATCGCACTTCTTGCCCTTGTGATGTACTTCGGCATAACGCCGACGGTTATAGGTTTCTTGATAAACCATCACCGCATCTACGCCTAGGCTAACGAGCTCTTCATACTCGGCTTGCTCCAAGGGCTGCACTTCCATGGACACATGGTTAAAACGCGCCTTGACTCGCGGTAGCACCTTACGAAAATACGGCATGCCGGTAAGCCGCTCCGACTCTCCGGTCACCAGCAGAATATGATCAAAACCCAGTTGTTTAATCGCTTCTAACTCGGCATCGATGGCTTGTTCATCCAAGGTTACTCGGCGAATTTTATTGCCCATGGAAAAGCCGCAATACTCGCAAACATTGCTGCACATATTGCTTAAGTACAAGGGAATATAAAACTGCTGATTTTTACCAAAGCGCTGTTGGGTAATACGCTGGCTGCGCTGCGCCATTTGCTCTAGGTAGGCTTCCGCGGCGGGCGAGATCAGCGCCTGAAAATCGTCTAAGTCTAACTTATCTTTGGCCAACGCCCGCTCCACATCGGCCGCCGACTTGCTGTTAATCGCCAGATGTACCTCGGCACTATCATACTGCGCCAATAGCTCAGAAAAGCTCATGTCGGCTCCTTATCAGTCATCCAGAAAGGCGGTTAAAGGGCTCGAAGCCATAGCCTGCTGTTGCTGGCCGCCTAAACCGGCCAAGTAGGCGCTGCGCCCTGCCTCAACCGCTTGGGCAAAGGCCTTGGCCATGGCCACCGGATCTTTGGCCACCGCCATCGCGGTATTCACCAATACCGCATCTGCTCCTAGCTCCATCGCCAAGGCGGCATCCGAAGGTGCGCCGATGCCTGCATCCACCACCACTGGCACGCGAGCTTGCTCGATGATGATTTCCAGAAAATCGCGGCTTCGTAAGCCCTTGTTGCTGCCAATTGGTGCGCCTAGCGGCATCACCGCGGCGCAGCCTAGATCTTCTAAGCGCTTACACAGCACCGGATCGGCATGCACGTAGGGCAATACCACAAAGCCCTGCTCCACCAAAGTGGCGGCGGCCTTTAGCGTTTCAATCGGATCTGGCATGAGGTATTTAGGATCGGGGTGGATTTCCAATTTTACCCAGTTGGTGCCCAGCGCCTCACGCGCTAACTGGGCGGCAAATATCGCTTCCTCGGCATTACGCGCACCGGAAGTATTGGGCAATAGATTCACCCCAGCTTTAAGCAAGGGCGCAAGGATATCGTCGTCTTGGTCTTGCACATCGACACGCTTCATCGCCATGGTGACCAACTGGCTACCACTGGCTTGAATGCTTTGGCTCATTAACTCGGAAGTAGCAAATTTGCCGGTTCCGGTAAACAAGCGACTCGTAAAACTTTTATCTGCAATGTTTAACATCTGTACTTCTCCTAACCGCCAGCAATTGCGCGAAAAACTTTGACTTTCGCCTGCTCGCTGAGCGGCGTATTGGCCCAGTCACTGCGGCTAACGATGTTGCCGTTGACTACCACAGCGATGCCGTTGGGGTTTTGTTGTTGCTGCTCTAGCAGCTGTTGCAGAGTGAGCGCAGCTGCAAGCTCTAGGCGCTCACCATTAAATTCGATAGTAATCATGATGCTTGTTTCTCTTCTCCACATACTGGGCAGGCGCTATCGGCATTCACCTTAAGATGGAACCACTCCAGACTATGCGCATCAAAGCTGGAAAAACGGCCCACTTGAGCAGACGGAATATCGGCCAGCAGTTTCAACGTTTCCAAGGCCTGTAAGCTGCCGATGGTGCCCACCACCGGGCCTAAAATCCCGGCGTTGCTGCAGTTAAGCTGTTGCTCACTGGCATCAGGAAACAGGCAGTGATAACAGCCTTGCTGCGCTTGGCGAAAGTCAAATACCATTAGCTGACCATCGAAGGCCACTGCGGCGCCACTGACCAAGGGCACCTTGGCCTCGACACAGGCTTGGTTCACCGCATAGCGAGTGACGATATTGTCGCTACAATCAAGCACCACATCGGCCTGCGCCACTTCCATCGCTAACAACATTGCATCCATTTTGCGCTGCACGGTACGCACTTGTACGCTGGAATTAAGCGCCTGTAGCTGCTGTTTTGCGGCCACTACCTTAGGCTGCTCCACATCGGCTTCGCGGTATAACACCTGGCGCTGCAAGTTAGAACTCTCAAGCTGGTCAAAATCGGCGATCACCAATTTGCCTACTCCAGCGGCGGCTAAATACAGCGCCGCCGGTGCGCCTAAGCCACCCATCCCCACTAGCAAGACCTGAGCGTTTTTCAGTTTCAATTGCCCCGCCTCACCTAATTCTTTTAATAACAGGTGACGGCTGTAGCGCAGGCATTCCTGATCGCTTAATGCTGCTGGTTTGGATGTGCTTCGACTCATAGTGTTTCCTTTACTGGTTTGGCTGCTCAACAATGGCCTGCAGCGCCGCTAGCGCAATAGCGGGATCACTGGCTTCGGTAATCGCTCGTACCACCGCCACACTGCCTACTCCACACTGCCATACTTGCTTGGCGCGCTCCAGATCAATGCCGCCAATGGCTACCAAGGGGTAGTCTTGCATTAGCGCCGCATAACGGCTTAGCTTGGCCAAGCCCTGCGGCTTGGACGGCATTTGTTTGGTGGTAGTGGGGAAAATATGCCCAAGAGCAATATAACTGGGTTGCAACTGGCTGGCACGTAGCAATTCAAAATAACCGTGAGTGCTAATACCTAAGCGCAAACCCGCCGCGGCAATGGCGCTTAAGTCGGCTACCTCTAGATCCTCTTGCCCCAAGTGCACCCCGTAGGCGCCATGTTTCACCGCTAATTGCCAATAGTCGTTAATAAACAGCCGCGCCTGATAATCCCGACCCAGTGCAATCGCGGCTTGAATATCGGCCTCCACTTCACTGTCGGCTTTATCTTTGATCCGCAGTTGCAGAGTTTTCACGCCTAATTTAAGCAAACGCGCTATCCACTCTAGGCTGTCTACCACCGGGTAAATACCCAGCTGATTGGTATCACAGCGAGCAAAGGGCACCGCTTCTGGCCAAGATTCGCCTAAACCAAAATCTTGGCCTAGCGCGGTTTGCGCCGACTCCACACGCGGAAAATCACTACGCTGCTGCGGCCAGCCAAGGTGAGCTAGGTTGCCCCGCCCCTGTAGCTGTTTCAGCCCTTGAAATACATAGGCCTTGGCCAATACCAAGGCATCTTCCATGGCAAAATCGTGCGCTAGCGCCGAAGCCAAGGCCGAGGCCAACGTGCAGCCAGTACCGTGAGTGTGCGGCGCATTCAAGCGAGGGCTGGATAGCAGAATCTCGCGCAGCCCGTCGCTGTAATAGTCCACGGCAAGCTCTGGGGTAATGGTGCTGTGACCGCCCTTAGCCCACACCGCTTTTGCTCCCTGCGCTAACAGCTGCTGACACGCCTGCTTAAGTGCCGCTACGCTGTTTAGCTCGATGCCGCTTAAACTGGCTAGCTCACTGGCATTGGGCGTGACTACATCGCTTTGCGCAAACAAAGCTGGTAAGGCAGCAATTACTCCCTCTAGCGCTAAACTAGCACCGGAGCTGGCCACCAGCACTGGGTCACAAATCACCAGTGGCGGCTCCGCCCAGTTAGCCTTGTAGCTGGCGATTTTATCCGCCACTAAGTGCACGAGTTCGGCGCTGCCTAACATGCCAATTTTGATCACCTTGGCCGGGTTAGTTTCAGCTAAGGCATCTAATTGAGCAGCTAACAGTTCCAGCGACGAGGCCTGTATCGCCCTCACCCCTTGAATGTTTTGCGCGGTAATTGCGGTCACTGCCGTGGCGCAGTCCACCGCAAAATCGTGGGCGGTGAGCAAGTCGGCCTGCAAACCGGCACCTCCGCAGCTATCGCTGCCGGCGATGCTCCAAATTTGCGGGCGCAGGCTGGGCTGCTCGGCAAACTTATTGTTCATCGGCGGTCTCGGAGCGTAGCGGTGAGTGATAAATTTCTGCGCCCTTGCCTCTAAACTCGGCAGACTTTTCCGCCATGCCTTCGGCTACGTAGCTCAAGTCGGCTAGCGGCTCGTCTAACAACTTTATTTCTAAGTCGTTAGCGTAATCGCGTACTTCCTGAGAAATCTTCATCGAGCAGAACTTAGGCCCACACATCGAGCAGAAATGCGCCACCTTGGCTGAATCTTGCGGCAGGGTTTCGTCGTGATAAGCACGCGCCGTATCGGGGTCTAGCGCTAGGTTGAATTGATCTTCCCAACGGAACTCGAAACGCGCCTTACTCATGGCGTTATCGCGAATTTGCGCGCCACTGTGGCCTTTGGCTAAATCGGCCGCATGAGCAGCAATTTTGTAGGCAATCAGACCCTGTTTAACATCGTCTTTATTGGGTAGACCCAGATGTTCTTTAGGGGTCACGTAACACAGCATGGCGCAACCAAACCAGCCGATCATCGCCGCACCAATCCCCGAAGAGAAGTGGTCGTAACCAGGAGAAATATCGGTAATTAGCGGGCCAAGGGTGTAGAACGGCGCTTCATGACACTCTTCTAACTGCTTCTCCATGTTCTCTTTGATCATTTGCATCGGCACGTGACCAGGGCCTTCGATGATCACCTGCACATCGTATTCCCAAGCAACCTTGGTCAGCTCGCCCAGGGTTTCCAATTCGGCAAATTGCGCTTCATCGTTGGCATCGGCAATCGAACCAGGGCGCATGCCGTCACCCAAGGATAGCGATACATCATAGGCGGCACAAATTTCACAAATATCGCGGAAATGCTCATAGAGGAAGCTTTCTTGGTGATGAGCCAAACACCACTTAGCCATAATCGAACCACCTCGCGACACAATGCCGGTCACCCGTTTGGCGGTCATAGGCACGTAACGCAGTAACACCCCCGCATGAATGGTGAAATAGTCCACCCCTTGCTCGGCTTGCTCAATCAGGGTGTCGCGAAATACTTCCCAAGTGAGATCTTCGGCAATGCCGTTGACTTTTTCTAGAGCCTGATAAATCGGCACCGTACCAATCGGCACCGGCGAGTTACGGATCACCCATTCGCGGGTTTCGTGAATATAACGACCGGTGGATAAGTCCATCACCGTGTCCGCGCCCCAGCGGGTAGCCCATACCAACTTCTCTACTTCTTCTTCAATCGACGAGGTGACCGCCGAGTTACCGATATTGGCGTTTACCTTCACCAAGAAGTTACGGCCAATGATCATCGGCTCGGCTTCGGCGTGGTTAATGTTGGCCGGAATAATCGCTCGGCCGCGCGCCACTTCGTCACGCACAAATTCTGGGGTAATGTACTCAGGCAAGGCCGCACCAAAGGAGTGACCGGGTTGTTGCTGCTCCAGCAAGTCTTGGCGGATTTTTTCGCGGCCCATGTTTTCACGGATCGCAATGTATTCCATTTCTGGCGTCACAATGCCTTGGCGAGCATAGTGCAACTGAGTAACAGTTTTTCCGAGCTTGGCCTTACGTGGGGTAGGTAGGTTTTCAAAACGAATATGATCTAAGCCTTCATCGGCGAGGCGCTGCTGAGAAAACTTAGAACTTAAGCCGCTGAGTTCTTCAGTATCGCCGCGCTCGTCAATCCAAGCCTTACGCAACTGCGGCAAGCCCTTATGTACGTCTAGCTCGGCCTGCTCGTCGCTGTAAATGCCTGAAGAGTCATATACTCGTACCGGTTCGTTGGCTTCAAATTGAGGTTGCTCTTTGGTACCGCCGACTAAGCTGTCGGAGAGATTGATTTGGCGCATTGCCACTTGAATATCGTCTCGGCTACCTTGAACATAGATTTTTTCTGAATTAGGAAAGGGTTGGCCTTGCAGATTATTGATGTATTGCTCTGCTGCAGCTCGATTTTCGCGTCTTGACATGACTGGCCTCTTAATAAAATTTAACAATGAGGCTTGTCGGATGTAGGAAAAGTAATCGGACACTCTGCTGCATTAAGCAAAAAGCGATGCAACTAAAGTAAACAGATAGGATTACTCATCTTGTTCCCTGCGCAGGCATTACCCTGATCAAGTTATACGGATCCCGCACTACGTAGCTATTACTAACCGCGGTCTCAGCCTTTCGGCACTCCGACAAGAGAGCCGAGTATAGGAGCTATAAAACTAAACCACAATAGCGAAATCTCACAAACGGCGCGATAAAACTAACCCACCAAGGCTAAGCATTGTTAGCCGCCGCGGCTTGCCGCTTGAGTTACACCTAGCTTATAAACTCATGCGAATCTTTAAGCTGGTGACTTGCTTGTCGTAACTCACACCGCTCTGGTTTGAGTCTTTATCGCGCCATAATTGCCATAAGGACACTTCTAACCAGCGGCGAAATTGATAGCGAATTCCCACTCGTCCTTCGTAGACTGTATCTTTACGCTCTAAGCCGACATAATCGTCATTACTGTAAGTCAAGGTGAGATCGGTGGCTAAGCGCTGTAACCAATAATGCTCCCAATCAACGCTCAGCTTGTCATTGTCGATAACATCGCCGCCTTGCTCTGGCGCCTTAGCTTGACGGCTCCCTGCCAGAGTGAAATGGGAATAACTGCGTGGTGACCAGTCGGCCGCCAGCGACCAACTCAAGCCGCTAAACTGTTCCCGCTCGCCTTGATCAAACTTACGCCGTTGCCAACCTAATTTGGCTCGCCCCTTAGTTTTACCGCTGATTTCCCAGTCGGCTCCCACAAACCCGGCTAGGTCGTTAAAGTCTCGACTGGCTACGCCAGCCTGCTGTTGTTGGTAGTCACTGCTAAGCGCCCCCAGCTCGGCCAGTATTCGCGTCGCCGAAGAGAGCCGATAGAAAAAGCGGGCATTGCCTTGCAGGGCATTACGATCTCGGAATTGAGTGAAGTCGCGGAAATTTTCATAGTCGATACGCCGCAGCAGCGCCTCTAGCTGGACTTGAGCGCTAGCGCTGGCTGCACCAAAGTCATAAAGGCCACGCAGCGCATTTAAGCGGTAACGTACTGGCTCGTCGATGGTGCCACCCACCCCTGAGGATATACCCTCACCACGTTGGTCATGGTTGCGCTGAAAGTCATAACGCAGATTCAAGTGATGCCTGACGCTAAACTTCCAGTCACCGGTTAAACCGAACTTATGGTCAACAAAATTATCCGCGCTACTGTCGGCGTAGTCCCCCCAAATCAGGCGGTAACTGGCATAGTAGGCACTTTTTTGTTGTTCGGAAATAGCGCTAATGGCCGGGGAAACGATGGTTCCCCAAGAGGCTATTTGATCGCTTTCCCTGTTGGTCAAATTGCTGTCGTACAAGCCCATCACTTCGATGCTGGGCACAATGCCAACGCCATCTGCGGTATACCATTTTGCCGGCTGAATAGCCGCCATAACCGGAACCGAGCATAACAACGCTGGCAACAAGACACTCCCTATCTTGCGCATTGGCGATCCTCCCAAGTCTCTGTCACTACCTTAGCAAAGCTATAGGACTTGGCTCAATGCTTTTTCTTTATAGTGCGCAAATAAGCTCACAGCTTAGTTAGCTACCAGCTGATTTGAATCCCGGCGCTAAACACTAAGGCAATGATAAAGCTCAACTTTGCGGTGGCTTGTAACTGTTGATCAAGATCTTGCGCCTGATAACCCACAAACACCGCATGGCTCACTTTAATTAAGGCCAGCGCAGGCAAGATGAATAACCAAGCCAAGCTAAGGGGAGCCTGCAACCAAGTGACCAGTGCAAACAATACTAGGGCAAAGTACACCAAGGCCAAATGGTAACAGCGGGCTCGGTATTCGCCTAAACGTACCGCTAGAGTATGCTTGCCAGCTTGTTGGTCGGGTTTGAAATCTCGTAGATTATTAATATTTAGCACCGCGGTAGCTAACAAGCCGTTAGCCGCGGCCAGCATCAACACCCGCTGGTCAAACTGGTGAGTATGTAGATAATAGCTACCCAACACGCCCAGCAAACCAAAGAAGATAAATACGCTAATGTCGCCAAAACCGCGATAGCCGTAGGGCTTAGAACCCATGGTATAGGCAATGGCCGCAATGATGGAAAGCCCACCTAGTCCGATAAAACCTAACCACGCGGTAACATTGTTACCCAAGCTGACGCTAAGTAGCGCTAAGCCAGCAACGATGGATAAGCCCGCCACGCTAATAATCGCCCGCAGCATCTGCTGGCGCGATAACAAGCCTGCTTGGATTGCCCGCTGGGGACCAAGCCGAGTATCGTCGTCGAGACCCTTTTCGGCATCACCGTAATCGTTAGCGAGATTGGATAAAATTTGCAGCAACAAGGCGGTGACTAAGGCCAAAACCAGTACCGTCCAAAAAAACTGCTGTTGAGCATAGGCCAAAGCCGAACCCAAAATAATCGAAGCGCTCGCCAAAGGCAGAGTTCGTAAACGAGCCGCATGAAGCCATGATTTCAAAGTAATATTCAACATTAACGATAACAACTTAGCGCCTATTATTGCTCAGCATCAAGGCAGAGCCAAATCTAACTATAATGTTGCGCTAAAAACCGCTACATTGAAACGCTAATCTCCCGCAGGAATGGTTTAAGTGAGACTATCGGCTAGCCAATTTCAATTCTTAATTGACCAGCTTCGGCAAGCACCGCAACAAGGTTTTCAGCAAGCTTGTATTCAGCTCAACAAGCTTGATCTGCTGGCTTGGTTAAATCAGCAACAACACACTACCCGCGGCTATTGGAAGAACAAACACCGCCAGCAAGTTGCTTTTATTGGCGCGGCAAAATCGGTATTAGACCTTGAACAACTGCAAGCGGTGAGTGAGCAGCTAGATAAAAGTAATAACCAATTACGCTTTTACGGTGGCATCGCCTTTTCCCAACAAAGTGCCCAGTGGCCAAGCTTTCCGCAGCATCGTTTCATTCTTCCGCGCTTTGAGATCCGCTGTGATGGTGAATACACGCGGCTGTTCGTTAACGCCAACTTCCAGCAACAACCCGAATTAGAATATCAGCGCATTAAACAAGCCTTTGCTGCGCTGCGCCCCAGCCGCCCCTTACCCGAAAATGCCACCAAGGCGCTGAGCCGCCAAGATCAACCCAATGCCCAACAATGGCAAAAGCTGGTTGATGAAGTCACCAGTGATGAATTTCAGCAGCACACCGCCAAAGTGGTCTTGTCACGGCAAACTTCTATTCAATTAAATGGCGAGATTAACCCCTTTACTCTGCTGCAACAATGGCAGCAAAAGGAGCCTAAATGTTATAGCTTTCTATTTCAGTTTGATGGCATTAACAGCTTTCTCGGTTGCAGCCCAGAGCGTTTATATTCACGCGAAGGCAGTCAACTGGTTAGCGAAGCGCTGGCTGGTACTGCGCCGCGAGGCGTCAGCCCAGAACAAGACCAGCAGCTGGGTCAACTGTTGCTGGAAGATGCGAAAAATCAACTGGAAAACCAATTGGTGGTAGAAGATTTAAGCCGCCGCCTGCAAGAGTTAAGCCTGCATGTTAATGCTCTAGAACAACTGGAGCTGGTGAAACTAGACCGAGTCCAGCATTTAAAACGCCGCATTCAGGCGCGCATCAGTCCCGCCCTAGCCGACCGTTCACTACTACAAGCACTGCACCCAACCCCAGCTGTGGGTGGCCTACCGCGTTCTTCTGCGGTAGAGTTTATTCTTAAAAATGAAGGTTATGCCCGCGGCTGGTATGCCGGCGCCGTAGGTTGGCTAAGCGGCGCTCAAAGTGAATTTTCGGTGGCCATCCGTAGCGCCTTAGTCAGCCCCCAGCAACTCAGTAGTTTTGCTGGCGCGGGCATTGTGGCGGGCTCGCAAGCAGCCCAAGAGTGGCAAGAGCTAAACCACAAAATAGCCACTATTTTGCAATTAGTGGATGAGGACGCACTGCTTGATTAAAAACATTAATATCGCTTGGGCCGAATGGCTAATAGAAGACTGTGTTCGCCATGGTATAAAGCACTTTTGCCTCGCCCCCGGTTCTCGTTCAGCCCCCTTAAGCCTAGCGGTGGCTCAGCACCCCGACTGTATTAGCCATTGTCATTTTGATGAACGCGGTTTAGGCTTTTTTGCCCTAGGGCTAGCCCGCGCCAAACAACAGCCGGTGGTCGTTATCACCACCTCTGGCAGTGCCGTTGCCAACCTTTACCCGGCGGTGGTGGAAGCGAGGCAAAATGGCGTACCCTTGGTGATTTTAAGTGCCGACCGCCCCAGCGAGTTAATTGGCATGGGAGCCAATCAGGCGATTCAACAGCAGGGCATTTTTAGCCACTATCCGGTCTATCAAGCGCAATTAAGCGAGCCCAGTTTAGCCAGCCCGCCACAAACCATGCTCACCCACTTAGGCCATGCCTTGGCCCAACAACAGCAGCAAGCGGGGCCGATTCATCTCAACTGTCCTTATCGCGAGCCCTTTTACCCAGAACAAGTTAAACAAGACTTAAGTGAACACGCACGTCCCTTGTTGGCTTGGCTAGCCAGCGATAACGCATATTATCGCGTGCAAGCTCAAACGATAAATTGCCAGCAACATCCCGCTTGGTTAACCCTGCGCCAGCAGCAACAAATTTTGGTAGTGCTTGGCCAACAAGCGTTAGCGCAAAGCCAGGCAATTGTCGATTGGGCGCAACAGGCGGGGCTACCGGTGTTAGTCGACTGCCAAAGCCACTGGCAGGCGCTGTCTTCTCAACAGCAAATGATTAGCCAAGCAGAATTGCTGCTCGCCAACCCTGGGTTTTCCGCCAACAGTCAAGCCAAGCTGGTGATTCAATTTGGGGGTAAGTTGGTGTCTAAACGGCTTGGCCAATATCTGGCAGACACTCAAGCCGAGCATTGGTTAATCGACCCTCATCACCAGGTGATTAACCCCTCTCACCGCATTCAGCAACGCTGGCACTGTGCTGCTCTAGCTTGGTTGCAAGCTCACCCACTAGCTGTTTCAAATGCTGAGAACCACTATTTTGCGTTATGGCGACACGCCCAGCAGCAGTTAGCACCGCTAGTAGAGCAAGCCATAAGCGACTATTCAGAGTTGGCAATTGTGGCGCAAGTGTCAGCATTACAGCCACCAAACACAGCCCTATTTATGGGCAATAGCATGAGTGTACGGCTATTTGAGTTACTCGGGCGGCCTTGTCGTGCCAGCCATTATTTAGCTAATCGCGGCGCCTCAGGCATCGACGGCTTGGTGGCGAGCAGCTGCGGAGTGGCCGAAGGACTGCAACAACGCTGTACCCTCGTTATTGGCGATACCTCGCTATTGCACGACTTAAACTCGCTGAGCTTAGTTGCACAAAGCAGTCAGGCACTAACCATTGTGCTGATCAATAACAACGGCGGTGAAATTTTTAATTTGCTGCCTCGTTTAACCAGCGGCGAACAACATCAACAGCTGGCGCGGGACTTTTTCCAGTTACCCCATCAAACCCAGTTTGCCAGCGCTGCCGCCTGTTTTGGTTTAGCCTATGCCAAAGTAGAAGATAAACAACAATTTAGCGATGCCTTCAAGCTGGCTCAGCAAAGCAAGCAAAGCTACTTAATTGAAGTTTGTGTGCCCTCTGGCGATGCCAGCGCCCGCTACCAAAGCTTAATTAATCAGGTTATTCAGCAAGATGCACTGTAGTGTTTATGGACAAGCTCAACACCCCTGCCTAGTGTTATTGCACGGCTTCCTTGGCTGCGGCCGTGATTGGCAGGAGCTGATCAGCCAGCTCAGCCAACACTATTATTGTGTCACCGTAGATATTCCCGGACATGGCATGAGTGCCCGGCAAGGCCTTAAGCCACGACATGCCTTTAAAGACTTTAGCCAGCAGTTAAGCCAGTGTTTAAAGCGCCTTAAGATCAACCAGTATTACTTGCTGGGCTACAGCCTTGGTGGCCGCTTGGCGCTGCATCACGCCTTATATGCACCCAAAGGCCTGCAGCACTTAATTATCGAGTCGGCCCACCCTGGCTTAAGCGACCCCGACGCCCGCCAACAACGCCTAGTGCACGACAACCGTTGGGCCGACCGTTGGCTAAAAGAACCCTTAGATGAACTGCTGCAAGAGTGGTATCAACAGCCAGTATTTGCCAACCTGACTGCGGCGCAACGTCAACAACTCATTAAACGCCGAGCCCAACAAGAGCGCTCAGGCCTAGCCGCCACACTACGTGCCTGTAGCCTAGGCTTACAAAGTGACCTCAGCGCTCAGCTGGAGCAGCTAAAAATGCCACTGGATTTTATCGGTGGTAGCCTAGACAATAAATACCAAGGTTTAGCCAAACGGCTACAACAGCAGCATCCGCGTCTACGTTGGCACAGCATCGAACAAGCCGGCCACAACTGCCATTTTGAACAACCGACACTGTTTCTTCAGCTATTGTCCAGTGTCTTAGCAACAACAAAGAGAAAGCCATGACTAACATTGACCGTTCCGCCGTAATTTGGCATGACGCCAACCAAGACTACCAAGATATTCGCTACCATAAGTCTGAGTGTGGCATCGCCAAAATTACCATTAACCGACCGCAGGTGCGCAACGCCTTTCGTCCACTCACCGTACAGGAAATGATGCACGCCTTAAACGATGCCCGCATCGACCCCGACATCGGGGTAATCATTCTTACCGGCGAAGGCGAATTGGCCTTCTGTTCCGGCGGTGACCAATCGGTTCGCGGCGACTATGGTGGCTACCAAGATGAACAAGGCACTCATCATTTAAATGTGCTTGATTTTCAAAGACAAATTCGCACCTGCCCTAAACCAGTAGTGGCCATGGTAGCTGGTTATGCGGTGGGCGGCGGCCATGTATTACACATGATGTGCGATCTAACCATTGCTGCCGATAACGCCAAGTTTGGCCAAACTGGCCCCAAAGTGGGTTCCTTTGACGGAGGCTGGGGTGCCAGCTATATGGCGCGCATCGTCGGTCAGAAAAAAGCCCGCGAAATTTGGTTTTTATGCCGCATGTATAATGCCCAAGAAGCGCTGGACATGGGTTTAGTGAATACCGTGGTGCCCTACGCCGAGCTAGAGAAAGAAACCGTGCAATGGTGTCGAGAAATGCTGCAAAACAGCCCAATGGCGCTGCGCTGCTTAAAAGCGGCGCTAAATGCCGACTGTGACGGACAAGCTGGTCTTCAAGAGCTCGCTGGCAATGCCACCATGCTGTTTTACATGACAGAAGAGGGTCAAGAAGGGCGTAACGCCTTCAATGAGAAGCGCCCTCCTGAATTTAATAAGTTTAAACGTAACCCCTAGTTTGCAATTGCGGCTTGGCTCCAGCTAACTGGATTTGACTCGACATCAACACACTGTTGGCTAAGCCAACAGTGTGCAAAGTAGAGAAAAACCTCGTTACGCTAGACTTATTGCCTATTGCAGCAGCCTACGGCTAAGTGATAGATTTATCGGGTAACTTGTATTTATCTTCGATGAATAAGGAGCTGACATGCTCTGCGATTGGCACAGTGCGACTCTCAGCCGTTACACTCAACAACTAGCTCAGCCACTACAACTGGGTAACTTTCAGTTACAGCAGCGGCAGGGACTATACCTTGAATTACGTTTCCAAGACGGTCGCCTTGGCCGTGGTGAAATCGCTCCATTACCCGGCTTCAGCGAAGAAACACTTGCTCAGGCTGAACAGCAAGTGATTGCCTGCCTGCAAGGCCATCCTCAACATCGACTCTACCCCAGCGTCGCCTTTGGCCTTGATTGTGCCATGGCCGGAGAGCCTCCCGAAGCCAACTTCAACGACAGTTGCTTACTGCTAAAAGGCGATTGGCAACACTGCCAGCAAATTCTAGAACAACAGCCTAGCGATTTAGCCAAACTAAAAGTCGCTCGACAATCGCCAAAACAAGATATTGAATTAATTCAAGCCCTACAAAAACACTATCCCCAGTTACGTCTGCGCCTAGACGCCAACCGCAGTTGGATTTGGAATCAGGCGATCTTTATTATCGAGAATATCGATTTATCACGTATCGAATACATCGAAGAGCCACTAAACAACCCACAACAATCTGCCATGCTGGCCGAGCGTACCGGTGTGGGCATTGGTCTTGATGAAAGTTTGCAAGACAGCAATTATCGCTATCGCTACTTCAAGGGATTAAAAGCATTGATTATGAAACCCAGTTTGCTAGGGCCATGGCATCGCTGTTTATCTTTATTGGAGCAAGCCCACGCCGATCAAGTAGCCTGTGTATTTAGCTCGGCTTACGAAAGCCGCTTAGGGCTGAGCTGGATTAAGGCGCTGGCGCAACAATATACGCCGAACCAGCCCGCCGGTTTAGACACCCTTAGAGCCTTTAGCGAAGCGCCTCCAGAGATAGAAATTATCCAACATTTTCAACATAATAGTTAAGGTGGCAAAGTACTGGGTGAGAACCGTAACGGCGTCATTCCAAGGCGCCTTAATAACATTTTAGTCAGTTTCATCCGGCTCGCAAAAAGCCTCATTCCGCTAACATTTCTTGTTCAACAATAATGCCAACTATGGCACTAAATTCAAAATCGACACCTTTAGGAAAACGTTTTCTTGCGCTGGTTCACAGAGTGAGAAGCATAATTAATAAACATCATAAGTGTACGAAAAAGCATCATTGGTCAGCTTTGCATTAGCGCCTAATCTGTTGCCGAGGAATGATTTATGGGGTGGCCTAAACGCCCCAACCTTAGCCAAAAATATATAACAAGCTGAATAGCAAGGAGCTAATAATGAAAAAACTGACTACCCTACTGTGCGCCCTAGCCATTGCGGTTTCCGCACCTGTTTTTGCCAAACCGGTAAAAATTGGTATGGCAATTGACGACCTTCGTTTAGAGCGCTGGCAAAAAGACCGAGACTTTTTTGTTGGTAAAGCTGAAGAGCTAGGTGCTGATGTTTTCGTTCAATCGGCCAACGGTAACGAAACGGCGCAAATTTCCCAAATTGAAAACATGATTTCACGCGGTGTCGATGTCTTAGTCATCATCCCTTACAACGGCATGGTGCTGGCCAACGTGATCGCAGAAGCGAAAGCAGAAGGCATTAAGGTATTGGCCTATGACCGTTTAATTAATAATGCCGATATCGACTTCTACCTTTCTTTCGACAACGAGAAAGTAGGTGAACTGCAAGCTGAAGCCTTAATTAAGCACAAAGCCAGCGGTAACTTCTTCTTAATGGGCGGTTCGCCAGTTGATAACAACGCCAAGCTATTCCGTCAAGGTCAAATGAACGTACTACAACCGCTAATCGACAAAGGCGACATTAAAGTAGTGGGTGACCAATGGGTTGATGGCTGGTTAGCTGAAAACGCATTAAAAATTATGGAAAATGCTTTAACTGCAAACCACAACGACATCGATGTAGTAGTGGCGTCTAACGACTCTACCGCTGGCGGTGCCATTCAGGCCTTAGAAGCACAAGGTTTAGCCGGTAAAGTTTATATTTCAGGTCAAGATGCCGACCTAGCCGCCGCTCGCCGCGTGGTTGAAGGCACCCAAACCATGACTATTTACAAGCCAATTAAACTGCTTGCTACCACCGCTGCCGAACTGGCTGTGCAACTGGGTAAAGGCCAAACCCCGACATCTAACGCTAGCTTAAACAACGGCACCAAAGACGTACCCGCTTACCTATTAACGCCAATTGCTGTCGATAAAACCAATATCGATCAAACCGTTATTGCCGACGGTTTCCATAGCAAAGCCGACGTTTACCAATAAGCCTACGTATCCACAGTAAATTCATAACAGCAGTATTAAGGGCGAGCTAAGGCCGCCCTTTATCAGGAGTATTTATGAGCGATAGTAGCTTATTAACGATGTCAGACATCGTTAAAAAATTCTCCGGCGTGATTGCGCTTAATGGGGTTAATTTCAGCCTGGAGCGCGGCGAAGTCGTGTCGCTTTGCGGCGAAAATGGTTCAGGTAAGTCCACCTTAATGAAGGTGCTCACCGGTGTTCATCCCTATGGTAGTTACGAAGGACAAATTATTTACAAAGGCGAGCCGCTGCAATCACGTAGCGTGCGCGACAGCGAAGAAAAGGGCATCGCAATTATTCACCAAGAGCTCACTCTGGTGAAGGAACTAAGCATTCTGGAAAACATCTTTCTTGGTGCCGAAATCAGCTCTTATGGCGTACTCGACCATAGCGCCATGTATAAACAAACCGCGGAATTGTTAAAACGAGTAAAACTGGATATTTCACCCGATACCGTGATTAAAGAACTCGGGGTTGGCCAGCAGCAATTGGTTGAGATTGCCAAAGCCCTGTCTAAAAACGCCGAAGTATTAGTATTAGATGAGCCTAGTGCTCCCCTAACCGAGTCAGAAACCCGTGTGCTATTAGACATCGTTAAGCAACTACGTACAGAGGGGGTGAGTTGTGTTTACATTTCTCACAAGCTCAACGAAGTAAAGGAAATTTCTGATCGTATCTGCATCATTCGCGACGGTGAACATATTGGTACTCAAGAAGCTAGTCGCATGAGCACCGATGACATTATCGGCATGATGGTAGGACGCGAACTTAAACAGCTATTTCCGCGAGAGGAGCATCCGATTGGGGAGGAATTCCTAAAAGTCGGCCCAGTGAATGCCAAAATCAGCAAATCAGCAAACCTTAAGCAAGTCGACAACCTCAGCTTTAGCCTACGTAAAGGCGAAATATTAGGGGTTGCTGGCTTGGTAGGCTCCGGTCGAACCGAGCTGATGCAATGCCTATTTGGCTCTTACGAAGGTGTTTACCAATGCCCTGTTGAGCTAGACGGCAAACCGATCAAGATCCGCCACAACCGTGATGCTCTCAACTATGGTATTGCCATGGTTCCTGAAGATCGTAAACGCCATGGTATTGTACCGATTATGGGAGTAGGCCAAAACATTACCTTGGCAGGTTTAAACCACTTCATCGGTTTGGGACAAACACTCAACGAATCGGCCGAACAAACGGCTATCAACGATTCGATAAAACGGCTTAAGGTGAAAACCGCCACTCCTGAATTGGCAATCAAAAGCCTCAGCGGCGGTAATCAGCAAAAAGCGATTCTAGCAAAATTTCTATTACTAAAACCACGCATTCTTATTTTGGATGAACCTACTCGAGGCATTGATGTTGGCGCCAAATATGAAATCTACAAGCTGATGTATCAACTGGTAAAACAAGGGATCAGTATCATCATGGTGTCTTCCGAACTCCCTGAAGTATTGGGCATTAGCGACCGCGTTTTAGTCATGCATGAAGGTAAATTAAAAGGCCTATTAGACAACCAAAATCTTACCCAAGAGATGGTAATGGATTGCGCGTTGGCCGAGGAGTAATAACCATGTCGAGTCAAGATACAACAGTAAACAACCCCGAGATCAAGCTCAGTTTGATCGACAGCCTGAAAAAAATGAAGCTACAAGTACTAGTAATGTTTGCGGCCATCGCCGTCATCATGCTGTTCTTTTACTTTGCCACCGATGGCAGCTACTTAACCCCACGTAATATCTCTAACCTATTACGCCAAACCGCGATTACCGGAATTTTGGCCATAGGCATGGTATTTGTGATTATTTCTGCTGAAATTGACCTCTCAGTCGGTTCGATGATGGGGCTATTAGGCGGCGCAGCGGCGATTATGGACGTTTGGTGGCAACTGCCTCTGCCACTCACCATAGTGCTGACTCTAACCGCAGGCTTGTTACTGGGTTTATGGAACGGTTGGTGGGTTGCTTACCGTAAAGTGCCTTCTTTCATCGTGACCTTAGCCGGTTTGCTTGCCTTCCGTGGCATCTTGATCGGTATTACAGGTGGTAGCACAGTTGCTCCCACCAGCCAAGAAATGGGCGTGATTGGTCAAAGTTACCTACCCGACATGTTCTCAATGGTTGCCACCGTGGGCGCGCTTGCGGTGTTCTTCGCTTGGCAGGGTAAACTGCGTAAATCTCGTACCGCCCATAACTTAAGCAATACCCCGGTTAGCAGCGACATTTTAAAATTTGGCCTGATTGCCATTGTTGCCTTGGGCTCAGTGCTACTACTCAACGATTACCGCGGCGTTCCTGCTCCGGTATTGGTATTAGTGGTATTGATGTTTGCCTTTGCCTTCATGGCCAAGAAAACCGCCTTCGGTCGTCGTATCTACGCCATTGGTGGCAACTTAGAAGCCAGCCGTTTATCTGGGATTAACGTAGAGCGCACTAAACTTAGCGTATTTGCAATTAATGGCTTATTGGTAGGGGTTGCCGGCCTCATCCTAGCCTCTCGCTTAGGCGCTGGTTCTCCTTCAGCGGGTAATATCGCCGAATTGGATGCAATTGCCGCCTGTGTTATTGGTGGCACCAGTTTAGCTGGTGGTGTGGGTACCGTATTTGGCGCAGTAATGGGTGCCTTCATTATGGCTAGCCTTGATAACGGCATGAGCATGATGGACGTTCCCACCTACTGGCAATCAATCATCAAAGGCAGCATCTTGCTACTTGCTGTATGGATGGATGTGGCCAGTAAAAAACGCGCATAATACCGTCTAGAGTTGCTCCTCGGAGCAACTCTTTTCCACTTTTTATTCCACTATATTATTTGCCAACCAAGCCACCGATTCACTAGGCTTATACTACCCGATGGCAAATTAGCACAGCGATGAACACAGCAAGGCTTCATGGCGCCTACCAACTATTTCGCTACAACAATATTTTGTTAGCCAGTGTGCAAGGCAGCTGCAATCTGGAGCTCATAAAACAATTTTGCCAAGAGTTTACACAACTGGGAAAACCGCTGGTTAAACCTTGGGCACATCTTGTGATGTTAGAACAATGGGAATTAACCGTTCCAGAAGCAGAGCAACACATTACTCACTTACAACAATGGTGTGTCGAACGAGGCATGAGCCACGTTGCTCAAGTATTTAGTTTCTCGCCGCTAAAACAATACCAATTAGAGCGAATGCTGCCCGATGAACAGCGTTATACTAAGCGCGTTTTTAAAGACGTTAACTTAGCCAGCCAATGGCTCAGCGAACAAGGTTTTAGTTGCGCTGAAAAACTCTGTTTCGTGAAACACAAACCCAGCATGATCCAACGTCACTTTGAAAAAGTCGCCTAGGCCAGCGACGACGAAGAAGGCAATTGATAATAACTAAATTGATTTCGGCCATTGGATTTTGCCTTGTACATAGCATGATCGGCCTTACGGATCAGCTCTTGGGCTTCCACTCCGTCATCGGGATACAGGCTGATACCAACGCTGGCATAAACCGGCTGAATGTGTAGCCCCAAATTCACTTCTTTGGCCAAGCGCCGTAATACGGCATTGACTACCTCGTCAGCCTGCTGAGTTTCGCCGATATCTTCCAAAGCCAACAAAAACTCATCACCGGCGAAGCGAGCTAACAAGTCACCCACCCTTATTGTTTCATGCAAAACCTTGGAGACCTCTTGCAGTAGGCGGTCGCCTGCTTCATGGCCCAAGCTATCGTTAACCTGCTTAAAGTTATCTAAATCAATAAAAACCACCGCCAGCTTAGTCTTTTGCGCCGCCGCTTTGGCAATCAATTTACGCAGCTGTTCCATAAACAAAGCACGGGTTGGCAAACCGGTTAGACTGTCGTGATTGGCCATATAACTGAGGTTGGCTTCGTTGCGTTTAAGCTCACTGATTTGTCGATTAATCTGTAACGACATTGCCTCAAAACTGCGCGCCAACAAACCCAGTTCATCGTTCCGATGACGGGGTAGTAAATGGGTATTGCTGGCCTGCTCGGAGGAAAAGGATTTCACCGCCAACACCATGTTACGAATAGGCTGGGAAAGAAACTTAGCAAACAATAATGAGGTGAGTAACCCCGCTAAACTTAAACCCAAGCTCACCTTGATCATGGAGCCAGCCAAACTGTCGATAATATGCCTTAAACTTGGCAGCGGACTGGCCAAACCTAGTACTGCCATTTTCGACTGTTGCTCTGGCCCATAGAATACCGGAATGAACGATACCGCCCGCTGATGCCCAACCTCACTAGAGGCTTCCAGCACATAACTTCGGGGTCTTAAATCATCAAATAAGCCAGCTAACTTAGGAAAATCCTGCTGTATTAAATAGCGGTGGCCAAAATGAAAACCGAACTGTTTTTCCGGATCAGGGTGCAGTAAGTAGTCGCCTTGCTGGTTAGCCAAGTAGATTTCTACCCCTTCTGGCAAGTCGGCTTGCAGTTGGCTAAATAGGGAAGCCAAACCTAGGTTGACCACGACAACCCCCACCGCTAAATCGTCAACATACACCGGGGCGGCGATTTTTAAGGTCGGCTGATGCTGGCCAAGCTTCACACCTTGTTCACTATGTACATCTACCTCGGAGATATAACTGCCATTTGGTGGCAAACGTAGGCTGCGAAACACATAAGGGTAGTGAGATTTTTCTTCTAACTCACTTGGCTCCACCTCGCGCAGGCCCGCGCCCGAGCGCTCTACCCTGACCACTTCTCTGCCATAATTAGCCGCGCCAATTAAGCGCAGCTGAAAATAGCTTTGGTTTAAACGTAGCTTTTGCTTGAAAATGTCCGCCATATGCTGGGCCGCCAAGGGACTATTGTCGGCTGAGAATACTGTTTTAGCGGCAGGAATTTGGCTAAGAAAGGCGACATCTTTGGCAATCGCGGCAATATCGTTTGTAAATTTGCGGCTCAATAACTGGGTAGTAGTCGCCAACTCGCGCTCGGCGCTTTTAGCCAATAAGCCGCGACTCTGATGATAGCTGACCGTGGCGGTGACAACCGAGGCAATCACACCAAACAAGGCAAACCACATTCCATATTTAAGAGCGATACTCTTCATCACAACGGCGGCACCTTAGCTATTTGCTTGCCGCTGATGATCTTCTGCCAATATTGACTACGCAGCTGTTGGTCCTCGACCTGTTGCAGCCAGATAATTTTGTCTTCGGCTAAGGAATGAGCCGCTGGCACGATGGTATTTGCCAAACCTTGGCGCAAGGTCAACTGCTGACTCACCCAAGATTCCAAACTATAGTTGATCCACTTTTCGGCTAAACTCTTGTTTCTCACACCTTTAGCTATTGCCCAACAGTCTAACCACGCCAGCGCGCCCTCTTCAGGAATGGTGTAACCCACCGCCGCTCCACTATCGAGTAGCATTTTTAATTGTTGCGTGCCGTAGTTGGCAAACAACAAGGCTACATCCTCTTGCAGAAATAAGTCCTGCGCCTGCTCTGGTGACTTATAAAAGGTTAAAATATTACGGCGTAAGGCCACCAAACTCTGGCTGGCTTCGGCAAATTGCTGCGGTTCAAGTTGAAAGGGATTACTTAAACCATTGTATAAGGCCGCCAAACTAAAGTTATGGGCACTGCCATTGTAGGCTAAAATTTTTGCCTGATATTGTGGGTCCCACAATACTCGCCAAGAACGAGGCGGCTCAACAAAGTAATTTAAGTTATAAATCAGTCCCATTTCCGAATAGGTATAAGGAATGGCATACAGCTTCTGCTCACGCACTATACCCGGAATGGTACTAAGAGGTTTAAAACGGGGTAATTGCTGAGCTAAGTTAGGAATGTTTTCTGGAGTAATTGGCAGCGCCAATTGCTGGTCAATATAACGTTGCAGCTCTGCTGTATTCACCGCAAATACGTCGTAATCCGCCGCCTGATTTGCTTGCATTCGCTGCCACATATCATCGTCATTGGTGATATAACTGACTTTTAACTTTACCTGATAACGCGCTTCAAATTTAGCTACCACGTCAGGGTCAGCGTAACCTGGCCAAGTTAAGATTCTCAAATCGATAGATTCGGCAGCGCTAACGAGCCCGCTCAAGCCCAAGCAAGCCCACATCGTTATGCTTAGATACCATCTTGTGTGCCGATGTTCCATCATCTGTCTATCCATGCTGATAAAGTAACAAGAATGTCAATTATTATAAGTACCGTCAACTGTACCGCGATTAAAGTGGATTTTCGCTCATTAAGGTATAGCTAAATTTGTTAAGCTCTGCTCGAAAAAATTAACCTTATGCTAACAATTGAGCGAGTAGCTTGAAATAGCGCTGCAGCGCTTGGCCGATTTCCGCCAAATGCTGAGAGTCGGGGTAGGCGCCAGCTTTAGCCAATTCACTTTGCTTCGTTCCCGCCACTAGGTAACTATTTTTAAGTAAATCATTGGCCTGTATCCATGCTTCAAATGCTCGCGCCATCATCTCTGTAGGTACACTAAAATAGCGTTGTGCTAGGCGCTTATCTAAAGCCACCGAGCGCCGAACGTAGTCGTGAGCCTGCTCGCCTTGCTGGCTAAGAAAGGCACTGGCGAATACTTGATCTAAGCATTGATTCAAAGGATGCGAGCGCTGCGGCTCATCGGCCAACCAGCGGCTAGAAGCAAACGCTAAACCCTGAGCCGGAGTAACAAACAATTTATCCGCCATGTAATGGTCAAAGGCATGCCACCATTCGTGGGCTAGCGCACCAGCGCCGGCATTTTTGGCTAAGGCTAAACAACGCCGAGCCGGTGCGTAATGCGCCTGCACATTACGCTGCCCGCCGCTGCCAAAAGCCAAACTTAAACTGCCACGTAAACCCAAGGCCTTAGGAGGTAGATTTAATAAAAAGGCCAAATCAGCCAAGGCATCAAATACCAGCTCTGCTGCGCGTACCTTCTCCTGCTGAGATACCCAAGCTCCTACCGTTAAACTGGCGAAACCAAAGGTATCTTTAATGTCGGCAAAATCAACCTTATCGCCATGCCGGTAATCCGGGCCGCGCCGATAGTAATCACGAAACAGCGACGATGACTTATTTTGCTGCGCTAAAGCCGCCTTATCTTCTGCGCTGCGCGTCATCAGCTAATACAGACCTTGCCCGCCTCAAAGTCCACAAAATGACTAATGCTGGGCAAGCTATCTTCTTGATGGTGAGTCACATAAACCAAGTGGCTAAGTTGATGTTTAGCGACTTGCTCTAAGGCTTTAAGTACGGTACTACGGGCTAAGAAATCTAAGCCCTGACAGGGCTCATCTAACAATAACAAACTAGGGGCTTTTACCAAGGCGCGGGCAATAATTAATACCCGTTGCTGGCCATAAGACAGCGACTTAAAGTCGCGTTTTTCAAGATCTTGCATGGCAAATAAACTGAGCCATAAACGCGCCTGCTGTAACTCTAACTCACTGGGCTGTTGGTAAATACCTATTGAATCATAAAGTCCCGATAACACCACTTCTAAGGCGCTGCAATTAACCCGATACTGCAGATGTAAGCTGGCCGATACCATGCCTATGCGTTGTTTCACTTGCCAAATGCTTTCACCACTACCTCGGCGATAACCTAGAACCTCAATATGATTGCTATAACACTGGGGGTGGTCACCAAAAATTAAATTTAATAAGGTGCTCTTCCCACAGCCATTAGGGCCACGCACCTGCCAATGTTGGCCGGGATGAATTTGCCAGTTTAAACCGCTAAACAAAACCTCACCGGCATAACTCACCTGACCATCATGGATCGCAAATAATGGATCGGGCAACTCTGGCGCTTGAAATTGGCGCAAGGCGGCCACAATGGCTTGTGATTGTTGCTCAGCTTGCTGCTGCAATAGTTGGCGCTCGGGGTGTTGTCGCCATTGCTCGATACTAAGCTGCTGGTTTATCCCCTGCTCATCAAGCACCGCCACGTGAGTAATCACCTTGGGTAGCTCTTCGTCTCGCGAGGTAATCAGCAATAATTGACATTGTTTGGCAAGATCGTCCAATAGCTTAAGTAGTTGCTGTTGATGAGCAAAATCGAGACCAGCAAATGGCTCATCTAGGATCAGCAATTGCGGCTGCTTCAATAAGGCCAAAGCCAGCATTAACCGGCGGGTTTCACCAGTGGACAACAAACGAAATCCTCGTTGTAACAAAGCGCTTAAATCACACTGCTGCACGACTCGCTCGATTTGCTCAACTTGCGTAGAGGCCTTGGCTAGCAGCTCCGCTACGCTGTGGCCACTGTCTTGCACGTCGCTAAAATCGCTATCGTCATCGGCCAACTCGGCTTCCAATAAGGCCTGTTGCTGTTCTAATGACACTAGGGCTATGCGCTCAGGCCGCTGACTCAGCTGGCCGCGTTCGGCCTTGAGCTCACCATTTAACCAGGCACCTAACAAGGACTTGCCACTACCACTATGACCAAATAAGGCCCAGTGTTGAGAGGGCGCTAACTGCCAGTGTTTTATGGCTAACTGGCGTTGACCGGCAAGCAACAATACATTCTCAATAATCATCTATCGTGACATCCTAACTTGGCTTAGCGAAATAGCGCCTCAGCCAATACACAGCCTGGTGTATTAATGCAATGAAGTGCCCCTAAGAGCAGAGAAATGTGGGGCTTTAGTGGTGGCAGAGTAGCAAAAGCATGGCAGGCGTGGCAAACCATGCTGCCAATACATAAACGCGGCAAGCTTAGGAAGAGTGTTTGTGGCTATTATCCTGATGATGCGGTAGCTCTTTATTTAAGGCGGTATGTAAATAAGCGTAATCGATTTTGTCCTGTTGCTGTTTTTCATAAAGCCGTTGCTGTTGATAAGCGCGTAAGCGTTTCACTTTGTCTTGTAACGGGTCGGTCCAAGCGATATACAACAGCACACCTAGGCTGAGCATACTAGCGGTACTGAACATTGCCGCAAGTGAAGATTCAACCAAGGTACTAGTGAAAATCATATTAAGAATATGCACCACCGCGATAGCTACCAACAGAAGGCGACCGTGCAAACTGTTAAATAATAATGAGTAACTGGCCAGTAAACTGAGGAATAACAAAGCGAGTGCAAATTCAAAACGCAGTGGAAATATCCATACTCGCGGTGCTAACTGATTGTCTGAATAACCGCCGCTAAAAGCGGTCGCGAGAAAGGCCAATAATGCACACATTACGTAACCATTGATAGCCCATTTCAGCATCTTGGTATGTGTCACGGCTAAGCCCTTCTGTACTTCTTCACCCTAGTTTAAGTATACGATATGATGCGTTTGAGTATCATCATAGCAAGCGTGAGCTAGCTAACAGCTTCTAATAAAGCTTTAGCTATCGAGATCGAATACCGCGCGATTACGCCCCTGATTTTTGGCCTGATATAAACAGGCATCGGCCATTTCCAATAACTTAGCCGGTTCTAATACATCATCCGGTTCAACTAGCACCGCCCCCAAACTGATGGTGAGCACCTTGGCGATATTCGAGCCTAGATGTTCTATCTGTAAAGCGGCCACCTCATCCACTATTCGTTGCGCCATGAGAGGCAACTCTTGTTTGTTGGCGTCAGACAGCAAAATGGCAAACTCTTCACCGCCTACTCGCGCCACACAATCGTCGCTACGCTGTACCACTTTTGATAGGGCTTGGGCCACTTGCTTAAGTGCTTGGTCCCCTGCACATGCCCATAGTGGTCGTTATACGCTTTAAAAAAATCGATGTCGGCCATCATCACCGCAAATTGCGATTTACGCCGGCGCGCACCGGTAACGGCTCGACTTAACTCTCGCTTAAACGGCCGCCGATTAACCAAACCGGTCAGCTCATCGGTTTCGGCCAATACCTGTAGCCGTTCATTCACTTGCAGTAGTTCGTTTTGTAAGCGCGCCATAGCAATATGGTTTTTTTCGCTAATCAGTAAACCGCTAACCGCAGCGGCAAATTGACTCAGCAAAATCACTTGATGTTCATCCATGGTGACGCAACTTTTTAGACTGGCGCAGGCCAACAAACCAAAGGATTTTCTACCATCACTCAACGGCACGCCAATGAAGGAGTTAATCTTCATTTTTTTCAACAAAGCATACTCATTGGGGGCAATGCGCCGCAGTTTGGCAACATCTCTCACCACTATCGGTGCCACATTAACCATCCGCCGCTTGAGTTGCCCAAGGGGACTTAAATCTATACTTTCAAAGGGATTTTGCTGCCCGGGCAAGGCCCAAACATCACGATACACCGCTTGCTGGCGCTCAAACTCCAGCACCGCCACTAATTCAACTGGAAATAAACTAGCAATGGCTGAACTTGCCCGTTGCAACAAGGCTTTAGTGTTATTAGGTTTTTGATTTAAAAACGCCAAGGAAATCTCGGATAACAATTGGTTGGCGTCGGTTTGCCAGTTAAGCTCTTCGGTGCGCTGCTGAACACTTTCTTCCAGTTCCTGATGATATTGCTGCAACGCCTGCTCGGCTTTCATTCGTGCATCTAAACCCACTTGCAAACGTTGTTGTAATTGCTGCATAGAACTGGCCACCAAGCCAATTTCATCACTGCGCTGTAACAAGCGACTGGGCAAGGGCACAAGCTCTTGCTGCTCGGTAAAGATTTGATCGGCAGTATCGGCCAACAAACGCAGATCGCCAGTTACCAGATAGCCCACCAACAATAAAATAATCAAACTCATCAGAAAGGTTTTTAAGCCATTAGTGAATAAAATCACCAAAGCCTGCGCGGTAATATCTTGCTTAATTAAGGACAGATCTAAACCTATCCTTAATTCGCCCAAAACCACTCCATGCCAATTGAGTGGGTAGAGATAAGATTTTTGCTTAGCCACCTGCTGTCCAAGCTGCACATCAACGCCGCCTATTGAGTTTAATTCCACCGCGGCGACGTATTGCTGTTGTACCAAGCCTCGTAATAACTTCTCCAGTAGCTGCTGATCGCTCTGCCAAACAGCCCGTTCAATCGTTGCTAAGTTAGCGCGATTATAATCATCCACCCAACTTTCAGCGTGTCTCACCGCCCCCATATAGTTAAAAGCTAGCTGAATCGCCACCGAGAGTAAGGCAAACAAGGTGCTGGCACTGATGATCAAAATCACCAAACGTTTAGCGATCGGAGTTTTCAATTGAAATCGGCCTGCCATGTTACATTCCACGCTTACTGAATGAAGCCAAAAGGATGCGCAAAATCGAACGACAAATTACTAAAATCCAGCTGTTGCCAATTTTTATCCTTAATTAATTGAAAGGTGGCAGAATGGGGTTCTAGCAGCATAAACAAGGGCGCATCCACCTTCTTAGCTAATACTTCGCCAAGACTATGCTGCTTAATCATCGCTAAACCCCAGCCCACGGTGGCAAAATGGCCTCCTGCTAATGCGCTAATTTGCCCTTGTTCGCGTAAATTTAAGGCTCGCTCAGATGTATTAAAGGTGGCGATAAACAAATCTTTACCGGCTTGTCTGCCTAGCTCTTTGCTGGCCTGAATACTGCCAAAAGCCATTTCATCGTTCGCCACCCATAAATACTTCAAGTTTGGGTAGCGTCGCAACAACATCAGTGTTTGTTGGTAGCCTTGTTGCTCATTCCAATCAGCATAAACCACTCGCTTTAACTCTAACTGCGGCTGCTGCTGAAAAAAATGCTTCGCTCCCGCCTCGCGCTGAATAGAGGCTGGGGTAAGTTTATCTCCAGAAATAATCGCCACTTCCCCAGCTAGCTCACCGCTAGCAAGATGCATAGCACGAGCCGCCTGATAGCCGGCCCAATAGTTATTTGGAATTAAACTAGAGAGTAAGTGCTGCTGCCAATAAGGCTGTTCGAGCATACTTTGGTGTTGCACATCGATATCGTTCAGCGCTACCAATACATAGACATTTTGGCCCTCCAATAAGCGCAGCATCTTTGGCAAAATTTGCTTTTCATTCACCAAAATCAAGTAGTCGGGAAGTTGCTGCTGGGCAATCATCTGCTCTAAATGACGAATCATTGAATAATACTTGCGCTGAGCGTGAAAGGTTCGAAAGTCGAGCGCTAAATCTTCCGCCACCGCGCCAGCAAAGCTATCAACATCATGCCAAAAGCTCTCGTCGGACTTACCCGGGTTAAAAAAAACCACTGAAGTTTGTCCCCAGGCTAGGCTACAAAATAGCAACAAAAAGGGCAGAAAATTCACCTAACTATGGTCCTAAAGAAGCTAATTCTATTACTTAAAACTATAAACCACGGGCTCGATTTAGCCCGTTTAATTGCCAAAAAACAGCCCCCAACAATATTTTAGTAATAAAAAAGCGCCGCGAGGCGCTTTTTGGCAAGTAATACAACAAATTCAAATAACTACTGTTTGCTCACCAGCAGCAAACCCGCGCGTCCGGCGACCACGGCCATCACCAACAATGGCAAGGCCATGAGGATGGCCAATTGCTCGCTACTCGATAGTCCACTTAATGCCAGCAACGCCACTAAACTGGCTGAGCCGGTCATCTGAATAAAGCCAAGTAGAGCCGCAGCGGTGCCCGCCCGCTCTGCAAAAGGCGCTAAGGCGCTGCCCGCCCCCACCGCAATTAACAAGCAGAAACCCACGCTACACACATAAATGGGCAACATAAAGGCCAAGGGATGGGCAAATTGCTGGCTAGAGATTAAGCCCAGCGCCGCTGCCGCCATCAAACCGGCTCCCAACCATAAGCCTTGGTTTTGCCCCAAGCGCTTAATCAGCGATGGCGCGACAAAAGCTGCAATAATATTAAGCAAGGCATTACTGCCAAACCACAAGGCGTATTGAGCGCTAGACAGCTGCATGTCCACCATCAAGCGCCCCGGAGATTGGGAAACATAGGCGATGATCATCGCCATAGCCAACATCACCAAGCTAGCGTAATAAATAAAAGCCGGAACCCGCAATACACTGAAATAACGAGACCACGAGAACAAGCGCCCCTTGGCAACATGGGCCGCATGTTGGGTTTCTTGCAAGCCGAACAATAAGAACAAACCCACCAGCAAGCCATACAGCCCCATAAACCAGAAGTTTGCCGACCAAGACCAATAGTGAGTAAGCACTCCGCCCAATAAAGGAGCCAGCGCAGGAACGATGCAAATAACGCCATTTAGGTAGCTAAACATGCTTTTCGAGCGCTCCGCCCCATAGACATCTCTGACCCCGGCAAAGGCCGCCACCGACAAACAACTGGCCGCCAAACCCTGAACTAAACGCGCCAGCATCAAGCAACTGAAATCCACAGACAGCGCAGCCACCACTGAGCCCAACAGATAGAGCAACGCCCCCAGCAAGGCGGTGGGACGTCGACCAAAGCGATCGGCCAGCGGCCCTACAACTAGCTGGCCAACACCAAAGGCGAACAAAAATACTGGAATGGTTTGCGTCATCCAGTCCAGAGGTACAGCAAAAGCCTCCGTCATTTGCGGGATCGCCGGCAAGAAAATATCTATCGCCAAAGGTGAAAATAACACCATTAACATGAATAAGGGCAAGGGCTTAGTGGTAAACGACATGTTGGACTCCTGATACAAGCGAGCCATTGTAAGTGCCTAGCAATATGAATCATAATGATGTTTTGGCACAAGATTTAGTCCTAAGAGGAATATATGCCAACGTCCTATGACCTCAATTTACTGCGCGTATTATTATGCCTACTCGAAGAGCGCAGTGTTTCCCGAGCCGCTGAAAAGCTCTGCTTAACTCAATCTGCGGTAAGCAAGCAATTAGCCAAGCTCCGCTTACAACTGAACGACCCGTTGTTTGTGCGCCATGCAGGTGGCCTCAGCCCCACACCTAGGGTGCGCAACTTAGCTCCCACACTACGTCAATGGCTACAAACCGCCAATCAAATGCTTGAAGCCGAAGGCTTTGAGCCTAGCAGCAGCCAGCGCAGTTTTCGTTGCAGCGTCAATGAAACCTGTTTTGCCACACTCTTGCCGCGCTTCTTTGGCAAACTAAGCCGTCTAGCGCCAGGGCTGAAATTGGCCACTCACAAACTGAGTGCCGGCAGTATTGAGGGCTTACAGCACGGTGAATACGACTTCGCCATCCTCACTCGTGACAACGACCCGCGCGCCCCCAGCCACCTGCAAGTAAAACACTTACCCAAACAAGTACGCTGCTTGGAACTCTATCGAGAAGACCACGTTTGCTTGGTACGTAAAGGCCACCCGGTGCTGCAACAAGCGTGGGATTTAAACACTTATCTCCAGCAGGCCCATTTAAGCTGTGAATGTGAAGTGGGAGAACGTTGGCTGCTGCACACCGTGCTAGCCGAGCAAGGCTTACATATAGAAAACAGTACGCTTACCGCCGATTTTTTTGCCGCCACCATGCTCTGTCAGTCCAGCGATTTAGTCTTTACCTGTACCCGTAGTTTCGCCCAAGAAGTGGTGAATACCCACAAATTAGCCCAGCTCCCCCTACCCGTTGAGATGGCTCCTTTTAGTTACCTACTAGCTTGGCCGGAACACCTTGAAGAAGATCCCGCCCACCGCTGGTTACGCCAGTTAATCCTTGAATACTGCCAAGGCTAAGCGCGGCTAGTTCTTGGCTAGACCCAAACGCTTCGCCAAGGGTTCGATAGCCGCGCCTTGAATCAATACCGAGTACAAGACCACAAAGAACACCATGTGTACCATCTCTAAGGCGCCATTTACTCCCGCGGCGGCGGGAATTAAGGCAAACACGATGGGAGTGGCGCCTTTCAGGCCGATGCTAGAAATAAACAGCCGCTTCTTCCAGGAAGCTCGTATAAAGGGCAGATAACATAATTGTACCGCCAAGGGCCGCGCGACCAGCATCAAGATAGCGCTGGGAACAAGCGCTTGCCAAAAGACCCCAAACAACTGCTGCGGGAAAATTTGCAAGCCAAGAATAACAAACATCACCGCCTGAGCGAGCCATGACAAGCTGTTAAAAAAGTGCTTGCTCACTTCTCGCCCGCGCTGCAAACCATTACCAATTAATACCCCAGAGACATAGCAAGCAATTAACACATTGCCGCCCAACAGCTCGCTACCAAAGCTAGCAAAAATAAAACAGGCCAAAACAAACACCGGAATTAGGCCATATTCCGGCAAACTAATGCGGGCCAGCGCCAAGACACAAACCTTGCCAACCACCACTCCAATCAGCAATCCTCCTACTAGCTGTAAGGCTAAGGTTTGACTGATCTCCAAGGGATTAATGGCGACATCGGGAAACAAAGACAACTGTGTTAATATCACCACCATAATCAAGGCCACCGGGTCATTGGTGGCTGATTCAAACTCCAATACCGTATCGGTACTCTCTTTCAGTTTGAGTTTCTTTGATTCAAGAATCGAAAATACCGCAGCGGCATCGGTAGAAGACAACACCGCAGCAAACAACAGGCAGTAAACAAAGTCATAATCAAATAATAGATAAAACACCACGGCAAAAATCAACGAGGTGAAAATCACCCCAACAGACGACAGCACCCCGCCTTCTTTATACGCCACCTTAATACTCTGCAAAGGCGTATTAATTCCCCCGACAAATACAATCACGTTTAAGGCAAAGCCGCCCACCAGCGAGGTTGAGCTAAGATCGTCATAAATAAAACTAAATTCGCCGTTACCGATGGCCAGACCAACCCCCATGAAAATCAGCAGTGAAGGGATGCCAAGGGTGCGCGAAGGGTGATGCAGTAAGATCCCCAAGGCAATAAGGCCAGCTAGGCCCAATAAAACTAACTGATAAGACATCGCGCACTCCATAAACCAACCACGGTTAGCCATATAATAACCTTTAGCAGCCGTCTGCATAGGCTAATTTAGGGCTGATTTTTCCTCTTCAATGCCCTTATTGATTTTCTTAATTATCATACATTTGTGACATAAGTTTAGCGACAAGCCAGAGCGAGTGTGCGAAGCTATGAGCCGGCCAGCTCTAGGAGGAACATTCATGGCAACGCTGTCGTTTAAATTAAAACTTTTCATCACCATTAGCTTGGTTTTCATCGCCATGCTCGCCTGCATCGGGCTATTCGCTGCCCCCACATTGAGCCTGGAGCAAGCCACCGCCGCCAGCGCACTTAATGCCAACCAACTGCAAAACTTATTTGCCGAGCAAGCCGCGGCAGCGCGCAACAAAATGCTGCTGAGCTCGCTAGTGATAGCGATCGTCGGCCTAGCGCTAATCGCGATGATAGTGCAAAGCTTTATGCGCACCCTCAGCCAAATCACTCGACGCATCAGCTACCTTGCGGGAAAAGATGGCGATTTAACCATGCAGCTTGAGGTGAATGAACACCAAGAGTTAATTGAAATGAGCCGTCAATTTAATAACTTTACTGAAAAGTTACGTAACATCGTCAATCAATTACAGCAGCAAGCGGCCCAACTAAACATCGGTTCAAAAAATTTAGCTAAGAATGCCGAGGCCGCCGGTCAAGCAGGCCGAACTCAAAGAATTGATACCGACAATGTGGCCGCCGCTGTTAACCAAATGTCTTCTTCGGCCAGTGAAGTGGCAGAACTGGCCAATAGTACCGCCAGCAACGCTCAACATGCCGAGCAACAATTGTTGCAAACCCAGCAAGAGTTCCAACAGTCAGTTGAGCAAATTCGCAACATTGCCAATAACATGCAGGGCATTAGTCAGCGAATTAGCCAAGTAGCGGGACGCAGCCAAGACATTAATAGCATCCTCGAAACCATTGGCGGCATCGCAGAACAAACCAACCTGCTTGCGCTAAATGCGGCCATTGAGGCGGCTCGCGCCGGTGAGCAAGGCCGCGGCTTTGCAGTGGTAGCCGACGAAGTAAGAAACCTAGCGGGACGCACCCAAAGTTCAACCGAAGAAATTAACCAATTGATCCAAGCCTTGCAAAATGATGTGAGTGCCACCGTGGATTCCATCGCCTCTAGCCGAGAGCAAGTCGACCATACCGCGCTCAATACCGAGGCCAGTTATCAACAGCTTAACGAGGTGGTCAGCAGTATCGCGGCGATTAATCAACATACCGCTCAAGTGGCTACCGCCGCCCACCAGCAAAGCCATGTTAGCGAAGAAATTAACAGCAATATTAATGGCATAGGCGAGGCGCTAGGGGTACAAAACCAATTGGCCCATGATATCGAAAACATCAGCGCTGAACTGTCGAGCATTGCCCAGTTGCTCAACCAACAGCTATCCACCTTAAAGGCCTAAAGCCGCTCGCAAATGCCTGTCGTAAGCCTTTACGACAGGCATTTACTACTCGCCCTTATAGTTCGTGAAGCACCCCACCCTTTAGCGTTGATCTCTAAGCTAAACTGATAATAACGCGTCTATTTATTTCCCGCTCACCACTTGGGGAGGTTACCCGCATGACCATTAGCTTACAGTTTTTTGGTGCCACCGAAGAAGTCACCGGCTCCTGCCATTTACTCAACTTAGGTGATAAGCAAGTATTACTCGACTGCGGCCTGATTCAAGGCAGTAAAAGTGATGCAATGCGTAACTTTGATCCCTTTCCTTTTGAGCCCTCGCAAATCGATGCGGTGATCCTCAGCCATGCCCATATCGATCATTCTGGGCGGCTTCCGCAATTGGTAAAAAACGGTTTTAGCGGCCCCATCTACACCCATAAGGCCTCGGCTGAACTGTGTGAAATCATGCTTAAAGATGCCGCCATGTTGCAAAAGCGCGATGTAGAGCGCCTCAATAAGAAACGCATAAAACAGCAACTGCCTCCTTTAGAACCCTTATTTGACGAGCAAGATGTACTGCGGACCGTAAAACAATTTGTGCCGCTTAATTACGACGAGCAAATACAGCCATTGCCACAGCTAAAGCTTCGTTTAAACGATGCCGGGCATATTCTAGGTTCAGCATTAGTGGAACTGTGGTTGCTAGGCATCAACAAGAAGATTGTCTTTAGTGGCGACTTAGGTCGCGAGGGCATGCCCATTCTCAATGACCCTGTGGCCATTGAAGAAGCCGACTTAGTATTAATGGAAAGCACCTACGGCAACCGGCTACACCGCTCGTGGCAGCAAACCATCGATGAGTTAGCCGAGATATTCGCCGCTACCATCAGCGGCGGTCGCGGCAATATTTTGCTGCCCGCCTTCTCGGTGGGGCGTGCTCAAGAGCTGCTCTATTTATTTCACCTATATGCTAAGCAATGGGATCTTTCTCGCTGGAAAATTTGCCTCGATAGCCCAATGGCGATAGAGGCGACCAAGGTTTACTTAAACAACTACCCAATAATGGATGATGACTTTAAGCGCTTTACCCGCCAGCACCCAGGAGAGCACCCCTTACTGTCGAATGTAGAATTTATTCAAACCACCGAGCAGTCCATGGAGCTGAATGAGATTAGCGAAGGTTTGATCATTATCGCCGGCAGTGGCATGTGCAACGGTGGGCGGATCCGCTGTCACTTGGAGCACAACCTATGGCGTAGTGAATGTGATGTGATTATTTGCGGCTATCAGGCGCTAAGCACCCCCGGAAGAATGTTAGTTGATGGTGCCTCCCAACTCACCATCAATGGCAAGCCGGTTAAAGTGGCGGCCTCCATTCACACCGTCGGGGGCTTGTCGGCACATGCCGACCAAGAGGAACTCATTCATTGGTATCAACAATTTAAATCGGCACCACCCTTGCTATTGGTACATGGTGAACCAGAAGCTCAGCAGGGCTTAATCGAAGCCATTAAAGCCAGCTCGATACGCCAACCCAGCTCGCTACTGGCGGTGCAGCGTGGTGATAAATTGGCCTTAGACAGCTTACCCGAACTGGTTTGGCTACCTTGAAACAGGAACAATATAGCGATAAACGCTAATAAAATGACAAGCACAGCCGGCCACCACAAATAGATGCCAAATAGCATGGGTATAAGCCTTGTGCTTGGCCACATAAAATAGGGCGCCAATACTAAATAACACACCGCCAAGCAGTAAATAAGCGAGGCCTGCCGGTGGAATATGTAAATACATCGGATAGGCCAACGCTAGCGCCAACCAGCCCATCACCAAATAAGTACCTAGCGACAACTTGGGAAAACGCACGCCGGTAAGCAGCTTAAAGGCGATGCCTACAGCGGCTAATAACCAAATCACCAGCATCGAGAGCCAAGACAGCCAACCATCAAAGGCCAATAACAAAATAGGTGTATAAGTTCCGGCAATCAAAAGATAAATAGCGGCATGGTCAAACAATTTTAGCCGTGCCTGCCAACGAACCTCGCTCACAGCATGGTATAAACAAGAGGCCAAAAACAACAAGGCCATTGAGCCACCATAAATGGCCACCGCCGACACAGCTAAGCCGCCTTCCGCTTTGGCTAATAATAAAACGAGGCCTAACAGCGCCCCCATAAAACCCAATAGGTGTGATAGCACGTTGAGTAATTGTTCAGTTTTACTATAAGAACTTGACCCAGCCATCGGTTTTCCTTGGCGAGAATAATAACCTTAGCTTAAGCCTTCAGCGTACACTTGTACACTGAAATTAATTAACACTTATGACCCAGTAAAATTAAGTCAAAAAGCCCAATAGCTGAGCTAGCTCAATCATCCAGCTGCGATGTTTAACGGCTATCATCTATACTCAAATGGCAGGGTTGAAAAGCAAAGAGGCCCCTATGACTCAACAACTTGCTCTAAGTGCCGCCAAAGCCTTAGCCATTAGTGAACACCTAGACCAACTGCAATTTCGCGACTTACTAAGAAACATTAGTGAGGATCCCCAACTGAAGCAATTTGCCCCCGACGGGGTTTGTCATATCGACCCACGCAACGGTAATTTAATCATTTACAACTCGGCGCGCGCCAAACGCATTCATACCACCGCCAAACCCACCCAAACCAGCCAAGATGACTATTGCCCGATTTGTGATGGTAAAAGCGCCGACATTTTGGACATTGCGGAACATAGCGAAGGCTTTACCTTCATCAATAAAAACCTCTACCCCATTTTTCACCCAATCGAGCAGATCCCCAAAGAAAACGCCGACTATTTTTTACATCAAGATCCCTTTCACACTGGCCGTGCCTCCTATGGCTTTCACCTCTTACAGTGGACCTCATCCTTACATCATCGCGATTGGCATAACATGCCCTTTGAAGATGCCCTAATTAGCTTTCAGCGCTTGGCTCAATTGGAAAAGGATCTACTGCATCAACCCAGTGATTTCATGGCCAGTTCAGAAACGCACCTTAAACAGCAAGACGTGGTGAGTGGCTATGTCTCGATTATTAAAAACTATGGCGCCAGCGCTGGCGCGTCCTTGGTTCATGGCCACCAACAAATCGCCTATAGCAATATTTTACCGCAGCACTTTTTTAATAATTTGCGCTTTCGCCAGCGCCACAATAAGGCCTTCAGCCAATACATGATTGAGGAAAACCCCAAACAGCTGCTAATCAAAGACTACGGCGAAATGCAGCTAATGGTGCCTTATTTTATGAAACGCCCACTAGATATGCTGCTAATCGTGAAAAACAGCGAACATCGCTATTTACATCAACTCACTGCGCAAGAACAACAGCAAATGGTTAAGGCCATTCAACAAACCATCGCCGCTATTTTGGCTCTAATGGAACAAATGGGCCTACCGCCCGCCTACAACATGATCGTCAATAATGGTCCCGGTTGCGGCTTGTATTTAGAATTTTTACCGAAAACCCAAATGATGGGAGGTTATGAACAAATCGGTCTATTTGTGTGTCAAGCCAATGCCAGCGATTCAGCCCAGCTACTAAGGCAAGAGATCTTAACGTCTGAGCATACGCCCGCTGATGCCAGCGCCAACGGGCAAACAGAATAAGCACTAAAACTCGCTACTCGGCAAACGGCGGATCCTTAGAGCAACAGCGTCACCAATCCCTAAGCCAGCAATACCAGCGGCAAATTATCATTTGTTGCTTGAGTTATGTGAACAGAATAGGGCAAAATTTCCTTAAGCTCTTATTAACTCGTGAATCAAACTTTGCTAACAAATAGCCAAACCTTGCAACACCATTTTGAACGCCTGAAAGCCAACAAACTATTTGAACTGTTTGTTATTTCGGTGATCCTCGTTTCAGCCTTGCTGATTGGTGCCAAAACCTATCCCCTACCACCAAAAGTCGTCACCGCTACGGTGGTACTGGATTACTTAATCACCCTGTTTTTTGTCGTAGAAATCAGCATCCGCTTTATCGCCGAAGCCAATAAAAAACTGTTTTTTAAGAGTTTCTGGAATGTCTTCGACAGCTTAATCGTGCTGGTTAGCCTAGTACCTATAGAAAACTCAGAGTTGGCCGTAATAGGCCGCTTGATTCGAGTATTTCGAGTGCTACGGATGGTCTCGATTATTCCTGAGCTGCGGATTTTACTGACCTCGCTGGTTAAGGCACTGCCGCAACTGGGCTATGTGATGCTGCTGATGTTCATCATCTTTTATATTTATGCGGCGATTGGCAGTACTTTATTTGAAACCATTAACCCAGAGCTGTGGGGCGACATCGCCATCTCCATGCTCACCCTATTTCGGGTGATGACCTTCGAAGATTGGACCGATGTGATGTATGAGACCATGCAAGTCTATAGCCTTAGCTGGATCTACTTCCTCAGCTTCATCTTTCTCTCGGCCTTTGCCTTTCTTAACATGGTAATTGGCATCGTGGTGAATGTGATGGAGCAAGAACACGCCAAAGTTCGTCAAGAAGACCAGCTAGCCGCCGGTACTCAAGAACCCAGCTTGCGCGAATTACAACAGCAATTGGATGAAATAAAACAGCTGCTTAAGCACAAAACTTAAACGCTAGTAGCGAGTACTCTCTAGCTAACCTACCCGCTTAACGCTCGCGTAAGCGGCCAAGCGTTAAGTAAGCATGGGAGGAAATAGGATACTCAGTATTGCTCAAGTTATTCCCCTTTATGGTGGGGTTGTTAACGCCTGCTTTATTTTTTCCGGGTGCAAGCAATTGTTAGACCAGAATAACCATTATACTGTATGCTATTTTCGCCACAGCATCATGGGTGCTGCATTGGGTGATAACTTGGTTAATGCCACCCAATCGTGACCATCACCAAAGGCATCCTCAATATACCAGTCCATTCGCACAAATAAGTCTTGATAGCCATCACGATTGAAGTCTCCTCGCGCCACCACCACATAATTTACTACTATTCCATCATAAGATACTTTAACACTGTGCTCGCCGGATTCTATCAAGGTCAAGGTTGATTCATGCTCAGCCAAATTTCCACTGCGGCCATGTAAGCCTTGGCCACCGAGGTAAGGAATGGACGTAGAAGGGAATGTTTTGAGTAGTGACAAATCGAATGTTGGTGGCCAGTAACTAACCGCATTTTCAGGTGCACCATAAAAGCGCTTTGCCGCCTCGCAGTCGGATTTAAGCAAATCCCAACGCGCAAACTCCCTTTCTGCTATTTTACTATCACCTTGGAACGATACCTCTAAACAGTTTTTAACTCGAACGATATCACCATCAATACCTGAATATGCGATATCAAACTCTAAGTCGTAAGGGTTGGCTCCAATTGAATCAATGCCTTTGAAATCATTCACGTTATACCAGCGCGCTTCCTGCTTTGCTGCCTCTGTTTGTGTGTTGGTTGTTTGGCACGCGTATAAGACCAAAACTATTGCGGCAATTGGAATGCAGAACAAAGTTTTTAGCTTCATAATTATATCCTTATGGTGTTTTTGGCTTTTTGTTTTGTGCGGCTTTAAAGAGGTCAAATACATACTTGTTTCTTATCGGTGAAATACCGATTCGATTACTCTGCTTGGCAGCATTAATCCAATTTTCTGATTTTACAAATCCATTGAATTTGATGTATTGGTTTTTGAGTTTGGTAATACCCAGATTGAACACCATATCAAACAAGGCTTTTTGCACTTCGGTGGGCATGGCATCAAAGGTTTTATTGAACCCGTTAACCGTGGTGTAATAGCCAGTGAGTTCTTTGTAAAAAGATTGGATGTGCTTATCACGCTGTGCATTGATATCTGCGTCTTTCATTATCAGTGTAGTGTGCTTCTTGAATGAGGACGCTCCGTAACTCCTGCCAAAGGGCTGTTTTTTTATCGCATCGTATTCGGCATTCTTTTCGGCTGCGGTTGCTAATATGAGTAGATTGTTGGCACCTTTTTTATACATTGTGACAGTGCTCATCGCCGCTTTGTTTGGTACCATATGGCCTATACCGACGGTGACCTTGCCGACCGTATCCAAATACAAATGCGGGATACGCCCTTCGTATTTTTCAATGTTTTTACTAACTTCCGTTTTTACTATTGTACTCAATGGCATTAACTATTTCCTTTTCTAGATTTTAAATTGCTTTTGATGTGTAGGGGTTCACCGGTTAATTTACTGGTCTAACAACTTATTAAGAGGAAAATCAAGATTATCACCTTTCCTAAGCAACATCAGCCACCTAGCTCGATAAATAATAAAAGCATCAGCATGAAAATATGCAAGCCTTTGTGGAGAGTATTTGGTACTGGTCGATTTACAGAGTTAGCTGATAGTGCAGATTTCGCCCTGACGGCGACGTCATTAAGCTTCAACGAGAAAAGCTTAGCTAAGCAAAAAGAAAGCTCGCCCTGCATTATCTTTATCCTGTGTTCAAGCTTACAAAGCGATGCTTTGTTTAAAGCCAAGCTTTCACCTAGTCCCTAGCGCGCCTGCGCAACTCGCTACGCTCAAACAGTGCTCGGCTTCACCGCTTGTCAACGGCGTTGCTCGGCGATAATGAAGGGATTTAAAAGCATTGAGTAAAGTGTTTACTGGTGGTGATGTTTTAAGCGACAAATTCGCAGAGTGTTGAAAAGCAAAACTAAGCTGAATGGCTACCAGAATATTTCCCCATCATCTTCGCCGAGTAGCGCAAATGAACAAGGGATTAAAGTTGAAGTCTGTTTGAGCGTAGCGAGTTACTTCAACGCCCTTGGGCATGAGCAACGCAGGATCTAAGAAGATGCGGGGTGGCCTTTCTTTTGTATACTTTTCTTTGGCCAGCAAAGAAAAGTATATCGCCGTAGGCGAAAGCTTTTGCTATTTAAAAACGCATGAAGCCACCGCTGGCGAAAGTTCTTATTTTATAAACATTCAAATGGCTTAAAACCCAAACCATTAGATAAACGCTAAACCCAACAAAAAAGGCGCTGTTCAACAGCGCCTATTAATGGTGAAACAAAACCTTAGATCTTGAAGGTTTTCACCTTACTTTGTAACTCTTCAGCTTGCTTTCTTAACTCCTGTGACTGAGCCAAGTTTTCACTTACCCCTTCGGTTAATTGGTCACTTACATCTTTAATCGATACGATGTTTTGCGAAATTTCACCGGTCACATGGGTTTGCTCTTGTGCTGCTGTAGCAATTTGCGTTGCCATATCACTGATCACCGATACCGAATTAGTAATCTCTGCTAAAGCGTTAGATGCTTTATCGGCATCTTCCACCGAGCCACCCGCGAGTCGAGAGCTACTTTCCATTAAGGCAACAGCGCGGTCGGTAGTTTTTTGTAGAGTCTCAATGGTGCTCTTAATTTCTTCGGTAGAGGTATGGGTGCGTTGTGATAATACTCGCACTTCATCGGCTACCACGGCAAAACCGCGTCCTTGTTCACCGGCACGGGCCG
Source organism: Agarivorans gilvus (assembly GCF_001420915.1). Classification (NCBI taxonomy): domain Bacteria; kingdom Pseudomonadati; phylum Pseudomonadota; class Gammaproteobacteria; order Alteromonadales; family Alteromonadaceae; genus Agarivorans; species Agarivorans gilvus. The sequence continues at coordinate 3,002,922 of NZ_CP013021.1, read as the reverse complement.
CCTCAATCGCTGCATTTAAAGCTAACAAGTTGGTTTGCTCGGCGATGCCCTGAATGGTCGACAATACCGTGCTAATTTCTACCGCATGCTTGCTAAGTTCCGCGATAACTAGGGCCGCTTCATTCACCTCATCGGCCAAGGAGTTAATCGAGTTTTTCGTATTCATCACTAACTCATGGCCACTACCTGTGCTATGGGTTGAGTCCTGCGCGGCTTGAGCGGTACGGTCTGCGTGCGAGGCAATCTCTTGAGTCGCCGAGGCCATTTCGGTTACTGCGGTAGCCACCATGGCAATTTCTTGCTGTTGGCCTTCAATCTCAGCAACCGACTGGGTCGCACGTTTACTGCCAATATCCGATTGCTCGGCGAGCTGATTAGATTGCTGCTGAATATGGCTGATCAATTGCTGTAAGGTCGCTACAAAAGTATTGAAGTTACTGGCTAATTCGCCCACTTCATCTTTAGCATCAATTTCAATGCGCTGGGTTAAATCACCATTACCCTGAGCGAACTGCGCCAAGGCCGCTGATACTGTAGCCAAAGGCCTAAATAGCACATTACACAATAGGCTGAATAAAATCACACAGCCTGCCACAACCAACAGCGTCACAATGATTTGCCCTAACACGGCTTCGTATAGGGGCGCTACTAGCGAGTCATAGTCAATCACACTCACGGTAATTAAAGGTTTGCCACTAATGGCGCTAGCAAAAATAACGAACTCTTTACCATCAATAGTAATTAAGCGCGAGCGCTCTGAAGAAGCCGCTTGTTGTATCTCGCTAAAATTAAGCCCCAACTGGGCGATACTTTGATTTAACAACTTGGCATCGGGGTGGACAAATACATTACCCTGCTTATTCACAATAAACATGTAGCCTTCACCCGGCAAAATCACTTTATCCAAGCTGTTAAGAATATCGGTAATCTCTACATCCGCTCCCAATACCATTTGCTTGCCATTCAGCTTTATCGCCTTACCTAAAGACACCACATTGGCACCAGTTGCCGCGGCCACCGTGGGGTTATCCATAAAGACTTGCTGAGGTGCCTTTAAGGCATTGATATACCAACCCCACTTACGCGGGTCATCGTTACCCGGTGGCAAAACAACGCCATTAGCATTTTTTTGTGAGCCGTCGGGATAAGCCAGAAACACGTTATCAAAGGCGGCGGCATCTCTTACCTGCGCCAAATGCGCCACTATCTGTTCTTCTTTTGCTTCTTCCGATATAGAGCTTAAAGAACGTTCTTTGGATAATAGCCAGTCACTTACATATTGATTGTAAGATGCCGAGGCACTCATCAAGCGCTGTTCCACATCAAAATCCAAGCGTTCTGACGCGGCACGAAATGACAACGCCTCCACCAGAAAACCGCCTAGAATAATTGCTAAACTTGCCGACACCGCAAGCTTGATTTTTAAGGACCAACTTTTAAACATGGGCTTTCCTTTTGCCAATACTGATAACCATTCACTACACAGCAGTAAACCAAACCGCTTACCAAGGATTTAACTATAGCAAGCAGAATCATTTACACTTGTGAACTACCAAGCCTTATTGCATCAAGCTGCAAATTTATTGCTAAAAATCCAAGCGACATAAAAAACCGCCTTAAAGGCGGTTGTTTTATGTACAAATTTAGGCTTAAACACTCATCCAGCGCTTAACGTCGGCTTCATCCACCTCGGCTTTGCTGCCTTGCAACACCACGTTGCCGCAATGAAAAGTGACTGCCGCTCAAAAAGGCCCCAACCATCAACTGCTCAGTCACTATTGACAAAAAAGACACTATAAAATAGCATGCTTGCTCACTTATCATCCAACTATTCATCACATCGGAAGTGCATTGCTTGGAATGAACCCAATACTTATTCGTAAGCTCATAACTAAAAAATCGGCTTGGCTAATCACGCTGATTATCCTTGTTTTCATGATTATTCAACATCAGGAGGTACAAGCCGTGTTCGGTATAGGCATTATTAAGCAAGATGTGGAAATGTCACCCGAGATAAAAGGGCGTTTAACTGAGAATGGAGAGCCTATTGTAGGAGCAACCATTGCACGCACCATTGTTTACGATGGTTACAGAAAGGGACAAGAGCAACTACAACACACGGTTACTGATGATGACGGCCAATTTTCTTTTCCAAAGATGATAGTTAAATCTCGTTACCCAAAAGATATCTTAGGTCAAAACTCACGCGTCAGTTTGGGGATCTATACGGAACGAAATAATCAATTGTATCAATTATGGTACTCATCAAGTAGCTGGATGCCATTAGCGAAACCAGTCGCTACACAACTCACTAAATTAAATTGCGATCTCAGCTATCAAGAGATGCAATATGAATTTGATACAGCTGATTTTTCTGACGAAAAGAAACAACTTGTAATCTCTATCAGCAAGTTAAATAGCCAATGGATCAGTAATTCATTTGCAATAAACGAATAGGAGTTAGAACTCGTTATGACAAGTATTTCACCTAGTATGGCTTCCGAGTTAGCGTTAACCGCTTATGGTACTCAACATCATCATAAAGGGTCACGACTTGTTATTGATGGAGCTATTAGAGAGCATTTTAGCTTTAACTCAAATGATGTTATTCAAGGCACCTCCGGTGGCCTATTCTGGCGAAAGCAAACGGGTTTTGTGCTATTAGGCAAGGGGAAAAGTCAACAATACAAAAACGACCATGTTATCGCTATTCGTGGTACGAATAACGCTGCAGACGTGCTTACCGATATCAGCTCTCACACTACCGGTAGCGACAGTGGCAGCAGCGTGCATATTGGTTTTCAACGAAGCTTCTCATCGTTTAAACCTGAGTTAGCAAGCTACTTACGCCAAGCTAAAACAAGTGGTAACAGCATAATTCATTGTATTGGGCACAGCTTAGGAGGAGCCTTGGCTGGCTTAACCGCAGATTGGATTAAAGCAAGCCCTGAATTTAAAGGCAAAGTCTATTTATATACTTTTGGCGCTCCGCGAGTAGGGTTAAACGGTTTCGCGACAAAAACCACCGGCAGAGTTGATAAAATATTTCGCTGTATCCATGGCGCAGATCCTGTCCCTAAAATTCCAGTCTGGCCTTTTTATCACGCACCAATTACCGGGGCAGAATATTTATTAGAGCGAACCCAAGATATTCGCTTATCCGCTCATTCAATGATTACCGGGCCAGGCTATATCAATACAGCCAATCAACAATCTTGGGATAATGTTTACAGTCAAACCGTGGCTAACCTACGCAAACGAGTCGTACTTAATTATCAACACCGTATACATACTACCTACTCCGCTGGCTGGGCAGATAAAATTGCCGCAGCTATCGTGACCCTATTAGTTGATGGCGGTTTCGCCGCGACCGTTGGAGCCTTACAAGCATCAGGAGCCGCAATTGGTACCGTTTACGATGTGATGGCGAAATCGGTTGCCACTATTGCCAAAATGAACGCAGAGCTTCAAGACCGAGTTAAAGGTCTACTCGGCTGTATGCTGGTTTATGCCGGCAAGGGCGCGAACTACGCCATTAAATACACCGAGCAGTTCATTCGCTGGGTATTTAACATTACTATTGCCCGCATTTATGCAGCGGCAAGACAAGCCTTAAAACAGCAATAATATTTGGCTTCGTTTATCCGAGTGAGCGCAAATCCAGCCATAAAAATGTATGGTCCGCCTCGTTATTGCAATGATAATAATTTTCGATAACGGGGTTGGTTATGCGCTAATGTATTCGGAGTCTAATTAGGCGCTCTCGCCACCTGCTCCACGATGAGTTCCGCGCTGGATTATCCTCAAAAAAGCCGAAAGCTTTTATAAGCTGTTTTTTATGTCAGGTTTTAATCCAGTGGTTCTACCGTTTTCGTCATCTCTATTCTCATTGCAAACTCGGTGCTAACGCCTTACTGTTAAATGCTTGTTTCGTCTTCATGACTGCCCAGGCTATTCGGGCAAGCTTGTTAGCCAATGCAACGGTGACAACATTAAATGGCTTAGTCGCTCGCAAGTTTATCAGCCACTCCCCATAAACCTTACCTGTCTTATCCGGCCTCGACATCACGGCTCTGGCGGCATGAATAAACAAGGTTCGAAGTGCTTTGTTACCTCGCTTACTTATTCCTAATAATTTGGGCTTACCACCTGTTGAGTATTGCGCTGGAATAAGTCCTAACCACGCTGCCATGTTTCTACCGTTTTTAAAATCAGTAGCACTGCTGATGTTGGCAAGACAAAGACTTGCTGTCATATCTCCAATACCCGGTATGGTTTTCAGGAGTTGACCTATCGAGTTCGTTTCAACCAGTTGCTTTAGCTTTTTATCTTGTTTCTCAATGTTGCCATTGAGAAACAGGTAATACTCATGCAGCTCCATTAGCTCTTGCATGAGTAACATTGGCAGCACCTGCCTTTGCTGAGCAAGCCAGTTGAACAGTTGCTTCATCACGCTATGGCCTGTAGGAAGAGCAATACCAAACTCCAGCAGTAATGAACCGATGCGGGACATGCAGGCCGTTCGGTCTTTGATATAGCCGTGTCTCGCCTTATGAATTGCTGAAATAACTTGAGCTTCTTCTGACTTTACGCTGACAAAGCGCATATTAGGTCTTATTGATGCTTCACATATGGCCTCTGCATCAATGAAGTCATTCTTATTACTTTTAACAAAGGGCTTTACATATTGCGGAGGGATTAATCTGACTTTATGTCCCATCAACTCACATTGCCTGCCAAGCCAATGCGCACCGCCACAAGCTTCGAAAGCAATGGTGCAGGCTTTAATTGGTGAAGATAGTGGACTAATGCTGAACGAGAAAACTTTTTACGGATAACTTGGTTATCAGAATAATCACGGCCTATCACGTGAAAAGATGATTTGCCTAAATCGATACCAAGAACTTTAATTGTAGACATGATGGTTCGCCTCTTTGTTTGCCAAACTCTAAGACTAGCTTAGAGGTGAGGCGGACCATCTAATTAAACCGCTCCTTAGAGCGGCTTTTACCAGTGAAAATAAGTGCGATTAAACACTCATCCAGCGCTTCACGTCGGCTTCATCCACCTCGGCTTTGCTGCCTTGCAACACCACGTTGCCGCAATGAAAAGTGACTGCCGCTCAAAAAGGCCCCAACTATCAACTGCTCATCCGCTATTGACAAAAAAGACACTATAAAATAGCATGCTTGCTCACTTATCATCCAACTATTCATCACATCGGAAGTGCATTGCTTGGAATGAACCCAATACTTATTCGTAAGCTCATAACTAAAAAATCGGCTTGGCTAATCACGCTGATTATCCTTGTTTTCATGATTATTCAACATCAGGAGGTACAAGCCGTGTTCGGTATAGGCATTATTAAGCAAGATGTGGAAATGTCACCCGAGATAAAAGGGCGTTTAACTGAGAATGGAGAACCATTGGCCAATGTAACCATTACTCGCCGCTTTGCTTATGAAGGCTACAGAAAAGGAGAAGAACAACTGGATTACACGCAAACGAATGTAAATGGTGAGTTTTCCTTTCCTGAAATAATCATTAAGTCTCGTTATCCAAAAGATATTTTTGGGCAGAACGCTATGGTTCACTTGGCTGTTTACCATGAAAAGAATGAAAAAAAGTACCAACTTTGGAGAAGTTCAAGTCCTTGGCTTCCTCTTGCCACGCCGGTCGCCATGATGCTCATCAATCTTAATGGAGAACTAACCAATAAAGAGATTCACTATGAGATTGATACAAGCGCTTTTTCTGAAGTCAGAATGCAAATCGTGTCATCCATTTGCTATTACCCAGACCACTTAAACGTAGCTTATTACGGTGATGATTTAATATCTTCATTTAGTGATCTCAAACATTTAGCCAATTAGAGACCTACCTATGTCAGCCATTTCGCCTCAAATAGCTTCTCGTATAGCAGAAACAGCATACTCTGTTGAACAAACAATAAGCTCGCCAATTGATATTCCCAGAGCTGTAAGCAAACATTTTAGCTTTAACTCAAATGATGTTATTCAAGGCACCTCCGGCGGTCTATTTTGGCGTAAGCAAACGGGTTTTGTGCTGCTAGGCAAGGGGAAAAGTCAACAATACAAAAACGATCATGTTATCGCTATTCGTGGTACGGCTAACGCTGCAGACGGTCTTACCAATATCAGCTCTCACACTACCGGTAGCGACAGTGGCAGCAGCGTACATATAGGTTTTCAACGAAGCTTCTCATCGTTTAAACCTGAGTTAGCAAGCTACTTACGCCAAGCTAAAACAAGTGGTAACAGCATAATTCATTGTATTGGGCACAGCTTAGGAGGAGCCTTGGCTGGCTTAACCGCAGATTGGATTAAAGCAAGCCCTGAATTTAAAGGCAAAGTCTATTTATATACTTTTGGCGCTCCGCGAGTAGGGTTAAACGGTTTCGCGACAAAAACCACCGGCAGAGTTGATAAAATATTTCGCTGTATCCATGGCGCAGATCCTGTCCCTAAAATTCCAGTCTGGCCTTTTTATCACGCACCAATTACCGGGGCAGAATATTTATTAGAGCGAACCCAAGATATTCGCTTATCCGCTCATTCAATGATTACCGGGCCAGGCTATATCAATACAGCCAATCAACAATCTTGGGATAATGTTTACAGTCAAACCGTGGCTAACCTACGCAAACGAGTCGTACTTAATTATCAACACCGTATACATACTACCTACTCCGCTGGCTGGGCAGATAAAATTGCCGCAGCTATCGTGACCCTATTAGTTGATGGCGGTTTCGCCGCGACCGTTGGAGCCTTACAAGCATCAGGAGCCGCAATTGGTACCGTTTACGATGTGATGGCGAAATCGGTTGCCACTATTGCCAAAATGAACGCAGAGCTTCAAGACCGAGTTAAAGGTCTACTCGGCTGTATGCTGGTTTATGCCGGCAAGGGCGCGAACTACGCCATTAAATACACCGAGCAGTTCATTCGCTGGGTATTTAACATTACTATTGCCCGCATTTATGCAGCGGCAAGACAAGCCTTAAAACAGCAATAATATTTGGCTTCGTTTATCCGAGTGAGCGCAAATCCAGCCATAAAAATGTATGGTCCGCCTCGTTATTGCAATGATAATAATTTTCGATAACGGGGTTGGTTATGCGCTAATGTATTCGGAGTCTAATTAGGCGCTCTCGCCACCTGCTCCACGATGAGTTCCGCGCTGGATTATCCTCAAAAAAGCCGAAAGCTTTTATAAGCTGTTTTTTATGTCAGGTTTTAATCCAGTGGTTCTACCGTTTTCGTCATCTCTATTCTCATTGCAAACTCGGTGCTAACGCCTTACTGTTAAATGCTTGTTTCGTCTTCATGACTGCCCAGGCTATTCGGGCAAGCTTGTTAGCCAATGCAACGGTGACAACATTAAATGGCTTAGTCGCTCGCAAGTTTATCAGCCACTCCCCATAAACCTTACCTGTCTTATCCGGCCTCGACATCACGGCTCTGGCGGCATGAATAAACAAGGTTCGAAGTGCTTTGTTACCTCGCTTACTTATTCCTAATAATTTGGGCTTACCACCTGTTGAGTATTGCGCTGGAATAAGTCCTAACCACGCTGCCATGTTTCTACCGTTTTTAAAATCAGTAGCACTGCTGATGTTGGCAAGACAAAGACTTGCTGTCATATCTCCAATACCCGGTATGGTTTTCAGGAGTTGACCTATCGAGTTCGTTTCAACCAGTTGCTTTAGCTTTTTATCTTGTTTCTCAATGTTGCCATTGAGAAACAGGTAATACTCATGCAGCTCCATTAGCTCTTGCATGAGTAACATTGGCAGCACCTGCCTTTGCTGAGCAAGCCAGTTGAACAGTTGCTTCATCACGCTATGGCCTGTAGGAAGAGCAATACCAAACTCCAGCAGTAATGAACCGATGCGGGACATGCAGGCCGTTCGGTCTTTGATATAGCCGTGTCTCGCCTTATGAATTGCTGAAATAACTTGAGCTTCTTCTGACTTTACGCTGACAAAGCGCATATTAGGTCTTATTGATGCTTCACATATGGCCTCTGCATCAATGAAGTCATTCTTATTACTTTTAACAAAGGGCTTTACATATTGCGGAGGGATTAATCTGACTTTATGTCCCATCAACTCACATTGCCTGCCAAGCCAATGCGCACCGCCACAAGCTTCGAAAGCAATGGTGCAGGCTTTAATTGGTGAAGATAGTGGACTAATGCTGAACGAGAAAACTTTTTACGGATAACTTGGTTATCAGAATAATCACGGCCTATCACGTGAAAAGATGATTTGCCTAAATCGATACCAAGAACTTTAATTGTAGACATGATGGTTCGCCTCTTTGTTTGCCAAACTCTAAGACTAGCTTAGAGGTGAGGCGGACCATCTAATTAAACCGCTCCTTAGAGCGGCTTTTACCAGTGAAAATAAGTGCGATTAAACACTCATCCAGCGCTTCACGTCGGCTTCATCCACCTCGGCTTTGCTGCCTTGCAACACCACGTTGCCGCGATCTAATACGGTGTAATGGTCGGCCAAGGCCACTGCAAAATCAAAATATTGCTCCACCAGCACTATCGCCATCTCGCCACGGTCGCGTAGCAAGGCTAATACCTTTTGAATGTCTTTGATAATCGAGGGTTGAATACCTTCGGTTGGTTCGTCCAGCATCAATAGCTTAGGGCGCATAATTAAGGCGCGGGCGATTGCCAGCTGTTGCTGCTGACCACCCGATAAATCGCCGCCGCGGCGACTGAGCATTTGCTTGAGTACCGGGAACAAACGAAAGATCTCATCGGGAATAAAGCGCTCCGACTTAGGCAGCACCGAAAAACCGGTTTTTAGGTTTTCCAATACGGTTAACTGACCAAAAATTTCCCGCCCCTGCGGCACTATAGCAATGCCCTGTTTAGCCCGCTGCGCCGCCGACATCTTGCTAATGTCTTTACCATTAAACATGATGCTACCAGCACTAATGCTTTGCTGCCCTGCGAGCGCTTTTAATAAGGTGGTTTTGCCCACCCCATTACGCCCCAATACACAGCTAATCTTGCCCGGCTCAGCACTTAAATCCACGTTGTAAAGGGCTTGGCTGGCGCCGTAATAACTATCAACTTGAGAAAGTTCTAACATTTTGCCTCCTAGCGCCCTAAGTAAACTTCAATAACTTGTTGATTTTGTTGCACCTGTTCTAGGCTACCCTGAGCCAATACCGAACCTTCATGCAACACCGTTACTGGGCAATCTAGCGCTTTAACAAAATCCATATCGTGCTCTACCACCACCAGCGAATGCTTCTTCGCCAGCTCTTTAAATAACTCGGCGGTGAGTGCGGTTTCTTCGTCGGTCATGCCCGCTGCGGGCTCGTCAATCAGTAGCAGCTGCGGCTCTTGCATGATCAGCATGCCTATCTCTAACCACTGTTTTTGCCCATGCGACAACGCGCCAGCCAACCAGTCTTGTTTGTCGGCCAAGCGGATTAACGCAAGGGTATCGCCAATCTTCTTATTGTCGCTAGAGCTGAGCTTGTGAATCAGAGACTCAAAAACCCCGCGCCGACCAGCCAAAGCCAGCTCTAAGTTTTCAAACACCGTGAGATTTTCTATCACCGAGGGCTTTTGAAACTTGCGACCAATACCGATGTTGGCAATTTCCGCTTCATCGTGTTGGGTCAGATCGATATCGTTTTTGAAAAATACCGTGCCTTCATCGGGGCGTAATTTACCGGTAATCACGTCCATCATGGTAGTTTTACCGGCTCCGTTGGGGCCAATAATGGCGCGCATTTGCCCCGGTTCTAGAATCAATGACAAACTATTGAGCGCCTTGAAGCCATCGAAGCTCTTAGTTACACCATCCACATAGAGAATGGTGTCTTGTGGAATATGTACACTACGCATTGTTTACCGCTCCTTTGGCTGAAGGTTCAGACTGAGATGAAGACGAACTAGGCTCTGACGAAGCTGACGAAGTCGGCTGCGCCGCCATAGCTGCACGCTCTTGGCGTTTAGCCTTGATGCTGCCATACAAACCCACCACCCCTTTAGGTAGCCACAGCGTAGTAATCACAAACAAAGCGCCTAAGAAGAACAGCCACAGTTCAGGGAATACCCCAGTAAACCAAGACTTACCAAAGTTCACCAATAGTGCCCCGAAGATCGCCCCAAACAACGTACCGCGACCACCTACGGCCACCCACACAATGCTTTCAATGGAGTTAAGTGGCGCAAATTCGCCCGGGTTAATAATGCCCACTTGCGGTACATATAAGGCTCCAGCAACACCGGCTAGCATTGCCGATACCACAAATACAAACAGCTTGAAGCGCTCGACACGATAACCGATGAAACGCGTGCGGCTTTCGCTATCACGCACCGCAATCAATACGCGCCCCAACTTAGAATTCACGATCCAGCGGCATAGAATGTACGCGCCCGCTAGCGCCAAGGCACTTAAGGCAAACAACACTGCACGAGTGGAATCGGCCTGTAAGTTAAAGCCAAGTATGTCTTTAAAGTCGGTCAAACCATTGTTACCGCCAAAGCCCATGTCGTTACGGAAGAAGGCCAGCATTAAGGCGTAAGTTAGTGCCTGAGTAATAATTGATAGGTACACCCCGGTAACGCGAGAGCGGAAGGCCAAGTAACCAAACACAAAGGCTAAAATACCCGGCGCTAAAAACACCATTAACATGGCAAAGGGGAACATATCAAAGCCTAGCCAATACCAAGGTAATTCTGACCAATCGAGGAACACCATGAAGTCGGGCAATTCAGGGTTAGCATATACCCCACGGTCACCAATCTGGCGCATCAAGTACATGCCCATGGCATAACCGCCCAGAGCAAAGAAGGCCCCGTGGCCCAAGCTAAGAATGCCGCAATAACCCCAGACTAAATCCACCGCTACCGCTAGCAAGGCATAACACAGGTACTTGCCTAGCAGAGTGACCCAGTAAGAGCTCAAGTGTAGAGGATTCTCCGGGCTTAGCGCCAAACTCATCAAGGGCACTAAGATGGCTGAAACTAACAAAGCCAGCAACATCGTATTGCCTACTTTGTCTTTAACTAAAAATCTAACTAATAGAGACTTTGGCATGACTTAATCCTCCACCGTACGGCCTTTTAAGGCGAACAAGCCGCGGGGACGTTTTTGAATGAATAGAATGATGAATACCAATACCAGAATTTTGGCTAATACCGCGCCAGTAAAGGGTTCTGCTAGTTTGTTAGCGACCCCTAGAGTTAAGGCGCCAATCACCGTGCCAAACAAGTTACCCACGCCGCCAAATACCACCACCATGAAGGAATCGATGATGTAGTTCTGGCCAAGGTTTGGCCCAACGTTGGTTAACTGGCTTAAGGCCACACCCGCAATGCCGGCAATGCCCGAACCTAAACCAAAGGTCATGGCATCCACCCAGCTAGAGCGAATGCCCATGGAGTTAGCCATGGCGCGGTTTTGGGTTACGGCGCGCATCTGCAAACCAAAGAAGGTCTTACGTAAAATCGTCCACAACAGTGCCACCACCAAGAAACTAAAGACGATGATGTAAAGACGGTTGTAGGTTAGCGACAGCACGCCATTAATTTCTAAGGAGCCACTCATCCACTGCGGGGTAATTACCGCTTGGTTTAGAGGGCCAAAGATACTGCGCACCGCTTGTTGTAAGATCAGGCTTAAGCCAAAGGTGGCCAATAGCGTTTCTAATGGGCGGCCATATAAGAAGCGAATAATGCCACGCTCAATCAGTACCCCCACTAAACCAGATACCACAAAGGCGGCTGGTACTGCCACTAATAGTGACCATTCAATACTGTTGGGCATTAGCTGCTGAATCACGTAGGTGGTATAGGCCCCCAACATGATCATTTCACCGTGGGCCATGTTAATCACGCCCATTACCCCAAAGGTAATCGCCAAACCGACGGCAGCCAGCAGCAATACTGCGCCAAGGCTCAAACCAAAGTAGATATTCTCGGCTATACCATTAATTTGCACCAACTGTTGGTTAGTGGCTACCGCTTTATCAATCGCGGCCAGCACTTGTGGGTCTTGCTCTTTGGCCTGCTGTTGATTGAGTACGTTTCTGGAGGCTTGGTCCAATTGCCCTGACAACAGCTGAGCCGCGGCGATACGCGCTTGCGGCTCACCGTTTTGCAACACAATGATCGCCTGCATTTCTTTTAGCTTGGCAATCACCGCCTTATCTGACTCCGCCACCAAGCGCTTTTCTATCATCGGCATGAAGCTTTCGTCTGCTTCATTCATTAACGAGCGTACTGCGGCAATGCGCTCCGCTGGATCGGCAGCACTTAAACTAATTTGTGCTAAGCCACTGCGCAGCTGACGACGAATGCTGTTGTTGACTGTGATTTTTCTAATTTTAGATTTGCTAACAGCGCCGAGTTCACTACCGTCAAGCACCGAACTGAGTTGATATTGGCCGTCTTTCTCTATGGCCACTACCACCAGTCGGTCGGATTTTCGATAATACAAGTTGGCGTCGAGTAAACTTTGAAAAATGAGTTGATTACGCTCATCATCGATGTCGATGAGCTGTTCGATTAGCACTTCTTTTTGATTATTATTTTTAGCGCTGGCGAAGGCCTGTACGACCTGGTTCCAATCACTTGCCGCAGCGGGTAATGCGATTAACAGTAGCAAAGCGCTTAGCCACAAGTGTGAAAGACGAGATATGTATATGCTCAAAACAATCCCTACTTTTTAATTGATGTTGTACAAAAGGCGCGGCTAACTCTGTCAGTCGCGCCTTTTTAAAGGCGTGCCCTAGGGCACTTTGTGAGGTGCGCGAACTAAACTAGTAGTTTTGACCTGAACATTGACCCGTTTTAATGTTGAAGTTGCCGCACTTAATGGGCGCAGTCCAATCGGCTACGATGGTGGCAGATTCTTCTAGGTGGTCAGTCCAAGCATCACCAATTACGCCACCCATGGTTTGCCAAACGATGTCGAATTGACCATCAGCTTGGATTTCACCAATCAGAACTGGTTTAGTGAGGTGGTGGTTGGTGTTCATTACTGCGTAACCGCCAGTTAGGTTAGGTACCACAATGCCATACATTGCATCACGTACTTCGTCAGTGTCGGTTGTACCGGCTTTTTCTACCGCTTCAGCCCACATCTTGAAACCGATGTAAGTAGCTTCCATTGGGTCGTTAGTCACTCGTTTGTCATCGCCAGTGTAGGCTTTCCAAGCTTCGATGAAGGCTTCGTTGGCTTCGCTATCGGCGCTTTGGAAGTAGTTCCATGCAGCTAAGTGACCCACTAGTGGTGCGGTATCAAAACCAGATAGTTCTTCTTCACCCACTGAGAACGCAACAACAGGAATGTCTTCAGCAGAGATGCCTTGGTTGGCTAGCTCTTTATAGAAAGGTACGTTGGCATCACCGTTAATAGTTGAAACAACGGCGGTTTTCTTACCCGTGCTACCAAATTTCTTCACATCAGAAACAATGGTTTGCCAGTCAGAGTGACCAAATGGGGTGTAGTTGATCATGATGTCAGCTTCTTTTACCCCTTTCGCTTTTAGGTAAGCTTCAAGGATCTTGTTGGTGGTACGTGGGTAAACATAGTCAGTACCAGCTAATACCCAACGCTCTACACCTTCTTCATTCATCAAGTAATCCACCGCCGGAATGGCTTGTTGGTTTGGCGCAGCACCGGTGTAGAATACGTTTTTAGAGCTTTCCTCACCCTCGTATTGAACTGGGTAGAACAACATGCCATTTAGCTCTTCAACTACCGGTAATACCGACTTACGTGATACTGAAGTCCAGCAACCAAAAATCACATCCACTTTTTCTTTGTCGAGCAATTCACGGGCTTTTTCGGCAAACAATGGCCAGTTTGACGCAGGGTCAACTACCACCGGCTCCAATTTCTTACCTAATAAACCACCCTTTTTGTTTTGCTCTTCAATCATCATTAATACGGTATCTTTCAGTGTGGTTTCACTGATGGCCATGGTGCCAGATAAAGAGTGCAATACGCCTACTTTAATGGTTTCTGCTGCTTGAGCTGCATTAAGAGAGAAGGCTAGCGCAACGCCACTGGCGACAGTAGCGAGCTTTTTCCATTTGCTTTGTTGTGTCATTGTGCTGTTTCCTATTTTTATAGTCTTTTTAAAGCATGCGATACCTCATGCAGTGCTGAACTAACTACAGCATTGACCATGCCAAACAAATAAAACAACGAAAAAACAATACGTTAAATAACGTAGAGAAAAATAAAGGCTTCACAAAATGCACAGTGGCCGAGCGTTTGCCCCAAAAAGATGCACCAAAATAAGAGGTGAATAAATAACCCCCAAGACAATGCACCAATATAAAGCAAGCGCACCATGATAGATCGCTATGTAACAAACGTTTCATCAAAAGGTACCTAGAAACAGGCATGTAGGATAGATTGCCAAAACTGGTTTGTTTTTTGCTGTTAATAATGCAATAAATTTAAACCCTAGCTTCTTACAAGGATCAGTGTGAGCCAACAGACTCAAATAACGCCTTCAGCGCAGGATGCCCCCATTAAGCAAGGTTGGTTAGCCAAGCTCGAGCTAGGCTTTGCCCCCATCGCCAACAAAACCCGCTTAAGCTTAAATCGCAGTTTTGGCCCACTGCGGGTTCAACGCCCTTTTCACCCAGAGCTGGAAGCACCAGACTGCTGCCATGTTTATTTGCTGCATCCACCGGGGGCTTAGTGGCTGGAGACCAGCTACTAATGAACGTAGAGTGTTTAGAGGGCAGTAAAGTGGTGCTCACCACCCCCGCCTCGGGCAAACTTTATCGCTCTAACTTGGCCCGCCAACAACAAGCCCAGCAGCAACGCTTTCACCTAGAAAATAACAGCAGCTTAGAATGGCTACCGCCAGAAACCATCGTGTTTAACGGTGCGCAAGGGCGTTTAGACAGCCATTTCATGTTGCAAGGCAATGCCCAGCTCATTGCTTGGGAAATCACCTGTCTAGGCCGCCAAGCCAGCGACGAAGAATTTGAGCATGGCGAATTATTGCAATCGATTAAAGTGTATCGCGAGCAGCGTCCACTACTGATCGAAAATACCCGTATCGACAATGCCGTGACTGCCAACAACCCTGCGGCCTTAGCCGGGCAATCGGTATACGCCTGCATGCTGGCCACCGTTGACCAACTTAGCGAAGCCCAGCAAAAACAACTACTGGAAAGCCTGCGTAGCCAATTGGACTGCCCACAATTGGGCTTAAGTTTACTCAGAGGTTTACTGGTATTGCGTTATCTGGGTAATAACGCCGAGCAAGTAAGAAAACAGTTTGAACAAGCATGGGCCATTATTCGCCCCTGTACCTTGGGCTTGAAAGCAGTAGCCCCACGCATTTGGAATACCTAATTTAAACCGATCACGAGGCCAATATGGAATTAACCCCAAGAGAAAAAGACAAGCTATTGTTGTTTACCGCCTTCCTCGTCGCCGAGCGACGCAAACAAAAAGGCTTAAAGCTCAACTACCCAGAAACGGTGGCTTATCTGTCAGCCAGCATCGTAGAAGGCGCTCGCGAAGGACGCAGTGTTGCCGAATTAATGAGCTGGGGCCGCACCCTGCTAAGTCGTGACGATGTGATGGATGGCATCGCCGAGATGGTTCATGAAGTACAAGTTGAAGCCACCTTCCCCGATGGCACCAAGCTTGTCACCGTGCATAACCCGATCCCTTAGGCCCAGTACAGAGGAACAGAATATGACACCTGGAGAACTGATTATTGAGGATGGCGAAATCGAGCTAAATGTCGGTTTAGCCACCATCACCATCGATGTGGCCAACAGCGGAGACCGTCCGGTACAGGTAGGCTCTCACTACCACTTTGCCGAAACCAATCCGGCCTTGCATTTTGACCGCCAAGCCGCTCGCGGCTTTCGCCTTAACATCGCCGCCGGCACTGCGGTACGTTTTGAACCCGGCCAAAGCCGCCAAGTCGAGCTGGTTGCACTAAGCGGCAGACGCGAAGTCTATGGCTTTAGAGGCGAAGTAATGGGTCACCTAGAAGATGAGGAACAAGCATGAGTAAGATGGATAAACGCGCCTATGCCGAAATGTTTGGCCCCACCGTTGGCGATAAGGTACGCCTTGGCGATACCGAACTGATCATTCAAGTAGAAAAAGACTACGCCCAGTACGGCAGCGAAGT
This sequence comes from Agarivorans gilvus, assembly GCF_001420915.1. Classification (NCBI taxonomy): domain Bacteria; kingdom Pseudomonadati; phylum Pseudomonadota; class Gammaproteobacteria; order Alteromonadales; family Alteromonadaceae; genus Agarivorans; species Agarivorans gilvus. The sequence continues at coordinate 2,986,741 of NZ_CP013021.1, read as the reverse complement.
AAAATTTGGCGGCGGTAAGGTAATTCGTGATGGCATGGGGCAAAGCCAAGCTGGTTGTAACATGGTGCCGGATACGGTGATTACCAACGCCCTGATCCTCGACCACTGGGGCATTGTTAAAGCCGATATCGCATTAAAAGAAGGGCGCATTCAAGCCATTGGTAAAGCGGGTAACCCCGACATTCAAGACGACATTGATATTGAAATTGGCGCGGGCACCGAAGTCATCGCTGGTGAAGGTCAAATTGTCACCGCTGGGGTATCGACTCACACATTCACTATATTTGCCCTCAGCAAATTGAAGAAGCTTTAATGTCGGGCACCACCACCATGCTAGGCGGCGGCACCGGGCCTGCCACCGGCACCAATGCGACGACTTGTACACCGGGGCCTTTCCACTTAGGCAAAATGTTACAAGCGGCCGACAGTTTTCCGATGAACTTAGGTTTCTTGGGTAAGGGTAATGCCAGCCTGCCACGCCCGCTAGAAGAGCAATTGGTAGCAGGCGCCATGGGCTTGAAGCTACACGAAGACTGGGGCACCACTCCCATGTCCATCGACAACTGTTTAACGGTGGCCGAAAAATACGACGTGCAGGTGGCGATCCATACCGACACCCTGAACGAATCCGGCTTTGTGGAAGACACCATTGCCGCCTTTAAAGACCGCGTTATCCATACTTACCATACCGAAGGTGCCGGTGGCGGCCATGCCCCCGACATCATTACCGCCTGTGGTTTAGACAACGTATTGCCGTCATCGACCAACCCAACCCGCCCCTATACGATAAATACCGTAGATGAGCACTTGGACATGCTGATGGTATGTCACCACCTCGATCCGGCCATTCCCGAAGATGTGGCCTTTGCCGATTCGCGGATCCGCAAAGAAACCATCGCCGCCGAAGACATTCTGCACGACTTAGGTGCCTTCTCGATGATTGCATCCGACTCCCAAGCCATGGGCCGGGTGGGCGAGGTGATTACTCGTACTTGGCAAACTGCGCACAAGATGAAGGTACAACGTGGCCTATTACCCGAAGACCAGGAAATCGGCTGCGATAACTTCCGTGCTAAACGCTACATCGCCAAATACACCATTAACCCGGCAATCACTCACGGTATCGCCCATGAAGTGGGTTCTATCGAAGTAGGCAAACTGGCCGACTTGGTATTGTGGAAACCGGCCTTCTTTGGCGCCAAGCCCTCACTGATTATTAAAGGTGGTGTAATTGCAGCCGCGCCGATGGGCGATCCAAACGCCTCAATCCCCACTCCCCAGCCAGTACACTACCGCCCCATGTTTGGCGCCTACGGCAAGGCCATGAGCGAAACGCGAGTGACCTTTGTTTGCCAAGCGGCCATTGACGCCAAAATTGATGAAAGCTTGGGTTTAAGCAGCCGTTTAGTGGCCTGTAAAAATACCCGTAACATCAGAAAGCAAGACATGGTGCACAACCATTATCAACCGCATATGGAAGTCGATTCGCAAACCTATGAAGTGCGCGCCGACGGCCAATTGTTAGAGTGTGAACCGGCTGCCGAGCTACCGCTGGCTCAGCGCTACTTTTTATTTTAAGGAGAGAATGAATGTTAAAGGTGTATCAAACCCTCCATCATTACCATGGGCCTATTCATCATCAGGTGGTGTTGAGCTATGAACTGCGTAAAAAAGCGCGGATTAAGGCACAAACCGAAGCCCAACAAGACATTGGTTTCTTTTTAGAGCGCGGCCAAGTGCTACAAAATGGCCAATTGCTAGAAGCTGAAAACGGCGAAGTGGTAGAAATTAAAAGCGCCGATGAGCAAGTAACCACCGCCTACAGTGATGATCCCTTGATGTTTGCCAAGGTCTGTTACCACTTAGGTAACCGCCATACGCCACTGCAAATTGGTGAGGGCTGGGTACGCTTTCAACCGGATCACGTACTGCAAGACTTAGTGGAACTGTATGGCCTGCGGGTTGAACAGCATCAAGCGCCCTTCGACCCAGAAACCGGTGCTTACCACAGCCATTTACCGGGGCATAGTCACTAATGAGTAGTATGGCGCAATTACAGTTAATGCGACTGGTTAGCCCCAGCTTACCGGTGGGCGGCTTTGCCTATTCGCAGGGCTTGGAGTACGCCATAGAAAACAACTGGGTAAACAATCCCAAAGAACTAAAAACGTGGATTGCTGGGGTATTACAAGCGGGCCTCGCCTGCTTGGACATTCCAATGCTGGCGGCCTTATACGAGGCTTGCTCAGAGCAAGATTTTGCTAAATTTGAAAGCTTAAATCTGGAACTGATCGCCAGCCGAGAAACTCACGAGTTAGAACTTGAAGACATTCAAATGGGCAATGCGCTACGCACCTTGCTAAGCCAGCTGGATGAAGGCATCACCGCGCCTCTGAGCGATGAAGCCATGAGCTGGACCAGCATGTTTGCCTTGGCTGGTGTGCATTGGCAAATAACGCTGCCAGAGTTAGCCGATGGTTATCTGTGGACTTGGCTAGAGAACCAGTTAGCGGTAGCCGGTAAAACCCTGCCTTTGGGGCAAACCGCCTGCCAACAGCTACTCAGCCAATTACTGCCGCTGCTACCACGAGCGCGCCAAGCAGGTTTGGCCTTGCCTTTTGAAAATATAAGCGGGTCGCTACCAGCCTTGAGCTTGGCTAGCGCCCTACATGAAACCCAGTATTGTCGGCTGTTCCGCTCTTAAGAGCAGCTGCAGATAAGAGGAACAATGATGAGCATAAAACAAACTTTACGTGTTGGTGTTGGTGGTCCAGTGGGCTCAGGCAAAACTGCCCTACTCACCGCCCTTTGCCGCGAGCTAAAAGATCGCTTCAACCTAGCCGTGGTCACCAACGATATTTATACCAAGGAAGATGCCCAGTTTTTGTTGCGTAATAACGCCCTAGCTGAAGATCGTATTCTAGGCGTTGAAACCGGTGGCTGTCCGCATACCGCCATTCGCGAAGATGCCTCGATGAACCTAGCCGCAATTGCCGAGCTAAATCGTCGCCATCAGGGCTTAGACTTAGTATTAGTGGAAAGTGGCGGTGACAACCTTAGCGCCACCTTTAGCCCAGAGCTTAGCGACTTAACGCTGTATGTGATCGATGTGAGTGCTGGCGACAAGATCCCCCGTAAGGGTGGCCCCGGCATCACTAAATCAGACTTATTGATCATCAACAAAACCGATCTTGCTCCTCATGTGGGCGCCTCCCTAGAGGTGATGGATCGCGATGCCAAGAAAATGCGCGGTGAGCGTCCTTTTGTCTTCAGTAATCTAAAAACCAACGAAGGCTTACAAGACATCATCAACTTTATTATTGAACAAGGCATGCTCGAAGAAGCAGCCACCACCGCTAACTAATCTATTTTTATAAGGATATTGATCATGAAAAGACTACTCGCTCTGGCCGCTGGCCTATTAATCAGCTTACCCAGCTTCGCTCACGAAGGTCATCACCACGGACTAAGCGACGGCTTATTGCATCCACTTACCGGCTTAGATCACCTAATCGCTTTAAGCTTAATTGGTCTACTTGCCAGTCAGAGCGGCAAGTTAAAGCTGAGCCTAGCCCAGAGTTTATTCGCTTTGGTATTGGCAGCCATCGTAGCCAACATGGGCTTTGTGCCACCGATGTTAGAAACTGGTTTAGCTATCTCGCTATTAGTGATGGCGGTATTGGTAGCCAAAGTACTGCCGCGCTCGGCTGGCATCGCTAGCCTAGTCGTGTGTTTAGTGGCGGCCTTACACGGTGCTGCCCACGGCAACGAAGTACCGGCAGCGGCCGATCTTAAACTGTTCTTTGCTGGCTTCATCAGCAGCTCAGTAGCGCTAATCTGTAGTGGTTACTTCATTGGTAAACAACTACAGCGCAGCCAATACGGCGAAAAATTCACTCGTGCCATTGCTGGTGTAGCGGGTGCCTTCGGTCTTAGCGCACTAATCGCTTAAGCCAGATACGGTCGCCGCCGCAAAGCCCTTTGCGGCGGCGACAAATTTAGGAAACTACGGCATAATGCCGCCATGACAGCGATACCTCTCTCACAACAGCCACTTTTCCAGCAATGCCAACTAAGGCCGAAACATATTGCCTTAAGCATTGATGGGCAGCAATTTAGCTATCAACAGCTCTATAACATGGTCGCGTCCACCGCCGCCCAGTTACAACAACAAGGGCTTACCAAGGGCAGCCGACTATGTTGCTTTTCTGCTGATCCGCTGCCAATACTGCTATTGCAACTCTGCAGCTTACATTTGGGTTATTTATTTTGCCCAATCAATCACCATCACCCGCTCAGCCAATTGCAGCAATTAAGCGAGCAGCTTGATTGCCAATTCTATTGGAGCGATTCTGAACTCAAGTTAGAGGGACCTCGACGAATTAATTTCGACCCTCATTTGGCGCTGAGCCACCAGCCCATAGCCCTAGACAGTGAACGGCCAATGAGCGTGGTATTTACCTCGGGTAGCAGCGGCCCAGCCAAAGCGGTGGTACATTGCTGGCGTAACCACTACTACAGCGCTCTGGGTTCACAAGCGATGATCCCGCTCGATGACCAAGACCAGTGGCTATTGTCGCTACCGCTTTACCATATTGGCGGGCAAGCCATTGTCTGGCGCTGTTTGTTAGCGGGGGCGCAAATTGTAGTGGCGCAAAATAAAGGCCAGCTATTTGCTGATTTAAACAGTAACCAAGCCAGTCATGTATCATTGGTGCCAACCCAGTTGTACCGCTTGCTGACCGAACAAAAATTTTGGGCTCACTGTTTGCAGCTAAAACACATTCTAGTCGGTGGCGCGGCCTGCAACGATAACCTTATCGAACAAGCGCTGAGTCGGGGCTTTGAGGTATACAGCTCTTATGGCAGCAGTGAGATGAGCTCACAAATTGCCACCCGCCGTCACCGCCTCGAACAAAGCGCCTATCAGCTGCTACCGCATCGTCGCGCCAAGATCCATCGGGGTGAGATTTATTTACGTGGCCAAACCTTGTGCTTAGGCTATTGGCAAAATGGCGAGGCCATTCTGCCCTGCGACGCCGAGGGCTGGTTTAACAGTGGTGATTTAGGGACAATTAACGGCGCCCAGCTAACGATACAGGGCCGCAGCAATAACATGTTTATTTGCGCCGGTGAAAATATTCAGCCAGAAGAAATAGAATGGGCCTTGCTGCAATACCCTTCAATTGCTCAAGCCATTGTGGTGGCTCAACATAGTCCAGAATATGGTCAGCGACCGGTGGCCTTTATTCGTTACGCAACCTCATTTAAGACGGAGCAACTAGAAACATTTTTACGTGAGCGTTTAGCGGCGATCAAATTACCGATCGCCTATTATGAACTACCTCAGCAGCTCTCGCTGAAACCCTCAAGAAGCGAGCTAAGCAAGCTGGCTAATCATAAGCCGAGCTGCTGTGACCAATGTTGAAACTCTGAAATACTAATCCAAGATTGTTGATAGGCGTGTTGTAAGGCACTTTGCTGCTGTTGTTGCAGATCTTCATGGGAATCAGGAACAAAACAACATGCTCCCTTAAAATACTGTTCTCGTTCTGCCAAATAACGGTTTAGCAAGCCGGTTTTTGCGAAATCATTGCTATTTATCATAAGCACTCCTCACCACTAGAAATAGCTAGCGCTCAAGGGTAGCAAGCAAAAAAGCTACCGCTTAACTTACATTTATCACGGGTTTTGCTTGGCGACAAGCGCTATTTTCATGCGGCGGGCATTCTGCTTATTTTCCAATCAAAGTTAGCTCCAACCAGCAGCAGATAGCCTAGCACCAGGCGCTTTAAACGCCACGAAAACCCCAGCCTAAGCACTAGACCATATGGGCCTGAGCTCATCGAAGCAGACAAATTCTGCTAGCCTTAAACCAAATGGATAAATTGGCATTCGCATGCAACAACCCGATCTCAACTTACTCTGCCGTTTTATTGAAGCCTACGAACAGCGCCACCACTACCCAGAGGTGTCGAGTAAAGGGCAACACGAGCAAGTCTTTCGTGACTTAGAAAATAGCCTCAGGTGTTCGCTATTTAATGCCGATTACAGCAAGCTCACTCCCCAGGGCGAACTACTGTATAAACGCACCAAACAATTACAGCAGCAAATCAGCAACCTGTTGCAACGCCCCCATAGCAAACCTGCGGCGCGAAAAATCACCATAGGCTTGGATCAATTCGTGCCCACCCAAAGCTTATTACGCAGCTATCCTCGGTTTATTAGTGAGTTATCCTTGCAGCAACTGCAAATCGTACAACTAGACAGCGGCCCCTTACTACAGCAATTAGCAAGCGGCGAGCTAGATATGGTATTAAGGGTGGCACAAGCGCAAAAACCGCCAAAAACCCACTCTAGACGCTATTGCAACTTAAACCTAGCCTTGGCCTGCTCGGCCAACCACAGCCTCACCAAGCACCAACAGCTCAGCGCCGAGCAACTGCAAGCGCAGCGACAACTGTGCCTAAGCCAGCTCCCAGTAGACTTAAAACTCAATCGAGTGAACCGTTGGCAAATTAGCCACCGCGAAATGTTACACGACTTACTAGTACTGGGCATGGGTTGGGCATTGGCCCCGCGACATTGGCTAGAACATAGCTTTAGAAATGGTAGCTTGGTGGAGCTGCATTTAAGCAATTACTTCTCGGCTAATAAATTGGAAATCGAAATCCTCTGGTTGAGCAAGCAATACGACAGCCAAGTGGCACAGTGTCTAAACCTACTAGGGCTGAATGCTTATGATGGATGAAAATGCCCAACAACAAGCACTACTAGCCTTTGTTAGCCTAGCCAAGTACGGAGAGCTGGCTAAAACCGCCCAGCAACTCAAATGCAGTGAACCCGAGCTTCAGGCGCAGATTCAGTCATTGCAACAAACTTTGGGCTGTCAGCTATTTATACCCGCTGCGCGCTTTTACCAGCTTAGCCCTGACGGATTAGCACTTATTGAACAAGCCGAACTAATATTGGCTCGCTATCAAGAGCTCACTCAGCATTGTCGTTATCTACAACTGGGGAAAAGCCTTAGCGTGAATATTAGCTATCAACACTGGTTTCCCAGCCCTTGGTTAACCTTATTAGCCTGTCACCTACAAAGCTTTGAGCCTTTATTAGAATTACAGTTCTCTAATAGCCAACAACACAACATCCATTTCAGCTTCTCGGCGCGCGCCCATCATCAAGACTATCAAGTGTATCCGTGGCGTAAAGCCAAGCTAATCAAAGTGGCCCATCCGAGGTTGGCCAACCACCGACACGCCTTTGATGATTATTTAAAGCTATTCGATATTAGGGAGAACCAGCAAAATAAATTGTTTGTTGGCGAAACCTTGTTACTGGATGCCTTAGAAGCCGGCCTCGGCTGGGCAATATTGCCAGAAATCAGTGTTGAATCGAGACTGGCAGAAGGACAACTTAAGGCGTGGCCCGAGCCTTTTGGCGAACTGGCCAGCTACTTACATTTGTCGAAACACTGTCCGCAAGATATTCACGCTTGGCTGCTACAACAAACCAGTGGCGATGAATAAACACCAACAAGCCGTTATAATGAGCCATTGCCATTAACCAAGAGAAAAAATGAGTCGTCCCAGCTGCAGCCACTGCTTACGCCCGCAAAGCCACTGTCTTTGTGCGCATATTCAGCCTTGTCACAATCAACATCCAGTGCTGATTATGCAGCACAGCAGCGAGCAACAACATGCTAAGGGCACCGCCCTACTGGCTTATCAGGCGCTAGCCAAGGCCGAATTAATTATTGGTGAAAGCCCAGACGACTTCCAGCAGCTAAAACAGCGAGTGCTTAGCCAACCCGAGGCCTTCGCCCTCATCTACCCGAGTCCGCTTAGCCAAGCCATAGAAAACCAAGTAACCCGCTTGAATAAAGCGCTAAGCGCTAATAAGCCGCTACAATTGATTTTTCTTGACGGCACTTGGCGTAAAGCCAAAAAACTATGGCACCTTAACCCTTGGTTGCAGCACATCACTCAGTTTCATTTTGCAGCGCCACCAGAAGGCCAGTATGTGATAAGAAAAACCTCCATAGATAAAGGCCTATCAACCATTGAAGCCATCGCCTACAGTCTACAAGTGTTAGAAAATCTAGACTCTCAACCCTTACTCAAGGCGCTAGCGGCCTTAAAACAACAACAATTAGCGGCCATTCCTGAAGCTTATCGGCATCGTTACAACAAACAAAAAGCAACATCCGGTTAACATTTTTAAAACATTAACTTGACCTAATTGACGGCGGCAACCATGCTTATAGTAAGCCGGTTGTCGCTTTTAGATGTTTGGCAGCAACACCCCAATGTGGGTGCTACGCCTTTCCACTCTGCTAGCGGTGCCGGCTGCGCCGTTTCTAATTGCTGGTATTTTCCTCATCTCCTTTCCCCTGCAAAACCTCTTTTTAATTAAAGGCTCAGTGCTATGACTTTAACCCAGCGCCTTAGTGAATAGTGAACCAAGGCGCTGAGCTCGCAGCCGCTTACTTAAGGCGTGAACCCATAAAACTCGGGGAAGAGTAAAATCGATATTAATACCAGTATTTGCAGGCTAATAAAGGGAATCACCCCCTTGTAAATGTCCATAGTCTGCACTTGCGGCGGTGCCACCCCTTTTAGATAAAACAAACTAAAACCAAAGGGCGGAGTGAGGAAAGAGGTCTGTAAGTTCATCGCAATTAAAATGGCAAACCAGGCGAGATCAATGCCCAGTATATCGGCTACTGGATATAACATTGGCACCACGATAAATGAGATCTCTACAAAATCGATGAAGAAACCCAATACCAAAATCACCAGCATGGTAAGGATCAAAAATCCCCACTTTTCACCGGGAAGGCTAGTCATGACTTCTTCAATGACCTCTTCACCACCGGTGTAAGAAAACACCATTGAAAACGCCGTGGCACCGATGAAAATAGCAAATACCATGGCGGTCACCTTCACCGTTTCTAGCGCCGCTTCGTAGATAATCGACCAAGAGAATTGACGATAGATGATCGACAATAAGATGGCGCCCACCCCACCAATCGCCGATGACTCGGTTGGCGTGGCAATTCCGTAAAAAATCGAGCCCAACACCGCTACCATTAAGCTTAAGGGAGGGGCAATGGCCTTAAAAGCATTCCAACAAGGCTGTACGCCATGCCCAGCGGCTTCGTTAGCCGGTAATGCAGGTGCCGAGCTAGGTTTAAAAAAGGACACCGCCAAGACATAAATAATAAAGGCACCCACCAGCACGGCTCCAGGAAGGAGAGCCGCTTTAAACAAGTCACCCACCGGCACACCCATCACATCACCCAGAATAATCAAAATGATCGACGGCGGAATAATCTGCCCAAGGGTACCGGAGGCACAAATGACCCCAGTAGCCAAGCGCTTATCATATTTATATTTCAGCATCACCGGCAAGGAGATCACCCCCATGGCAACTACCGATGCGCCCACTACCCCAGTTGACGCGGCCAGCAAGGCCCCCACCAAAATGGTGGACACCGCTAGGCCACCGCGCACTCGGCCAAATAGCTGGCCCATGGCTTCAAGTAATTGTTCTGCGAGGCGGGTCTTTTGCAATACAATGCCCATGAAGATAAATAAGGGTACCGCCATCAAAACCGAGTTTTGCATGATGCTCATGATGCGGTAAGGCATGAAGGCGAACAGCTCGAAACCTTCCGACAAGACCCCAAAAACCAAGGCCACTCCACCAAATACAAAGGCCACAGGAAAGCCAGTGAGCAGCATCACTAAGGCCACAAAAAACATGATAATCCCGATCATGACAACATCCTTTTAATGAGTAGCAGCTAGGCCTTATTTCGTAGCTGAATGAGATTTTTAAGTAACATACCTAAACCACTAACGGCCAGACAAACTGCAGAAATGGGGATCATCGATTTAATAATCCAGCGGTGGCTTAAGCCCCCGGATCGCCGCTGGTTTCTCCCAAATGATAAGATTCCAACGCAAAATCATAACCATACCAAGCCACCAAGGCACAAAATGGCCACAGAAAAAACACCACCCCCAAACTGTCTATCCAAGCCTGAGCACGCGCCGATAACTTGTCATAAATAATGTCTACTCGCACATGCCCTTCGGCTTGAAGGGTAGAGGCGATGCCTAATAAAAACATCGCGGCAAACAAATGCCACTCTAACTCCTGCATACCAATAGAACTGGAACGAAAGAAATAACGCATCACCACGTCATAAAAAATATTCACCAGCATTAACAACATTAATATCGCTGTCAGTACTGCTATTCCCTTAGAAAACCGATCCACCGCTTGTTGCCAACGCAACATGATTAACCTCCCTATAGCTTTGTTTGCCTCAGCAAAAGCAGCGACTAGCTAATAAGCTAGCCGCTGGAGCGACTACAAATCTTCGGTACTGTTTAAATAACCCTGTTCTGAAATCGCGGTATAGGCACGAATTAACTTCATATACTGTTGCTGAGACTGAATTATTCTCGCCGCCATCGGATCCGTTTCAGCCTTCTCCTTCACTAGGTCATCGGTGGCCTTTTTCATTGCCGCCATTACCTCAGCAGGGAAAGTTTTTACCTGAATATTGGGAAATTCTTGCAACATGGTTTGCCAGTTTTTAGCGCTTTCGGCGTAGGAATGAATAAACATATCGTAAGCCGCTTTACGCATTGAGGTAGTCAGGATCGCTTGCAAATCTTTAGGTAGGCTCTCTAACTTTTTCTTGTTAGCGATAAACATCAACTCGGTGGCAGGTTCATGCCAGCCCATGTAGTAATAGGGCGCGATTTTATGAAAGCCCATTCGTAAATCTAAAGAAGGCCCCACCCACTCCAAAGCATCGATGGTATTGCGTTCTAAGGCGGTATATAGCTCACCGGGGGAATATTAACCGGAGTCGCCCCCAATTTAGCCAATACTTCACCCGCAAAACCGGGAATGCGCATCTTTAAGTTGGCTAGGTCATCCACCGAATTAATTTCCTTACGGAACCAACCGCCCATTTGTACCCCGGTATTACCGCCGGGAAAAGGCACCAAGTTATGCTCGGCATACACTTCATCCATTAATTCCTGACCACCGCCATATTGGAACCAAGCGTATTGTTCGGGGCATTCATACCAAAGGGCATGGTAGTGAAATACATGGTGGTGGGCAGTTTGCCTTTATAGTAATAAGACGCACTATGACCAAGGTCGTATTGGCCACTTTTGACTAAATCAAACACGCCAAATGGGGCTTTATGTTTATTGGCCGAATCCACTCGAATTTGTAAACGGCCATCAGACATCTCTTCAGCCATCTTCACCATGTTTTTAACCGCGTCACCAAACACCGGGAAATTTGGCCCCCAGGTTTCGGCTAACTTCAATCGATATACTTTATCCGCGGCCATCGCCGTTGAACTCAACGCGATTAATGCCGAAGCCAGCAGGGTTTTGCTGCAGAGGGACTTAAGCATAATGTTCTCCCTTTAAATGTTGTATTCCATTGTTGCTCAATGTTTATTATTTAAACCAATTGCTTAACGGTCGGAACAATGTTATCGAATTGTTAAGTTTATAACTATTCTCAAAACCACTGTTTTCACTAGATAAAGCCTAATAATAGCTAGACTTTGGTATAAGATTGAGCTGGATCACCATTTAATAAAAACAAAAACAAAACATATGATTAACATGGTATTTATAATAACTCACGACTAAGTAGCAAGCTGACAAGAATCAAGCCTGGCCTAGTTAAGGCTAAATGGGCGCGCTTGACAGTAGATAAACAAGGCCCATGACTCCACTAGCAAGCCATTTCATCCAAGCTCTTACACTTGAGCAAACAAGCAAAGTGGAGCTACACCTCCAATAGTACTGAAAAGCAAATATTGTCAGTAATTTGAAGGTGATAGGCTATTTAAATTGATAAGTTTGATAGGATAGGGGAAGGCGCTGTAAGTTATCAAAGCGGCAAACGTAGATAGCTAGGCTAAAGCCTAGTAGGTTAATTAATTATGCGATAAAGCATGACCAGAGCGAGATGTTTGTTATGGATGACGCATTGGCAGTAAAACCAGTGGAACAAATCCCCCTCAACAAAGCAAGCCAAAACCCAAGCAGCAGGTGCGTTTTGTCAGCGGCAGCTGCCAAGCTCAACAACTAAACTCTCTCGATTGTGATTTTAGCGCCACCCTCGAACAAGCCTTTCACTGCATTGAACACAGCGGCTTCACTGAAAAATAACGGCTAACGCAGCATACTATCTAACTGATCGACGAGTTCAGCCCAATCGGCATCTTGCTGTATGGCATCTTGTAAGAAGGCGGCTTGAGTAGGACTCCAAAACGCCGCTTCATGTAAGCGTTGCTCGCTAGGTATTGGCCCATGCTCTGCGACAAACTGACTAATCGCCTCAATTGACGGGTCTAAACCCAATTGCTCAAACAAATCGCTCAGGGTATGAATTTCAAGTTCCATAATGACGGTCCTTTTATGTACCTAAGCTTAAGCATAGCATGCAACCAAAATTAACTCTGTAAGGCTTGCGCATAGGCAAACACCGCAGGTGTTCCACCAGTGTGCCAAAACAGTATGCGTTGCTGAGGTGAGTAATGACCTTGACGCACTCTAGCAATCAGCCCAGCCATCGCTTTTGCGGTATACACAGGGTCCAGCAATATTGCTTCGCTTGTCGCCAACAAGTGCATAGCCTCTCGCTCCGCCTCTCCTAAAATAGCATAACCCTCACCCAAGTAATCATCGTCTAAACAGACTTGCTCAGCACTAAAGCGAGTCGCTAAAGCAAAGCGCTCGGCAGCTGCATTAGCTAATTCGGCAATGCTCTTAGTGAAGTGTTGGGGCTGATGATTGGCCTTATCGATATGGATCCCCCGCAGCTGGGTATCAAGCTTTAAGGCGGCTTTAGCCAACATTAAACCGGCCTGCGTAGCACCTGAGCTGGAAGCAAAAATAATTTCATCAAAGACCGGCCCTTGCTGCTGCAATTCGGCCAAGGCTGCAGCAAAACCTAAGCAACCCAGCGGATCCGAGCCACCATAGGGAATCACATAGGGGCGTTTCCCTTGCTCACGAAGGCTGGCCACTAAAGCCTCTATACCCTCGCCTTTACGCTGCTCTCCACTCCAAATAATCTTGGCACCAAACAGCTGATCAAGTAATAAATTTCCCTGCGCTAGTGGCGGCGCTTCGCCACCTAACAATAGGTAACAAAGTAAGTTTAGTTTGGCTGCGGCGGCAGCGGTCTGTCGGCAATGATTAGACTGAATTGCCCCTGCGGTAATAATGCAGTCGGCGTGTTGTTGCAGCGCTTCACCCAGCAAAAACTCCAACTTTCGGACTTTGTTTCCGCCCAGGGCTAAGCCACTCAAATCATCGCGTTTGATATAAATTTGTGGGCCAGCCAAACGAGCCGTAAGGTTATCTAGTGGGTGCAGAGGAGTGGGGAAAATGCCCAAAGCTTGTCTTGGAGCTTGCTGCCAAATCATGCGCTCTTCCTTTGAAAGTGAACGGCTATATGGCCAAACAGCTTACTTTTTACCCGCGCCGAGAGGAGTAAAAGTGATTTTTCCGTCTTCATATTGAGTTTCAGTTGGACCATATTCACGGTTGGTAAACAGCTTTTGCCCTACAATATCCAAACGAACATTGGGATGAAGCTCTTTTCTCACCGTTAACTTAGCATTGGTGAAGAAATTGTCTTCATGCTGCTGATTGGCATCTAAGGCAAAGTCTAACTGCACTAACTCTTGGCGTGTATGGTGTAGGGTAGCGGCCAGTTTTTCCGCCAAGCCTTCTTCCCTTTCTTCGGGTTTGGCCGAACTCAGCTTCATTTGCGCATCCAGCACCTTGCCCAGCTTATTATGTAAATTTTTCTTGATGTTATTTAGGCTGCGCCGCTCTTCTTGAATCTCTTCAAACTCACCCGCAATACGTAAATCGGTAGCGGTGCCGGCGGTGGCGCCAAGTACCACAGCGGTAATACTACTGCCAGCGTTAACTGAACCGCCGACAAGGGTTCCTCTTAAACCGCTAGCATCACTCACCAGCAATTTGCCATCACATTCGACTTTACTATGTAATAGTTGGCTAGTTACGGTGACATCTTTACCCGCTTTAAGATGAGAGTATTGAACAAAAGTGGCGTGTAGTGCGCCTGCCGCCGTTACCGTGCAAGAATAGTTGCTAGCGCCTTCGGCTAAACGGTGACCAATCACCCCTTTCCCAATTACCACATCACCACCAGCAGAAATATCAGCCGACTCGGCAAAACCGTTGATATGCACATCCCCTGAGGCGTTCACCTTCATGCCTTCGCCTACGTTACCAGAGATTAATACACTACCGGCAAAATCCACATGACCATTGCTCACATCCACATTTTTCAAAGATAGAACATCATCTACCTTCATGCCGTGTTCGATTTCTAAGGGAAGACCAGTACGATCAGCCAGCAATAGGTTGGCGTCTTTGGCAGACAATTTAGTGCCTTCGCCCACTACGATGTCGATATCTCGTCCCTGTTTATAGGGCAATTCCTCACCACAAACGTTTTTACCCGCCCGCCCCAAGGTATGTGGATGACGGCGCATTAATTCAGTATTCGGTTCAACGGTATCTAAACTACCTAAGTCTCGCATATCAACGCGACCATCATCGGTTTCTTTAGGCTTGAGCAAGCGTTCTGTTGGGGTAGCAACAAAACGTTCAAATCGGCTATCTTGGCCATCTTCTGACTTTCTGCCTAAGGCCACGACTTTTTTGATTTTGGTTCCGGGCTCAGCTTGTTTCGCTAGATTTAACAAATTCAAAGCGCGTTGTTTTTGCAAACCAAAGCACACCCCGGCATCCTGCATGGCGGTGACCAAGTCACTTTGAGTAATTGGGCTTCCACCAAAGGCGGCGGTGATAGTGGCTCGCGCCACCATCTTATCGTCGGAGATGTCGATTTCTATTTCGGCATTACGAATAGACGCTAGCTTTACAAAAGTATCGCCCCATTGAGCATGTAACTCTGGGTTCTCTCGTAACTCTGCGAATTTAGCAACGGCCTCCTCGATGGCAGTGTCGTCGATAAGATAATGACTAAATTCAGAACGAAGAATTAAGGCCGTAATATCGGTGCTACTAACATATTGTTCCTGAGGGGTGATCTCAATCAATGCCGCCAGCTTATCTTGAGATAAACGTAAACAACTTAAATCCAGCATTGACTCCCCTTAGTTACACGCTTCACCTAAATCATACCTAAACATCTAATAGGCCTTGTAAATCGATTATGCCCTGTTACAAGATCTTAACCAAGATTAGTTGGTGCTTTAGTTTTCAACTAATTGAACTGGATCTGCCTTTCGTTATAGACAAGCCCCAAAACACTCTAGCTTAGAGGACGTAGAAGGAAGAATCAGCCCCGCTATAAACATAAAAATCAATAAAATGCGTGATTTTGCCGCTATTTGCGTCTTATTTGCCACCACAAACCACGCAAAGACAAATAAGCAGCGGGCGATATAAAACCCGAAGCGGCAGACTAAAATAGGCAAGACCCATGATGAATAAACTCGCATTCAGCGACACAGCTTAAGCTCTCACTTAAGCTGTGGCTGATAGCAGTTATTTAACATTTAAACGAAGACTTGTGGCTAACGCGCTAAGTTCCTCGGTGGTGATCGGCTCAATGCTCAAACTTAAGCCCGCTATATTTTGCTTTACATCGATCAAGCTAATATCGTTGCGCACGGGGTAGGCGCCACACAACTCACCGTTATCACACAAAAAATAGTCATTATCATTGTCGGTGCCAACATAAAGACGGTATTGACCCTCAGCAACTTCCGCAAAATTAAAGCTAAATTGGCCGTTTTCCATTGCAACTGCCTGAGTGTACTGTACCTCATTACTAAAGGGGTCAACCAACAAGGTATAAACCAGCCCACTGTCTCCCGCTTGCTGGGTTGTCACCATCATCGACACCGATACTAAGAGGCTGCTGCCATCGGAACCGTTTAAGGTAATAACGGTACTGTAAGTACCATCACTTAAACCACTGCGGTCAACCTGAATATGATAAGTCCCCAAACCATTGCCATCGGTGGCACTAGCATCTAACACTAACCAAGCCGCATTCTCTTGCACACTGATAACCGACAGCTGAGTCAAACCCACTGAACTTAGCTCAAAGCTGGCTTCGGCTTGGTTGGCATTTAAACTAATTTGGCCGGTGCTTAAGCTAAGATAACTTCGCTCGGGGTCATCAATACCAATTTGACTCTGCACCGCTTTTTCTGCATTCAACAAGCCGTAACCATATGACCTATCCCAACCGCTACTGCCTAAATCATCACTCAAACGCCCTGCCACCAATAGGCTTTCAAAGTCATCAGTATCTAAATTCGGATTAAGCTGTTTCATCAGCGCAACCACACCTGCGACATGGGGGGAAGCCATGCTGGTGCCATTTAGGTATTGATAATCCGCACTCAAACTACCACCATTTTCGTTGACATAGGTACTATAAACACCGTCCCCATAACCATCACCATCGAGGTCAACACGACTGTCTCCTCCGGGGGCGGCAATATCGATATAACTTCCAAAATTTGAATAGCTGGTTAACTGCTTATCTGCATCGACCGCACTCACCCCAATAACATTAGCAAAGGCCGCTGGGTACGATAATGCGGAGGTACTCTCGTTGCCCGCTGCGGCAACAACAATCACTCCTTGAGCAATCGCCTGTTGTACTGCTTGGTCAAAAACGTAGTCATAACTTTCACCGCCCAAACTCATATTAATCACACTAGCGACTTTATCGGGAAGGCGACCGGAGTCATTACCAAGGCCTGCCGCATATAAAATCGCTTGAGCAATGTCGTAGGTAGTGCCACCTTCGTAGCCAAGCACTCGTAAATTCATAATCTTGGCATTTGGCGCAATACCTGCCACACCCAGTTGATTATTAGTGTATGCCGCAATAGTGCCGGCAACATGAGTACCATGCCATGAAGAGCTACCATTGGGTCCATTTTGGTCACCGGGATCTTCAGGGTCGTAATCAATGCCATCACCATCAAGGGAGATTCTCGTATCAGAAATAAAATCAATGCCATCATCAGTTAACTGCGCAGCCAGATCGGGATGGCTCTGGTAGATACCGGTATCCAATACTGCTACCACCACCTCGTTTTGAATTTGCCCTGCCATCGCTTGCCACGCTGCGCCAAGGTTAATTTGCTTGTAATGCCATTGGCGCTCAACTAAGGGATCATTGGAGAGCGCACTAGCATGGTAAATAAAGTTAGGTGAGACATTTTTAGGCCCAAACCGATGTGCCATCTGCTTAATTTTCATCAAAGTTCGGCGCTTTTGCGCATACTTTGTAGATTGCGGTGCCCCGAGCATCGAAGCTCTGGCATTGGCGCTGGAGCTTAAAACCGAGCCATCATCTCGATACAAGCTCATTGTTGGGCCGCTACTCAAAACGGATAAACCATAAGCATTTACATCAATAGAACGAGCCGCCGCTTGCGAATGATTAATAATCATTTCATCTGCAACAAAATCTTGTTGAGTACTAAAATGGTGGCTAACTAAATGGCTAGCGTCATTTTGCGCAATCAAGCGCAGGGTATAATTTCCTGCAGAGAGGGCTTGGTTAGTTCCAGTATGCGCACTAACCACCAAGTAATAACTACCCGATGTCTCCACCGTTAGAAGCTCTGTCTTATCCACCCCTGCGGAGCTGGCTACCTCAATTTGTGCGTCTACCGTAAAGAGGCTCAAATCAAAATCGGCACGCTCTCCAGCCGCTTCCCAATCGGCAATTTCAAGAAATAGGCGCTGCCCGGCTTCTAAATCGACCCGGTAGATATCAAGCTCATCATTATTAAATTCAAATTGGTCGCCACTGATCCCCGTGGCATGGCTAGTTAAGTAACCACTAACCACTGCTATAGGGGGAAGATATTGAGCCGTAGCGGGGCTATTGTTACTGCTGTAGTAAGCGTTAGGATCATTAATATCGCTATCCACCACCGTATTATCCAATACATAGGCATCACCACTTAGCGAATAAGTCTCAACTTGGTCAACTGTACCGCCTCCACCACCACCGCAGGCCACCAAAACACTCAGTAAAACTAATACTATCCCTGTTTTCATATCTTTCCTTTATTCACTAACAAGCTTGCTTTACTCAATACCATAAGCAAAACCATTTGACTTAATTTTTATCATGAAAGCCATGACTTGCGCACGATTAGTGACAAATTTGTGAAAATTGAGATGAAACACCTTAAGCCCGCGTTACTCACTCGCTATGAGCCACGATGGACTTAATATCGTTTCCTTGGTTGGGCTCCCTTGTTCTCCGCGGATGTCTTGCCAATAACTCGCTGTTGTATCACCTAAAGCCGCCACTTGTTTACTGCTATTCGATACAATATCGGCACTCGCCGCAGCCGCTTGAACCGCCAACTCATCAGCAGTAGCTAAGCCCCAGCCAAATTCAACGGCGCTGGAGGCAACATCAGACACCGTTTAGCTTACTTCAGGTGCAGCGCTTGCCTCTGCGTACCTTAAGAGGATCGAGTTGATAGCTATTTTCCTTGGCTAAATTAGAACTGGCCGACTTGGTCGCTGTCGCCTCTTCTTCTAGCAAAACAGTGATGGTATCGCCCAAGGCAAACGGCGGGGTGTAACTATACAAACAGCGCGATGTTTGGCTGTTAAACACGGAGCCTGTCACAATCACGGGATCCACGGTGGGGCAGAGTTCAATCGGAGCATAAAACGGGTCATCAGGAACCGGAGAACAGTTATTACTACTCACTGTTACCAGCCGTTGTTGGCGGTCTTGGGGTTGCTGCCCATCGTCAGCGACTTTCTCTTAGGCTATCGGCAATGGTTGAGCATGCTGATAACAGTGAAACCATCATCAACGGCGATAATCTGCATGTCATTCGTCTATTCCTACTAACGTGAATGTTTAGTCACATTTCAGCATTTACCCCAACTATAAAACTCAAATTTATTCGATTTAAACATAAAATTGAGTTAACACTGTCATTTATGAAGTAAAAACATTTTAAAACAAGTAGAAACATGCCCTTACGAAAAACGACTCGACAATTACTCACTCAAACGACAAAAAATCCATCATGTCTTCGATTTATTGAGTTACAGCAACCAAGATACAAACAAAACACCGCCTAAGAAATCAATTGCAGTTATTTATTCAAAATATATAAACACAAACCACCAACAATAAAATAAAGAAAAACATCACCAAAACATAAATTATTAATAAGCATATGAATAATCAATAATTAAATAGATTATCCACCTACTTTTTCGTAGAAATCAAAAAATATTCACTTTAAATCGAATAAGCTATAGCTAGAAAGCTAACTAATGCGCAGACTGCTGATGATCTAGTCATCCTCGCGACTGTCAACATTGACAGTTCCCTACGACAACCTAGTGATTGCAGCTACTCTTAATATGAATATATTTAACATCATACAAAAAAATAAAAATGGCATATCTTCGTTGAGTTAAAATCTACACTCAACTATAGGTATGATTTGCAAGCCGACCAATTAATACTAACCTTGTCACTAAGGTCTTATTTATCGCGATGAATCTCACCGTTCAACGCATCAGTGTAAGGCTTCAATGACAGCCGCCTCAATCAATATAAGTTGCTTGGTTTAGTATTAGTTATGCAAAGGAACAATAATGCTGAAACTTAAGAACATTAAAGTAAAACACAAGTTATCACTGCTCATCGGTATCGCCATACTTGGCTTTATTAGCATGCTGCTAATATCCGCCAATACCCTAAAGCACAACCTTCTCAACGAACGCGAAGCCCAACTCAACGCGGTAGTAAATGCAACATTGTCACAGATCAACACACTTAATCAGCAACTGTCCCCTGAACAAGCCAAGCAACGAGCCATCGAGGTCATTAAATCCATCCGCTTCGACAACAACAACTACATCTATGTAATGGACAGCTCTCGGCACATTCTTGTTCACCCCACTCAGCCGGAATTAGAAGGCAAACAAATGGGCAATGCCGGTAGAAATTCCGACCAAGCTTTCTGGTATCAGATGGTTGATGCAGGTAAGCAGCCACAAGGTGGCTTAGTCATCTATCCTTGGCATGATGAGCAGGGCCAACCCGCAGATAAAATAGCCTACTTAAACAATATAAATAGCTGGGACTGGATCGTGGGCTCAGGCATGTTAATCAATGATATTGATAGTGCGGTACAGCAACAAACCACCAAAATGGCCTTAGCTACCTTAGTGATTATTCTCATCATGGCAGCCTTAGGCTTTGTCATTACCCGCGCTATCACCAGCCCGCTAAACTCCATCAAAGATGTGATGCTCGCTATCAGCAAAGGAAACTTAACTGTCACCGTTCCTACGTTTGGTAAAGACGAAATCGGCCTAGTAGGACAACGCATTAACGAGAGTATCGCTTCAATACGCGAAGCATTAAATGAATCAGTAAGCTCTGCTAAAGAGCTAGCAAAAGCCGCCTCACGTATTGCATCCTCTGCTGAGGAAACCAGTCAAGCTATCACCGCCCAGCACGATCAGTTAAATCAACTAGCCACAGCCATGAATCAAATGTCTGCCAGCATTGCCGAAGTTGCCACTTATACCGAGTCAACCGCCAGTAATACCATGAATGCCAATACCGAAGTGGGTAAAGGGAATAAAGATGTTAGCGACAGTGTGACTGGCATTAAAAACTTGTCCAGTGAGTTGAAGCAAGCTTCATTACAGGTAGAAAAGTTAAAAGAAGGTGTCATTGAAATTAGCGATGTCACCAATGTTATTAGTAGCATCTCTGAGCAAACCAATTTACTCGCATTAAACGCGGCCATTGAAGCGGCTCGCGCCGGTGAACAAGGCCGAGGTTTTGCGGTAGTAGCCGATGAAGTACGAAGCCTAGCTGGGCGTACCAACCAGTCCACTGAAGAGATCCAAACCACAATTAACCGCTTACAAAAACTGGCCATCGACACGGCTAATATGATGGAAAAAAGCACCAGCCTTGCTGATAGCAGCGTACAATCGGCTGAGCATTGTGGCCAAGACTTACAAGACATAGTGGCTCATATTCAAAATGTTGCCGATCAATCCACGCAAATTGCGACGGCCACAGAAGAGCAAAGTGCAGTAGCTGAAGACATGAATCGCAATGTCTCTGGTATTAGTGATGCAACCCAAGAAATGCGTGAAGCCTCCTCTTTCCTTGCCCAAGAAAGTGAAACTCTCGCGGTAATGTCACATCAACTAGATGAAAAACTACAGCGCTTTACTTTACAATAAGCCTAAAATGCAAAGGCTCGATGCGCATGCTTCGAGCCTATTATACAGCCTCTATAACATCCCTTCTTTATTCACTCTTCGCGACAAGCGCTTAAGTTGATGTAATAAGCACTTAAGCACAGTCTCTCCATCGCCTTCCAAGTAAAGTGCTAGCTTTTACAACAAGAGGCCAAGTGGGTGATATAGACACAACTGCCAATACAATAACGCCACGCTCGTTGAGCTGAGGAAAATCGGCCATGTTAAAGCGGGCCTTAGTATTGAAAGCCTACGGAGGAACAACTACTTGTGCTTCGCCCTGATAAGCCGCGCTTTATTCTAGAGATATTTAACGGACCGCAGATAATAAAAAAGCCCCGCTCAAAGAGCGGGGCTTAGTATTGGAAACCTGGCG
>NZ_CP013021.1:2770000-2960000 GCF_001420915.1 Agarivorans gilvus | reverse complement strand
CAGGCTTGCGCCCATTGTGCAATATTCCCCACTGCTGCCTCCCGTAGGAGTCTGGGCCGTGTCTCAGTCCCAGTGTGGCTGATCATCCTCTCAAACCAGCTAGGGATCGTCGCCATGGTAGGCCATTACCCCACCATCTAGCTAATCCCACTTGGGCACATCTGAAAGCGAAAGGTCCGAAGAGCCCCTCCTTTGGTCCGAAGACATTATGCGGTATTAGCAGTCGTTTCCAACTGTTGTCCCCCACTCTCAGGCAGTTTCCCAAGCATTACTCACCCGTCCGCCGCTCGTCATCTTCTAGCAAGCTAGAAATGTTACCGCTCGACTTGCATGTGTTAAGCCTGCCGCCAGCGTTCAATCTGAGCCATGATCAAACTCTTCAATCAAAAGTTCTTTCGCTCAAGTTAAAAACTGAAATAGTACTGTGTTTTACAGTGCAAGCATCCAGTTCACTTAAGCTTAATTTTTTCGCTTAATGCCCTGTGAGTGCTCACACAGATTGCTTGATAAATTGTTAAAGAGCGTTGCTTCTTGCCGAAGCGAGGTGCGCATTCTACGCCATCCTCTGTGACTGTCAACCGCTTTTTTAAAACATTTTAAAAACCAGTTTGAAAGTCGCTAACTCAGCCCTAGGCCTTGCCAGCCCTGACTTGCATCCTCATCGCTGCGAAGCGCTGTGTGCCGTGTCAGTGGAGGTGCATTATAGGCATCGAATCTTTCGGCGCAAGCGTTTTTTGAAGAAAAATTAAAATAATTGTGTTTATGGCTGTTTTTCAAACGAAACGCTCATAATTAGAACTTAAATACACGAAAACTGACTTATTCACCCATAGATAAGTGAAAAATTCACAAGTACTGGAGAGATCGTTATAGCTCAATTCTTAGCACATACAAGTTACTGGCTAGATAATTAGTCGTATAACTCCGCTTGTTCCTTATAAGACTATTTGTAATAAAGCGCGGATAACGTAAGCTGAATAGTTCAAGCCAATAGTAAGCGGAGTAGATTATGAGTGTTAAGTCTTTTTCAGGTTTCAGTCCTATCTTAGGCAAAGAAGTATGGATAGATCCTAGCGCGGTACTCTATGGCGAAATTAAGTTAGGCGATGATGTTAGCATTTGGCCACTAGTCGCCGCACGCGGTGACGTTAACCATATTCATATTGGAGCACGCAGTAATATTCAAGACGGTAGCGTATTACATGTGACCCGCAAAACTGAGAATCCACCCGAAGGCTATCCCTTAATTATTGGCGAAGATGTTACCGTAGGGCATAAGGCCATGTTGCACGGTTGCAGCATTGGTAATCGTGTACTGGTTGGCATGGGAGCCATCGTTTTAGACGGCGTGGTGGTGGAAGATGATGTAATGATTGGAGCAGGAAGCTTAGTGCCGCCTAATAAGCGTTTAGTCTCGGGCTATTTATACATAGGTAGTCCAGTTAAGCAGGCTCGCCCATTAAATGACAAAGAGAAGGCCTTTCTTAGTGAATCAGCCGATAACTATGTACGGCTGAAACAGCAATATTTAGAAGAACAGGCTTAAAGAATAAGTGCGCCGTTAGCTTCGAAGTCTTCTTCTTGCAGCTTTTGCTCTAGTAGCTCTTCAATATCAAATTGAACGCTATGGTAGGCCTCGAGTATTTTCTCATCACTGCTTAAGGGCAAACCCACTAAATGCTCGAGGGTAGCTTTTCTTACCGCACACTGAACCTTTGCTCCCATGACCTGCGCGCTAAACTCGATACATTGATTTAGCGCCTGCCAACGTTGGTCATCACCAATAATGATGGCTTGATTCATAATAGTCTTACTCCCGTTATTCGGTCTGCTTGTAATTTGTATTTGACCTTCTTAAAGTGTTGCTATTGAACAGCTAAACTGCAAGTAGATTATTAATGACCACCTGGCAATCGGCAACTTTCGAACAACTCTCTACCACCCAGCTCTACCAAATACTGGCGCTTCGCGAAGAAGTGTTTATTGTAGAGCAGCGCTGCCCTTACCAAGACGCCGACGGCCAAGATTTTAAAGCGCTGCATTTAATGGCTTATCAAGACCAGCAACTGCTTGCTTACGCCCGTATTTTTACTCCCGAACAAAACCAAGCAAAAATAGGAAGGGTGGTGACGAAAGGCAGCGGGCGCGGTCAGGGCTTGGGACAGCAACTGATGCAACGCGCCATTGCTCACTGTCAGCAGCACTGGCCGAAAGCCACCATTATGATCTCAGCGCAGCGCTACTTAGAAAAGTTTTATCAAGATCTTGGTTTTGAAATTTGCAGTGAGCCCTATCTAGAGGATGATATTCCCCATATAGCAATGCGGATTACGGCTATCGACTAAGGTTTCGGCGTAATTCGCGTAATACCTGACGCGAGCCCGGCCGGATACCGCGCCACACCGCAAAACTTTCCGCCGCTTGCCCCACTAACATACCTAGACCATCCACCGTTTTAGCCGCACCCAGCTCACCAGCCCAGCGGTTAAAAGCGGTGGTTTCGGCTGAATAAGTCATGTCATAACAACGGGTAGTTGGCTGAATTAACTCTGGCTTTAGCGGAGGTAACTGGCCTTTTAAACCGGTAGAAGTAGAGTTAATAATAATATCGAAGTCGCCACTCAAGGCTTCATAAGAGCTAGCCGACACAGGCCCCAAATCAGCAAAGCGTTCTGCTAAGGCTTGCGCTTTTGCAACGGTGCGATTAACTATCACTAATTGGTCTAAGTGTTGTTCTAACAAAGGACCAATCACGCCACGAGCAGCGCCACCAGCTCCGAGTAACAAGATCTTCAAACCGTTTAAGTCACCAAAATGGGCTAATAAGTCGGCCACTAAGCCAGCACCGTCGGTATTATCGCCCAGCAATATCCCATCATCGGTTAACTTTAAGGTATTCACAGCGCCCGCCAGCAATGCTCGCTCGGTATGTTGCTGAGCAGCTTGAAAGGCCTGCTCTTTAAAGGGCGCAGTAATATTGCAACCTTTGCCTCCGGCCTGCCAAAAATCAGCTAAAGCTTGAGCAAAGCCATCTTCGGCTGGCTCAATGGCACGATAGCTCAATTGTTGCTGGGTTTGGCGAGCAAACAAGGTATGAATAAAAGGAGATTTTGATTGGCTGATTGGGTTACCAAAAACTGCGTATAAATCCATTAGGCGCACTACTTAGATAAATAATAGTGCACCATAACAAGGCTTTAGTAAAAATAGAATAACTAAAGGCCCATGTTTAACGATTAATCCTCATCATCAACATCACTAGAATCGACGTCATCAAGGTCATCATCGTCACTAGAACCGGCGCTTTCTGTCACGCTGGCCTTAGGTGGATTACTCACCAAACCATGGAATGCTTTACGACCCGATAGTTTTTTATATTTTAACCATACTTTTTGTTCTGCCGTTTCAGCTTCGGCTTCACCGCGACATACTGAAACAAAGTAGGCTTCAACATCGTCGATAGGGTCCCTAAGCGACTCGTCTAATTCTTTAAAAGCGCAGCCACAGCGCTCTAATAATTCAGCTTCTTTGATAGTGAAGGCGCCACTACGCGAGAAACCACGGCGAAAATGTTTATCATCTGCAAATCGGCGTTTAGCCAAAAACGATCCATTCATAGTGTAAGACTCAACTAAAAAGAAATCATTGATACCAACGAGCTCATGCTCAACAGTTAAAATAATTAATTCAAAGTGAAGCTTCTTGCAAGAAAATAAATCGCTTTTTTAGCGTTTTGGCTAAGCCTTGCTCAACCAGTCTTGTGGCTTTAGATAACGCTGGTAGAGGCGATCTTCTGCACTACCTGGTTCTGGCTGCCAGTTATAACGCCATTTCACCAAGGGTGGTAGTGACATTAAGATTGATTCGGTACGTCCGCCAGACTGCAAACCAAATAGGGTACCTCGGTCATAAACCAAGTTAAATTCCACATAACGGCCACGTCGGTATAACTGAAAATCACGCTGTTGTTGGGTAAAAGGCATGCCTTTGCGACGTTCCACAATGGGTAAATAGGCTTGAAGAAAACCTTCACCTACCGCTTGAGTAAAAGCAAAGCTTTGCTCAAACCCTAATTCGTTTAAATCATCAAAGAACAAGCCTCCAATGCCGCGGGTCTCGTTGCGATGCTTAAGGAAAAAGTACTCGTCACACCACTTTTTATACTTAGGATACAGCGTATCACCAAAAGGTTGACACAAATCCGCCGCCGTTTGATGCCAGCTAATGCAATCTTCGTCGAAGCCATAATAAGGCGTTAGATCGAAGCCGCCACCAAACCACCAGATCGGCGCTTCGCCGTCTTTTTCGGCGATAAAAAAGCGCACATTGGCGTGCGAAGTCGGTATCAAAGGATTATGCGGATGAATCACCAAAGATACCCCCATGGCTTCAAAGCGCCGCCCCGCCAACTCTGGGCGTTGCGCCGTAGCGGAGGCGGGCATTTGCTCACCAAACACATGAGAAAAGTTCACGCCCGCTTGTTCGAACACCAGGCCTTCGCTGAGAACACGGGAGCGGCCCTCGCCACTAAGGCCTTGATGTTCAGCTGGGTCGCGTTGCCAATCGTCGTGTAAAAACGTGGCTTGACCGTCTTGCTGCTCCAGCTGTTGGCAAATACGCTGCTGTAAGTGAATAAAAAACTCTCGAACGGCCACTGAATTGACTTGTTGCATGCTACTACCTTTAATCGATTAAGCGCGGATCACTTGGCCAGTACTTATGTCTTTAATTTGGCTGGTTTGTTTGGCACCACCCAAGGGGCCATCAAATACTAGATCCACCCCAGCTAACTGCGCCGCCTGTTCGGCAGTTTGCGCCGGTGGCTCTCCGCTTAAGTTGGCTGAAGTAGATACCAAGGGTTTACCGCTTAACTGGCACAAGCTGGCCACAATCGGATGATCTGTCAAACGCACTGCCACGCTAGTAAATTGGCCACAAATCCACGCCGGAGTAGCGGCTGAAATCGGCACCAACCAGGTGGTGGGGCGTGCCTGCGAGGTCACCAATAGTTGACGTTGCTGTTCAGACAAGGCGGCGTAATCAATATAAGGTAACAACTGCGAAAGCTCTGCAGCCAATAAAATCAAGCCCTTCTCTACAGGACGCTGCTTAATTTGCAAAATCCTATTTACCGCTTGTTGAGAGTCGGGGTCGCAGCCCAAACCATAGACAGATTCGGTGGGATAGGCCACCACGGCCCCCTGGCTAATCGCCGCAGCCGTGCGCGTTACATCACTACAAATAACCGCTTGAGAAGAAGCTTTACTCATTATTTTTGCACTTTTACCAAACTATGAATTAATACAAATTGTAAGGCGGCACATACTACGACAGAAGGACCTGCCGGGGTATCTTGGTACCAAGACAAACACAAGCCCAACAGTACCGATATAGCGCCAAACACCACTGCATAAGCCGCCATTTGCTCTGGCGAACGACTCAAGCGCCGCGCAGTAGCGGCGGGGATCAACAGCAAGGAACTAATAATCAAGGCACCGACAATCTTCATGGCAATGGCTATCACTACTGCCAGCAATAGCAACAACAAGGCCCGCATTAAATCCACATTAATGCCTTCTACCTCGGCAATCTGTTCGTTCACTGTGGCCGACAGCAACTTATTCCATTGGCTGAATAATACCGCTAACACCACAGCACCGCCGCCCCAAATCCACAATAAGTCTTGCTGGGTCACCGCTAATAAATCACCAAACAAATAGGCCATGAGATCGATGCGCACACTGTCCATCAATGCTACAACCACCAAGCCTAAAGAGAGGGCTGAATGGGCCATAATGCCCAACAAGGTATCACTGGCTAACTGTTTATAGCGCTGTAAAGATAGCAATAACAGCGCCAACATAGCGCCACTAAGCACCATCGCCAATATCGGATTAATGGCTAACCACAAGCCTAGTGCAACCCCAAGTAAAGACGCGTGCGCCAGAGTGTCACCAAAGTAAGCTAAGCGTCGCCATACCATGAAAGAGCCTAAAGGTCCGGCCAAAAGGGCGATACCTAAACCTGCCAATAAGGCATTAATTAAAAAATCATCCATGTCTTAAACGTTCTCTTGGCTACTAGCTTGATGGTGATGGTGGTCGTGTTCATCACAAACATGATGGTGGGTATAAACCGCCAGCTGCTGACGCTCGTTCTGGGCAAATAGCCGAGCAAACTCTGGGTGCTGTGCCACACTCTCTGGTTCACCGTGACAGCAAACATGATGATTTAGACAAATCACATGGTCGGTACCAGCCATGACTAAATGCAAATCGTGGGAGACCAACAACACCGCGCAATCAATTTGTTGGGCGATATCGGAAATTAATTGATAAAGCTCAATTTGCCCCGAAATATCAACACCTTGCACAGGCTCATCTAAAACCAATAGTTGTGGCTCACCGAGCAAGGCACGGGCCAACAGTACCCGCTGCATCTCTCCACCCGACAAGCGCACTAGCTGCCGCTGTAATAGGCCTTCAATACTAAGTTGCGAAATCACCTTGTTTAGGCGCTTACGTGAATAATGACGCGCTAACTTCAAAAAACGCTCAACGCTTAAGGGAAAGGATTCGTCAACGCTAATTTTCTGCGGCACATAACCAATCCGCAATTTTGAGGCACGAGTAATATTACCGGAGTCGGCAGGAATCAAGCCAAGAATGACTTTAATTAAGGTACTTTTACCTGCCCCATTAGGACCGATCAGGGTAGTAATTTGGCCGCGATTAAGCTCGAGTGACACATGGTCAAGAACCATGCGCTGGTCAAAGCTAACACAAATATTGTTTAGCGAAAGTAAGGTGGTCAATACCAAATCCTATAGATAGTTCGTTCGTTAGAACCCAGCGAAGTATGCTTGGGGGGCACTATTCTACACTAGATGTTACACTATCGTATTATTTTACCAAATCATCTAACAAAGCCTGTATGCGTAAACTGTTTTTTATCTTAATGTTAATGGCCTTTCCTAGCTGGGCCAGCAGTCCAAATATCCTAGTAAGCATCAAACCCTTACAACTGCTGATTAACAGCCTTACCGAAGGGCAATATCAAGTTGATTACCTGGTGAGCCCCAATGTATCCCCCCATGATTACGCCTTGCGCCCGTCGGATGTACGCGCCCTTCGTCAAGCCGACTTGGTGATTTGGGTAGGGGAAGAACTAGAACCCTTTCTAAGTAAGCCACTCAGCCAAAGTGATAGCCAACAACTAAAGTTACTGGACATAGAAGGACTAGAGCTTATCAAGGGGGAAGCCGAGCATGAACATCATGGCGATCACCACCACGAGTTAGACCCGCACATCTGGCTAGGGCCTAAGCAAGCGCGCGATATTGCGCGAGCCGTGACCAAACAATTGATCGCAATGCAAGTCAAACCCCAAGCAGAATTGGAGCAGCAACTCATTCGCTTTAATCAAAAGCTGGACCAGCTAGTGAGCGATATGAAGCAACAACTAGAGCCGGTAAAACACCAAGGCTATTTCGTTTTCCACGATGGCTATAGTTACTTTGAGCGTTACTTTGCTTTGAACCGCCTAGGCGAATTTACCATCAATCCCCAGCGCCGCCCCGGGGCTAAAACCCTGCAGCATATTCGCCAACAACTAGCGCAAGGCAAGGCCCAGTGTATTTTTGCCGAACCCCAGTTTAATGGCGCATTATTGGAAACCATTAGCCAAGATAGTGGGGCTAAAATCAGCCTGCTTGACCCCTTAGGCATCACCGTGAAAAATTCCGCCAATGGCTATTTTGATTTATTGCAGCAGTTAGCTAACAGCTATCGAGACTGTCTATTCGTTGATGGCAATCAATAAACGCAAAAACGGAGCTTAACGCTCCGTTTTCTATTGCTGCGGCCAGATTAAATCACCCGAGAAAACTGCTGGCGCCTAGCTTGATTACGGAAATACACATCAAAACACATGCAAATATTGCGTATCAACAAGCGCCCCTTGTTACTCACTTGTATCCCCTGCTCGCTTAGCTCAACCAAGCCATCTTCTACAAAAGGCTGTAATAGCTGTACATCTTCGGCAAAGTAAGACTGAAAATCGATGCCAAACAGCTGCTCTAAATCACCAAAGTTCAATTGAAAGTTGCAAATCAGTCGCTTAATTAACTCCCGGCGAATCAAGTCATCTTGATTCAGTGCTATCCCCTTCCACTGGGCATGACCTAGGCTATCGATCTGCGCGTAATAGCTTTTTAGCTCTTTCTGATTCTGACTGTAGGCGTCACCCAGCATCGAGATGGAAGAAACACCCAAGCCCAATAAATCGGCCTCACCTTGAGTGGTATAACCCTGAAAGTTACGATGTAATTGCCCCTTGCGTTGGGCAATCGCCAATTCATCTTCCGGCTTAGCGAAGTGATCCATACCGATGAACTGATATGCATGTTGGCTTAAAAATTCGATGCTATCGCGCAAAATACCCAGACGCTGCTCGCTAGTGGGCATCTTAGTTTCATCTATCTTACGTTGTGCAGCAAAGCGACTGGGTAAATGGGCATAGTTAAATACCGATAAGCGGTCAGGGTTTAACTCAATCACTCGTTGCAGGGTTTGCTTAAAGCTATCACGCGTTTGGTAAGGCAAACCGTAAATCAGGTCAATATTAACTGAGCCAAAGCCCACCGCTCTGGCCCGCTCGACTAAGGCAAAAATAAACGCTTCGTCTTGCTCTCGATTAACCGCCTGCTGTACCTGTTTATTGAAATCTTGCACTCCTAAGCTGAGGCGATTAAAACCTAGCTCGGCTAATAGATCGATGGTGCTTAATTCAATTTCTCGAGGGTCGACTTCAATGCTGATTTCCGCAGCATCGGCAAAATCAAAGTGCTGGTACAACAGCGAAGTGAGGCGTTTTAACTGAGCTGCATCTAAATAGGTTGGTGTGCCACCTCCCCAATGCATTTGGCTAACCTGGCGCTGCTTGAAGCGCCCCGCCTGGAGTTCAATTTCGCGCTCTAGGTAATCAAGGTAAATATCCGCCTTATGTTGGTGGCGAGTAATGACCTTATTGCAGCCGCAGTAGTAACAAAGCTTATGACAGAACGGAATATGCACGTACAACGATAGCGCCCGCTCGGGATACTTAGCACAGGCCTCTTGAAACTGCGGCTCTGCAAAAGCCTCGCTAAATTCTAAAGCCGTAGGATAAGAGGTATAGCGAGGGCCAGAATAGTTATACTTTTCAATTAACTGCTGGTCCCAATCTACCGCTGATGATGCCATTTAGTTTCTCCTAGAGCAGGTCTACACTAAGCTCGGTCAGCGCTTTAGCTTCTTCTATAATCTGCTGTCTCAATGTTTCTTCTTCAGCTTCACGCTGAAGATCCTGACGCATTCTTTGCTGACGAGGCAATTTGTTGCGAGCTTCATGAGTAGGCAATTGTTTTACTGAATTATACAGTTGAAATACGCTAGGGAAACGCTCAGCCCAATCAATTCGCTTAGGCGTTTGCAGGGCCATTAACAGATTACTGATACGGATCACACCTTCAGACAAACCGCAGCGATCATCAACCATGGCGCTGGCAATATAACGAATATCACCCAATAAATTCTCATTACGCTTAGTCAAAGCCCGCTGAATTACTTTACGCTGACCCATTAAACGCCCCACCAATAAGGCCGCATAAGTCGCCAACGACAAAATGATCAGCAGCGCAACAACCGCCCACCACATCATAAAAACTAATCCTTATACTGATCTAAAGAAGAACTATTTAACGAACGCCATAGTTGTTCGTCACCATCCAAGTCCTCGTCTTCTTCTGTCTCTTCAGATAAACCTAACTCACGCAACAGTTCGGCGTGACGAGCTAGCTGTTGATCTAACCACTGCTGCTCTTGGGCAGAAATTTTACCGCCCTCATCCAAGATATCGATAAGCGCTTCAACACGGGTATCTGCTTCCAACTTGGCTAGCTCTTGCTCTGGGCTCAATACTGGTGCTTTGGCTTTCGGTTTCGCTGGCTTAGCCGGCGCTGTCGTCGTTACCCCAAGTGGCACCGGGGCCTTACTGCCAATGCGCGGATCCTTTTCTTGCTTAAGCACAGCGTTAGACGAATCTTTCTCAAGACTTTGTTGACGACTGCCAGCGCTTTTGCCCTTACCGATTTTTTTACGGTCAGGTACGGCAACACGTTTAGCTTTAAAGTCAGGATCTTTACGTACCCCAATTAAGCCGCCCTTGCGGTTTTTTTTTCTAGACATCTTGTTTACCTCTGCGGAATAGCGCCACATCAGGGCCGACTATTTCCAAACTCATTTGATAGAATTCTGCTAACCAGTGAAACGTTTTATCGCTATAAAACGCCACGTGGGTAGGGTCATTTTTATAGTGCCAGTGAGCAAATACCTCGATCCCCCAATGGCGTTTAGTCATTACTGCTAATAAACCCGTAGCAGTCACCAAACTAGTTAGTTGCTGCCAAGACTGCGCCGGATGATTAAAATGCTCCACCACTTCACTACAAGTGACCAAGTCATAATCTCGGCTTAACAATTCCTTGTCTGGGTAATATATAGGATCATAGTTTAGCAATTGGTGACCTGCTTGCGCGAACAACACACTCAGTGCAGGGCCCGGACCACAGCCAAAATCCAAACCAACAACCGGCGCTGTTAGCGCGGCAATAGTAGGCTCACTTAAGCGTTGTAAAAAGCCTAAATAAGCAGGATCTTGTGGGTCATTATTATGTAAGTCGTACTGCGCTTTTTCGGCTTCAGTACTCAACACATCTTGTGGATCAACAAAAATCAAATCGCAAACGTTGCAGAGCCAATATTGGCAACGTTTATTACGATAAAAATCGTTGCAAGCTGTCGCATTACAGAGGGGACAATTCACCAACCACACCTAGCCGTATTTTTCAGGGGCGCAAGTGTAACACTAACAACAAAGATGGCGAATATTAAATCAGTTGTTGTTGGGCAGCAGCTGCTGCCCATTCACTCTTAGTGCAAGCCACCAAGGTATTGTGACAAAATTTCGATATCGTCATCGCTAAGCTTGGCCGCAACGTCACGCATCATACCGTTAAGGTCGTTGGCACGCTCACCGCTACGGAAGGCTTTTAACTGATTTTCAATGTAACTGGCGTACTGCGAAGAAATACGAGGGAAACGAGCTAAGCTATGGCCTACACCACGCGGGCCGTGACACGCTGTACAAGCCGCAATGCCACGCTCGATGTCGCCACCCATAAATAATTTTTGACCCGCCTCTACATATTCAGGTGCGGTAGTATTTGGACTCATTGGTTGAGCAGAAAAATATGCGGCGATATCTTCCATGTCTTGCTCTGAAAGCGGCATAGCCATGCCACCCATAATGGCATTATTACGCCCTTCTGCACCGCCACTCTTCATTGCGGCTTGGAAATCTTTAAGCTGTTTAACCAAATACCCAGCATGTTGGCCTTCTAATTTAGGGTAAGCCAAGGCCTCGCCTTGATCGTTATGGCAAGCTTTACACGATGCAGCTTTTTGCTCTCCAGCGACAGCGTCACCCTTGGCCCATACAGGACTGGCAACTCCCGCCAATAAGATTAAAACTAAGGTAAGTTTTTTCATGACATTCCATTTATTAGTATTATTCCAAACCACACACTGGCGCCCGTGTTACAATGCGCGAGTCCAGTAACGGCATTATTTTACACAATTTTGCCAAAAACGTAATGTATTACCCTAATTTCCTTGTGGAGCTCAACATCACCATGGCGCAATATCATTTTCAAAACACCCACTTCATTACTAGCGCGCCGAATATTCAGGCAATGCCTGAAGATAGCGGGATTGAAGTCGCCTTTGCCGGACGCTCTAACGCTGGTAAATCCAGCGCATTAAATGCTTTAACCCGCCAAAAAAGCCTTGCCAGAACCAGTAAAACGCCGGGCCGGACACAATTAATTAACGTTTTTGAAATAAGTGAAGGCTTTCGATTAATCGATTTACCTGGCTACGGCTTTGCTCAAGTTCCCGAAGAAATTAAGAAGCAATGGCAAAAATCGTTGTCTGAATATCTACAGGATAGACAAAGCCTGCAAGGTATTGTTGTACTCATGGATATTCGACACCCATTTAAAGACACCGACAATGGTTTGATTCAATGGGCAGTAGACTGTGACCTACCGGTATTGGCCTTATTAACCAAGGCCGACAAGCTGAAACAAGGCGCTCGAAAAGCTGCGGTGTTAAAAGGCCGTGAAACCGCTAAAGCCTTTGGTGGAGAGGTACGAGTTGAAGCCTTTTCCTCATTAAAAAAACAAGGTCTGGATATTCTGCAAAATACCTTAGCCAGTTGGTTTGATCAACATCAGGCCGAACCGCTCAACGACCAGCAATAAAACCTTCACAACTCACATTAAGCTGCAACAAATGGGCAATTAAGCGAGAAAGTTTCATCATTTTCTCGCAATACACCTCTTGCTTCACAACTTCCCTCAAAATTTAAGCCACGGCTAAATATTGCAATCAGGCTACCGAAGAACGTAAAAATTCAGCCGCTGAAGCCCGCTATAATGTCGCAAAAACTAATGAGGAAACACCATGAACCAAGACAAAGCCAAGCCGCTTGAGTCACATGCTGCAGAAACAACCAGCGATGCCGAAGCCGTGACTAAAGCTGATTTAGCCAGAGCCTCACAGCTCAAGCCAATCAGCAGCCCGTTAGTCACACACATGTATACTGCCGACCCCTCGGCCCATGTCTTTAACGGCAAATTATATATCTATCCTTCACACGACGTTGATAACGGTCAGCCTTTAAATGACAACGGCGACCACTTTGACATGCGCGATTACCATGTGTTCTCCTTAGATCGTCCCTTTGGCGTGGTAAGCGACCATGGTAAGGCCTTAGATGTAAAAGACGTGCCTTGGGCCGAGAAACAAATGTGGGCCCCTGATGCGGCAGAGAAAGACGGCAAATACTATTTGTATTTTCCTGCACGCAACCACGACGGCATTTTTCAAATTGGTGTCGCGGTTGGCGAGCAGCCTGAGGGACCTTTTATACCCCAGCCAGAAGCGATTAAAGGTAGCTTTAGCATCGATCCTGCGGTGTTTAAAGACCAAGACGGTAGCCACTACATGTATTTTGGTGGTTTATGGGGCGGACAACTGCAATGTTGGCGCGATGGTGAGTTTGGCGAAGAGCAGTTCCCACAAGACCAACAAGCCGCGCTACGGCCATTTGTCGCTAAACTGAGTGACGACATGCTGGAATTTGCCGAGCCACCGCAAGCCATCGACATTGTTGATGAGAATGGCGAGCTGCTACTAGCCGGAGATAACCATCGCCGCTATTTCGAAGGGCCATGGATGCACCAATACAATGGTCGCTATTACTTCTCTTATTCGACGGGTGATACTCATAAAATCGTTTATGCTAGCAGTGATTCGCCTTACGGTCCCTTCCGCTATGAGGGCGTAATACTAGAGCCAGTGTTAGGTTGGACCACCCATCACTCCATTGTCGAGTTTGAAGGTAAATGGTACTTGTTCTACCACGACAGCACTCTGTCGGCAGGGCAAACCCACTTACGCAGCATCAAAATGGCAGAATTGACCATCGACGAGAATGGTAAGATTACCCCCATCAAGCCTTATTACGATTAAACGTAGCTAGCTTGCCAAGACGCTCAATTTATCTTGGGCAAAAAAAAGCCCCATTCTTTGAATGGGGCGAGTAAGAAAAGAATTCTTAAAAACTGAAAGCACTATTCCAATTGCATTAATTAAGACTTAACTAAAATAGATTAGTTCACATTTTTTTAAAAAACGTGCATTTTATTTGCTATTGCTTTCAGCAGCACTTTCACCATGACTTACCAAACAGTCGGGCAAACCATAATTTATCTATCTTCCAGATGATTTTTCAAAGAGAAAACAGTAGCAAATTTTCACTCCAGGTATTTTTAAAACATAAAAGCGAAATAAAATAACACAATAAAAATTCACAAGAAAAGTGCTCAATCGAGCCTTAAGAATAGGGGGAAATGGAGTTTAAAGCGGTTATAAAAGAAAAAACGCCCCGATGTAAACCATCGAGGCGGCAAAATAGCCTTTTTCAACTACGTGAAATAAAGGTCTGAAAGATAGAACATCTTACCTCTGTACCCTACAAGTGCTACTTTAGAGCATCACCGATGAAAAATAAAGCATTTTTTGTAATCTAATTTCATGTTTCATGGTGTTTCAGGTTTTTTTATTACGCGAAAAGCCTTTCATTATTACTAAATGCTAAACCCGAGCCATAAGCACAAAAAAAGGAAGCCTAAGCTTCCTCAAATTAGACAAAATTCGCTATTTAATGTGCTTCATCCCAGTTGTTGCCCACACCTGATTCAGCCACCAAAGGTAGATCTAAGTGAACCGCTTGCTCCATTAACTCGGTGAGTTTGGGCACGACTCGTTCCAACTCACTTTCTAAAACCTCAAACACCAATTCATCGTGCACCTGCATCAACATTCTACAGTGCTCATCGGCTTGGGTATCTAACCAAGTGGCTACGGCAATCATGGCCTTTTTGATAATATCGGCGGCGGTGCCTTGCATGGGCGCATTAACCGCAGCCCGCTCGGCGGCTTTTTTACGCATGCCATTACGCGAATTAATCTCAGGTAAATATAAACGGCGGCCAAATAGGGTTTCTACATAACCGTGTTGCTGACAAAAATCACGGGTAGTATCCATATAATCGAGCACCGCTGGGTAACGTTCAAAATAACGATTCATATAGGTTTGCGCGTCGGCTCGGGCAATGCCTAGCTGCTTAGCCAAACCAAAGGCGCTCATGCCATAAATCAAACCAAAGTTAATTGCCTTAGCGCTACGACGCTCATCGCTACTCACCGCCTCTAGCGACTTACCAAATACCTCTGCCGCGGTAGCTTTGTGAATGTCTTCGCCCGCGGCAAAGGCGCTTAACAAACCTTTATCTTGAGAAAGGTGAGCCATAATACGTAGCTCAATTTGTGAGTAATCGATGGCCACCAACTTATAACCTTCCGCCGGAATAAAGGCCTGACGCACCTTGCGGCCCTCTTCATGACGGATCGGAATATTTTGTAAATTAGGATCGCTAGACGAGAAACGCCCGGTGGCCGTGACCGCTTGGTGATAAGAGGTATGTACTCTCCCAGTGCTTGGTTCCACCATCTTTGGCAACTTGTCGGTATAAGTAGACTTTAATTTAGACAAGCTGCGGTATTCCAAAATAACTTTGGGCAAGCTGTAATCTAAAGCCAACTCTTGTAGCACTTCCTCAGCGGTGGACGGTGCGCCCTTAGGGGTCTTCTTCACTACCGGCAAGGCCATTTTTTCAAACAAAATATGTTGCAGCTGCTTGGGTGAACCCAGGTTGAAAGGTTCACCCGCTAAGTCATGAGCCTGCTTTTCTAAGCCATCAATACGCTCTGCCAGAGAAAGACTATGCGCCGCCAATACTTGGCTATCAATGCGCACACCCTGACGCTCGGTTTTAGATAAGATACTTACCAGTGGCAGCTCTACTTTTTCAAACAGGCTCTGTAATTTGGCTTGCTGCTGCAACTTGGGCCATAGGGTTTGGTGCAGACGCAAAGTAATATCGGCATCTTCAGCAGCATAAGGTGCCGCGGTTTCCAGTTCTATTTGATTAAAAGTAAGCTGCTTAGCCCCTTTGCCGGCAATATCTTCAAACTTGATGGTTTTGTGCTGTAAGTATTGCAACGATAAAGAATCCATATCATGGCGAGTCAAAGTACTGTTTAAGACATAAGACTCCAGCATGGTATCGTACTTAATACCTTTTAAGTCGATCCCATAGCGCGCCAATACGCTAGCGTCGTATTTAAGATTTTGCCCCAGCTTAGCCTTGCAGGGATCTTCCAACCAGGGTTTCAGCTGAGCTAATACCCAGTCCCTATCTAATTGCTCCGGCGCATTCAAATAATCATGCGCTACCGGCAAGTAGGCCGCTTTACCCGCTTCCACGGCAAAAGATAGCCCTACTAATTCTGCCTGCATATAATTCAGCGAGGTAGTTTCGGTATCCAAAGCTACTAGCTCTGCTTGCTGTATTTTCTCCAGCCAAGTAGCAAAACTTTGTTTATCTAGAATGGTCTCGTATTCACCACTCAGCTCAGCGGCAGCTTGAAGCGTTGCTTCACTGGCTTCGCCGTCCTGCGGATTGGCGGGTTCAGCAGTTGAGCCACCTTTAGCTTGATTGTCTAGCGCTTCACTTAACCAGCGCTTAAATTCTAATTCGCCAAATAACTTCACCAAGGTATCGGTATCTTCCTCTAGACGTTGCATATCTTGCATCGTCAAACCCACCTCTACGTCGCATTTAATGGTGGCCAATAAATAAGACAGCCGCGCATCTTCTGCATGCTCTCGCAATTTCTTCGGCATGGTCTTGGCCCCACGAAAGCCTAACTCTTGCACTGCATCGGGATCGGCTAATAGCTGCTCTACCCCGCCCACTCCCTGCAACATGGCTAAGGCGGTTTTCTCACCCACACCGGGTAAGCCGGGTATGTTATCCACCTTATCGCCCATCAGGGCTAGGTAATCGATAATCAATTCTGGTGGCACACCAAATTTCTCTTCAACACCAGCGCGGTCCATAACCGTATTGGTCATGGTATTAATTAAGGTGATGTTGTCATCAACCAGCTGCGCCATGTCTTTATCGCCGGTACTAATTATCACCGCTTTATTCTCGGCAGAAGCTTGTTTAGCCAAAGTGCCAATCACATCGTCAGCTTCCACTCCGGGTATGGCGATCATCGGCAAACCCATGGCCTTAATCACCGCATGCAGTGGCTCAATTTGCGAACGAAGATCATCGGGCATAGAGGGACGATTGGCTTTGTACTGCTGATAAATCTCATCGCGGAAGGTTTTGCCCTTGGCATCAAATACCACCACGATATGCTCGGGCTTAAATTGCTTAAGTAGACTGCGCAACATGTTAACCACACCATAAACCGCACCGGTGGGCTCGCCTTTTGAGTTAGTTAAATGTGGAGGCGCATAGAAGGCACGATATAAATAAGAAGAGCCATCAACAAGTACAAGAGCTTGGTCGGGAAGGGCTGCCATTAAGATGATCCATGGTTCTGATTTTCAATGCGCTTGATGATGCCACAGCCGCTGTTAATGCACCAGAGCAATAGGCTTTTACCATGAACAGCTTGTGGATAAGTCTGTTGACAAGCAGCAACAATTCTCTCGCGAAAAATTCACAAGATTAACAAGGAAAAATAAAACCCTTTAATTACAGCGAGTTAAAAACAAAGAAAGACTAACAAATGGAGCAGCAAACAATTCCCTTGGTGTGGAAAACGTCATTCCATGACTTTTCTTTTGGCCCGTCCTGACGAATAAACAATCAACTTGTCGCGGGCAGGTGGAACAATATAGAAGATTACTCTACGGCAAACCTTGGAACAGATCACATTTTAACCAGCGCAAAAATATTATTTGTTTTGTTAAAACTTGGCACGTTTTAGCGAGCTTAATAAGCTAGCACAAGCACTTGAAAAAGCCTCGGAGTTTGCACACTCAAACCAGGCACTTTGGCTTAAAGCATCATAACGCCACCACCATAATTGTTGCTCCAAATAAAAACCGAGCACTTGCCAGTCAGCCCCCTGCTCCATAAAGGCAATGGGCCAAGCCTGCTGTTCAACAAAGCCTTGCGCCAAAGCTAGAAATTGCTCTTCAGAAAAACTGCGGTTCAGCTTAACCACCGCAAACTCAGCCAGTACCGTATAAACCTCATCTAACTGCTGCATGAGATCTCCAAGCATTTACCCCACGCAGGTGGCGGCGCAGCAAAGCGCTCGGCATCAGCTTGGCGTTCATAAGGGCGCTGCAATACCTGATGTAGGGCATGCAACTCTTTAAAGTCACCTTGTTCGGCTTGTTCTATGGCTTGCTGAGCCAAATAGTTACGCAATACATAAAGTGGTACATGCTGCTTAATACTCACGCAGCGCTGCTTATCGTTCAACTGATTATCTTGGCAACGCTGACGATATTGTTTTAGCCAAGGTTGCCAAGCCGGACTGAGCTGCTCAGCTAGGCTGTCTAAGGGTTGAGCTAGGGTCCGCAAGCTTTGCTGATAATCGACTCCCTGCTCGGCCATTAATTGGAACAAGCCAGCCAGTAAGGCTTCGTCTTCGCTGTGCCACTGGGTAAGCCCCAGTTTGTCTAGCATTAACTGTTGATAGTGCTGATTAATCCGTTGCTGATAACGCATCCATAAGGGTTCTGATTGAGCACTCGGCACATAGTCAGACAAGGCCTGAGCCAAACGCTGCAAATTCCATAAGCCCACTGCTGGCTGTTGATTGTAGGCATAACGCCCATAGTAATCGCTGTGATTACAAATATGCGCGGGTTTATAGTCATCCAAAAAGCCAAAGGGCCCATAATCGATGGTTAAACCTAAAATCGACATATTGTCGGTATTCATCACCCCATGACAGAAACCTTCGGCCTGCCATTGAGCGATCATTAGAGCGGTGCTATCCACCACCTGTTCTAGCATGGCTAACACCGGATTTTCAGCGCTTAAACACTCTGCAAAATAGTGCTCTAAACAAAACTCGATCAAACGCTTTAAGGGCTGGGTCTGTTGCTGGTAGTAAAGATATTCAAAATGACCAAAGCGAATATGACTGGGCGCCATACGTAACAGCATCGCTTCGTTTTCCATTCGCTCACGTTGCACCAATCCCGTACCCACCGATAGACTTAAGGCGCGAGTAGTGGCAATACCTAAAGCGGCCATCGCTTCGCTGGCTAAAAATTCACGAATAGTCGAGCGCAGTACCGCCTTACCATCACCTTGACGAGAAAAAGGGGTTAAGCCAGAGCCTTTAAGTTGCAGCTCCCAATGCGCTCCTTGAGCGGTTTTATGCTCGCCCAACAGCAGTGCTCTGCCGTCACCCAATTGCGGACTATAACCGCCAAATTGGTGGCCAGCATAAACACTGGCCACTGGCTGCATGCCCGACAATGTTCGCTGACCCGCGGTAATCTCCGCGAGTTCGGTGTGAATAAAATCAGGCTTTAGGTCGAGCTCTTGGCTGGCCGCCTCACTCACAATCACTAACTGAGGATCGCTTAAAGGCGTAGGTGGCTGCTGATGGCACAGCTCGGGCAAGGCTTGAGCGAAGCGATTGACAAATTCCATAGCGGCCTCTTGTTAATGGTTCAAAGAAAATAATTAAGCTTGGTATTGATCGATTAAAGCTAAAAATTGATAACCGTAACGTTCTAGCTTTTTCAAGCCAACACCACTAATCGCCAGCATTTCGTGCTGGGTTTGCGGTTGCTGCTGAGCCATTTCTATTAGCGTAGCATCATTGAATACCACAAACGGAGGCACCGACTCTTCATCAGCTAAACGCTTTCTTAAGTTACGCAGCAAAGCGAACAAACGTTTATCGTACACCCCATAATTAGCGGTTTTTTTACTTTGTTTAGTAGTATTGATACGCGGTACCGCAAGCGACAGTGGAAGCTCCCCTTTTAGAAAGGGTCGGGCCGCTTCGGTGAGCTGCAGCACCGAACTGCGTGCGATGTTTTGCTGTAACAAGCCCAAATGAATCAGCTGACGTAATACACTCATCCAATGCTCGTGACTGGCGTGTTTGCCAATTCCATGGGTAGATAACTTATCATGGCCTTGCTCTAGAATGCGCTGACTCATGCTGCCACGCAAGACCTCAATAACATAACCAATGCCAAAACGCTGACCTAGACGATACACGCAAGACAGCGCTTTTTGCGCATCTTGCAAGCCATCGTATTGCTTGGGCGGATCTAAACACACATCGCAGTTACCACAGGCGGTAGCCAAATATTCGCCAAAGTAATTCAACAATACCTGACGACGACAAGTTTGCGCTTCAGCAAAGGCCACAATGGCATTAAATTTATGACTTTCTACGCGACGTTGCTGCTCGTCTTCATTTTCTTCAATCATCCGCCGCAACCAATTGGCATCAGCGGGGTCGTAAAGTAATACCGCTTCGGCCTCGGTGCCATCGCGCCCGGCCCGTCCAGTTTCTTGATAATAAGCTTCGATGTTAC
Source organism: Agarivorans gilvus (assembly GCF_001420915.1). Lineage (NCBI taxonomy): Bacteria > Pseudomonadati > Pseudomonadota > Gammaproteobacteria > Alteromonadales > Alteromonadaceae > Agarivorans > Agarivorans gilvus. The sequence continues at coordinate 2,939,891 of NZ_CP013021.1, read as the reverse complement.
GCGGAATGTCGTAGTGAAACACATACCGCACATTGGGTTTGTCGATGCCCATACCGAAGGCCACCGTAGCCACCACCACTTCTACCTCATCACGCTGAAATTGCTCTTGTACTGATTGCCGTTCGGCAATGGGCAAACCTGCATGATAGGCGGCGCTGCGGATCCCTTCGGCACTTAACTTATGCGCCAATTCTTCAACTCGCTTGCGGCTAGAGCAATAAACGATGCCACTGTCTTCTCGGCGGCGTTTAACAAAATCACTGAGCTGCTGCCAAGGCCGGTATTTTTCCTGCAGGGTATAGCGAATATTCGGCCTGTCGAAGCTCGAGACTAGGGTGAAGGCTTCGGTTAAATTCAAGCGCTGCAAGATATCTTGGCGAGTGGTATCGTCGGCGGTAGCGGTGAGTGCCACCAAGGGCAAATGCGGAAAATGTTGCTTGAGGCAACCCAGAGCGTTGTACTCAGGGCGAAAATCATGCCCCCACTGGGAAATACAATGGGCTTCGTCTATGGCAAACATAGCCACATTGAGTTCGGCCAAACGGGCCAATAAATCACCGTTAATCAAGCGCTCCGGGGAAATATATAACAGCTTAATTTCGCCCTGCTGCAGGCGACGGTAGATTTGAAACTGCTGCTCACGCTCTAGCGTAGAATTAAGATAAGCGGCATTCACTCCGTTGCGCTGCAGGCTATCCACTTGGTCTTTCATCAAGGAAATCAGCGGTGATACCACTACAGTTAAACCCGTTTTAACGATGGCTGGGATCTGATAACACAACGACTTACCACCGCCGGTGGGCATAATCGCCAAACAGTCTTGATTGTCGAGCAGTCGCTGAATGACTTCCGCCTGCCCAGTTCTGAACTCGGCAAAACCAAAGACATCTTGTAATACTTGCTGGGCTCGTTGCATTCGCGCTAATAATCCAAAACTGAGGAGAAAACCAAACGGCCGAACATTGTAATCAAGCCTTGCGGTCTTGTCTTGGTTTGCCTTTATTCTTTTCTCGGGATAGAGTATTCAAACAAGCGTTTAACTTTCACAAGGGAAACCATGACCAGTCCACGACAGCAAAAATGGCGGCAAGCCATCGCCGATACCTTCATTCAAAAGATGCCCTTTAATCAGCTACTTGGGATTGAGTTAGTTGATTACAGCGCAACTGGGGTAAGCCTTAAGCTAGCAATGCGTGAGGAGCTGATAGGCAATCCAGTTCACGGTATACTGCATGGTGGTGTGACTGCGACCATTCTCGATGTAGCCGGAGGGATGACTGCCGCTGCGGCTGCGGTACAACGTATGGAGCATTTATCTAGCAAAGAGCTGTCCCAGCGCTTAAGTAAAACCGGCACTATCGACCTACGAATCGACTATCTTCGCCCCGGCGTAGGGGAATTATTCTTTGCCTCAGCTGAAGTGATCCGCTCAGGAAATAAAGTCACAGTAACACGCATGGAGCTGCATAATCAGGCAGGTACCCATATCGCCTTTGGTACCGGAACCTACCTAGTGGGTTAGTGCACTAAAGTTGCCAAGCCTAAGCAGAAATTTAGCCTTACACAAGACACAAAAAGCATAGTTTTTACTGAACTATAACTATACTAATTATTGGTCACTCTCAGCGTCAAAGGTCAACGAATATTATGAGCACAAGTCACAACGCACCTCTGCTTAGCGAAACAATGCAGCGAATATTGCTGGAAGCTCAGCAATATAGCCAAAAGTTTCATATAGAGGAGTTAGAACAATGGCTTGAACACGAATTGCACGGCTATGGTGATTTTGCCCATTTTCCTGATTATCGCATCGTTGAGTGTAAGCAACTGGGTATCTTTGTTAAACCCGGCCAACAACTGCAACATTTTGAAGAAATCCACGACGACTGTTTAAACGAGCGGGATCGTTGTGTATTGCGCTATCTGCATATTCATCAGTCTTTACATGAATGCTTAAGCAACGATGAAGAGATCCAACAAGCTTGGCCGATGCGTATTCTTGCTAGCTACGCCAATGACATCATTCCTGGTTACAACTGTGTTCGCGCTTGGCAAAGCTATCATGCGCCCTTAAACGAACGCTTTATTCAGGGGGTATTAGGTCACTTACTGCACTTGTTAGAACTTAACCAGCAACCCGAGACCAAAGATCTATTAGGCAAAATTGGTCAACTATGCCAAGCCGAATACCACTTACATAAAGCTTGGCGTAGACTTTATAGCGATAGCCCTTTAGAAGCCTAAGCCCGCTCCCACTGCGATAGCACTAAAATAAGCTATGGTTGATTAACAACCTCCCTGCTACACTATTCCATCTTTTTTATCCAACGCCTCTTTTATGCCTGACCAATCTGCAAAGCATGGTGTTTTATTTGCCCTTGCTGCCTATATTATGTGGGGAATTGCCCCAATCTATTTTAAAAGTTTAAGCACGGTTCCGGCTTATGAAATTTTGGCTCACCGCATCGTCTGGTCCTGCGTTTTTGTTGCCGGTTTATTATGGCTCGGCAAACAATGGCCGGCGGTAGCGGCGGTATTCAAACACCCCAAACAATTAGCGACCTTAAGCCTAACCTCGCTACTCATCGGCGTTAACTGGCTGGTATTTATTTGGTCGGTGAACAACGACCGATTACTCGATGCCAGCTTGGGTTATTACATCAATCCACTATTTAATGTGGTCTTAGGTATGCTATTTCTTGGTGAGCGCTTTCGCCGTGCACAGTGGTTGGCAATTGGTCTCGCCTTGGTAGGGGTGATGATACAAGTGATTAGTTACGGTTCGCTGCCATGGATTGCGCTTACCTTAGCCACCAGCTTTGGCCTCTATGGGCTGTTACGCAAGAAGGTAAATCTAGCCTCTCTGCCCGGATTATTTGTCGAAACCTTGTTTCTATTCCCCTTGGCCGCCGCTTATTTATTGTTTTTTGCTAGCTCTAGCAGCAGCAACTTAAGCAGCAACAGCACCAGCTTAAACCTCTTACTACTCAGTGCAGGTATTGTTACCACGCTACCTTTACTGTGTTTTGCGGCCGCAGCGATACGTTTACGCTTATCCACCATTGGTTTCTTTCAGTACATCGGCCCATCATTGATGTTTGTTTTGGCCACCAGCTTATTTGGTGAAAGCTTAAGCCCAGTAAAACTGCTTACCTTCGCCTTTATTTGGTTGGGTTTAATGGTATTTACCTGGGATGCTTGGCGTAATCAGCGGCAGCTACGCGCCGCCGCACAAGTCAAAGCGGCGCGTTAAATCGCCGCTAAGCGGGCATAAGCGAGAACTAACCACTTGGCTCCGGCTTCTTCAAACTGCACCTGTACTCGGCTTTGCTGGCCAGAGCCCTCATAGTTGAGTACGATGCCCGCACCAAACTTGGGATGAGAAACCCGCTGGCCTAAGCTAAAACCACTGTCATCAAAGGCGGCTTGCTGCACTTGTGAAGAAAAACGCCCCTGCTGCAGCGGCCGGCTCACCGTGGTATTTAAGCGCACCTCTTCCAAGCAATCACTGGGTAGCTCCCGTAAGAAGCGTGAAGGCGGATGAAACACTTCTTTACCCCATAAACGGCGACTTTCGGCGTGACAAAGATAGAGTTTTTCCATGGCCCGAGTCATGCCCACATAACACAGGCGACGTTCTTCTTCTAAGCGGCCCGACTCTTCGGCAGATTGCTGACTAGGGAACATGCCCTCTTCCACTCCCACCAAAAATACCACTGGGAACTCCAAACCTTTGGCGCTGTGTAAAGTCATCAACTGCACCGCCGCTTCATCGGCTTCGGCCTGATTATCTCCGGCCTCTAGCGCCGCATGCGATAAAAATGCTACCAATGGAGAGAGCTCTTGGTCTTGCTCCATTTGAGTAAACTGCTGGGTCGCGGTGACTAGTTCGTCGAGGTTTTCTACTCGCGCCTGCGCTTTTTCACCTTTCTCCGCTTGGTACATGGCCAATAAGCCAGAGCCCTTAATCACATAATCACTCTGCTCGCCCAGCGCCATATCTTGGGTTTGTAATTTAAGCTGTTCAATAAGCTGAACAAAATTCTTTACCGCGTTGGCGGCTCGCCCCGACAAGGCATTGTGCTGTAGGCAATGCTCCACCGCTTGCCATAAACTCAGCTGCTGCTCACGAGCGGCCTGACGCAATAAGTCTATGGTTCGTTGGCCTATGCCACGAGTGGGAGTATTCACCACCCGCTCAAAGGAAGCGTCATCATGAGGATTACTAATTAAGCGCAAATAAGCCAAGGCATCTTTAATTTCTTGACGTTCGAAGAAGCGCAAACCGCCATAGATACGATAGGCTAGGCGCTCCTGCATAAGGGCTTCTTCCAATACCCGCGATTGAGCGTTATTTCGATATAAGATGGCGCAGTCCGAAAGGCTCGCCCCCTGCTGCTCCACCCGTTGTTGGATCCGCGCCACCACGAAACGTGCCTCATCAATATCGTTGAAGGCGGTATACACCGAGATCAACTCACCTTCTTTGTCATCGGTCCACAGACTCTTACCCATGCGCCCCTGATTATTTTCAATCAACTGGTTAGAGGCTTTAAGAATGTTGGCGCTACTACGGTAGTTTTGTTCTAAACGGATGGTATTAACCTTGGGCACATCTAACTCAAAACTTTGAATATTTTCAATTTTAGCGCCACGCCAGCCATAGATAGACTGGTCATCGTCACCCACAATGGTAATGTTGTTATGCTCGGTGACCAGCATCCGTAACCAGGCATATTGAATGGTGTTGGTATCTTGAAATTCGTCCACCAAAATATGGCGAAAACGCTGCTGATAGTGCTGCAGAACCTGCGGTTTCTTCAACCATAGTTCGTGTGCTCTTAGCAATAACTCGGCGAAATCAACCAAACCGGAGCGGTCACAGGCTTGTTGATAGGCCTGGTAAATCTCTAACTGCTTACGCTCAATCGGGTTATGGCTATAGTCAACGTGTTCGGCGCGTTGGCCTTCGTCTTTGCGAGCATTGATATACCACTGCACTTGCTTAGCCGGCCATTGCTTCTCATCCAGATTCATGGCTTTAATCAAGCGCCGCAATAAGCGGTATTGATCGTCAGAATCGATGATTTGAAAGTCTTCCGGCAAGCCTGCATCGCGATAGTGAGCGCGCAGTAAGCGGTGAGCCAAGGAGTGAAAGGTGCCCATCCACATGCCCTGAAAGCGACTGCCGACTAACTTTTCAACACGCGAGCGCATCTCAGCTGCGGCCTTGTTGGTAAAGGTTACCGACAAAATTGAAGTCGGAGAGACGTTTTCTACCTGCATCAACCACGCAATGCGGTGCACCAATACCCGTGTTTTACCGCTGCCTGCACCGGCTAATAACAACATATTACTGGGGGGCGCAGCTACTGCTTCGCGTTGCTTATCATTAAGACCGTCTAACAGCTCAGAAATATCCATGGGGTACTCTTGTGGAGGAAAAACACCTGTATATTATAACAGGTGTTGCAGTTGTGCCAGTTGGCTAATTTCAATATCCGGTAGGCTTTGTAGCTGGCGCGCTTGTTGACCATCTTGATTCAGCCAAATCGAGCGATAGCCTGCTTTAATTGCGCCAGCAACATCGGTAATACAGTGGTCGCCCACATGGGCGATTTGCTGAGGGGCAAGCCCCATAATTTGGCTGGCGTGCAGATACATACTAGGCTCAGGTTTGGCTTTAAACTCGCCACCGGCTTTAAGCTCGAGTTCAAAAATACCCGCCAAACCAATTCGCTGAATGTCCACATTGCCATTAGTAATCGCCAGTAAGCGGTAACGCGTAGCCAGTTGTTTAAGTAAACACAAGCTAGCCTCTGGAACCGTGAAGTCACTGCGTACTGCAATAAACTGTTCAAAGATAGAGGCAGCTAATTGGCTTGCTTGCTCAGGCGCGATGCCATGTTCAACAAAGGCTAGGCGCAACCAAGCCTTACGGCAAGCACTCACATCGCCACGCAACTCTGGGTGCAACTTCAATACTTTACGCTTATAAGCCTGCCATTGCTTAGGGCCGAGATGGGAGGTGGCATGCACTTCGGATTTCAAGTAATCCATTAACCATTGTTCAGCACCTTGTATGTAACGATGGTTATCGTAAAGGGTATCGTCTAAATCAAAAGACAAAGCCTGAACCGGCGACCAACTTCGATAAAAAATCATTCTCGACTCGCTTAAGGTTTGCGTTTTGCTCTAGGGTGGGCCGCATCGTAAGAGCTGGCTAAATGAGCAAAATCAAGATGGGTATAAACTTGGGTGGTGGCCAAATTCGCGTGTCCTAATAGCTCTTGCACCACCCGTAAGTCGCCGCTGCTTTCTAATAGGTGAGTGGCGAAGGAGTGGCGTAGCTTATGCGGGTGAAGAGTGCTAGAAAGGTGCATCTGCTTAGCCCAGTGTTGCAAGCGTTTTTGCACCGAGCGATGGCTAATTCGCTGCTGGCGACTACTGACAAATAATGCTGGCTCGTCTTCGTCCATCACCAACAAACGGCGCTGTTTCAGCCATTGTTTCAAGGCTTGCTCGGCCTTGCTACCAAAGGGCAGCCAACGCTGCTTATTACCTTTACCGGTGACAATCACTTGCCGCTGGGCGAAATCCACATCGTTGACATTCAGTGCCACCAATTCAGCCAAACGCATACCACTGGCATACAATAGCTCCATCATCGCTAAGTCGCGACAACTCAGTAAGTCATCATTGGGCATAGACAACAACTGATTCAGCGCGTCAACATCGAGGTTTTTTGGTAAAGGTTTAGCTTGCTTGGGTGCAGATACGCCCACCACCGGGTTAAAGCTGACGATTTGCTGCTGCACTAGGTAATGAAAAAAACTGCGCAGAGCCGATAACTTGTTGGCCATGGAACGGGCCGATAAACCGCGGCTTTTCAGTTTCAGTAACAGCGTTCTTACTCGGTCACTGTCTACCTGTTGCCAGCTGTCGCAACCCAATTGGGCGAACAGCTTGCTTTGTTCTAATAAACTGCGCTGATAGGCACTAATGGTCGCCGGACCATAGCGGCGCTCTACTTCGAGGTGATGTAGGAATAACTCTATCTGCTGCTGCATACTCAACCGCAGCGTTGCTCTTGTACTGGCACTAAACGTTGCATCAAACTGCCGATGACTTGGCAAAGCTGGGTAAGCAATAAGCTATCCATGCCCGCCACATAATGGTCGGCATCGTGGCTGGCCGCCACAAAAAATCCCAGCTCAGCATTATGGCCTAAGGGCATTAACGCCACCGATGCCAAGCCGTCGATATCATTAAATAACAGCTCCAGCTCACCCTTGGTCATGCGACCAAAATAATGCGGCTGATGGCTTAAGCGGGTCACTCGAATTCGCTCGATTTGCTCTTGCTCTAAAGCAAACTCGGGCGATAACTCGCTTAAATCAAAGTGCTGCTGGTTTAAACGTAAAGAGACACAAGCCACGCCCAAATCATCTACCAAGGCACGGCTTAAGCGGTGTTGTAATTCGGCAAAAGAGTCGCAGGCCATTAAGTCTGGCAAGAGGTCAACATAGACGTGATAGATCCGCTCGTTCAGGCTAGCCACCGTCATTAGGTCGGTAATTTCCTGTTCCAAGCTCAGTACCTTATCGCGCAGCCGCTGTACTTGCAGCTCCACTAAAGATACCGCTCCCTTCTCTTTGTGGGGTAAGCGCAGCTGTTTAATCAACTGCGGATGACGCATGAAGAAATCTGGATTATCCAACAGGAATTCTAACACCAGAGTTTCATCAATCAGCAAAGGCTGGGAGAGATCAAAATCACTCATATATGTACCTGTCCATCAAACACTATGGTTGCCGGTCCGGTCATTTTCACCGGTTTGCCTTCCCCTTCCCATTGAATACGTAAGCGTCCACCGGGCAAATCAACGTTTACCGTCTCATCTAATTTGCCCTGTTGGCGTCCCACCACCATCGCGGCACAAGCACCGGTGCCACAGGCCAGCGTTTCACCCACGCCACGCTCAAAGACCCGCAATTTAATATGCTTAGGGTCGATAATTTGGCTAAAGCCTACATTCACTTTTTGTGGAAAGCGCTCATGATTCTCTAAACGTTTACCCACGGTTTCTAGCGGAGCTTGGCTAATATCATCCACCTCAATCACGCAATGGGGATTCCCCATCGACACCACTCCTGCAAACACTGTTTGCTCACCATCGCGTAAGATGTAAGTTTTTTCGGCCTTTTTAGCACGGAAGGGGATCTTGCTTGGCTCAAAAATCGGCACGCCCATATTCACCGTTACTTGGCCGTCATTCTCTACGTGCAGTACAATTTTGCCGGACTTGGTGCTGACCCCAATGCTGCGTTTGTTGGTCAGGCCCTTGTTTACCACAAAACGGGCAAAACAACGGGCACCATTACCACATTGTTCTACTTCACTGCCATCGGCATTAAATATCCGATAGTGAAAGTCTAATTCAGGATCATAAGGTGGCTCTACCACCAAAAACTGATCGAAACCAATGCCGAAGTTGCGGTCAGCCAAGCGGCTGATCACTTCTTGATTGAAAAACACATTTTGGGTGACATTGTCGATCACCACAAAATCATTTCCCAAGCCATGCATTTTTGTAAAGTTAACCAGCATTGGCTTATCCTTCAGGCAGTAAGGCTTCGCCGGCCCATAAGGACACTAGCTCTTCACGCTTACGCACTAGGTGAGCCTGTTCACCATCCACCATCACCTCTGCGGCACGACAGCGCGAGTTATAATTGGAACTCATGGTGAAACCATAGGCACCTGAGGAACGCACTGCGATGTAGTCATCGGCTTGAATGGCCAACTCGCGGTCTTTACCGAGAAAGTCGCCAGTTTCACAAATCGGTCCTACCACATCATAGCTACGAGAGCTTAGCTCGGGGCGCTTAATCACCGGAACAATTCGTTGCCAAGCACTATATAGCGAGGGACGGATCAGATCGTTCATCGCGGCATCCACAATCGCAAAATTCTTCGATTCAGAGATCTTTAAGAATTCCACCTTAGATACCAAAATGCCGGCGTTAGCCATGATGGCTCGCCCTGGTTCAAATAACAGTTTTATCTGACGGTTGCCTAAACGCTCGGCCAAAGCACGGGCATAATCGGCTGGCTCAGGTGGGGTTTCTTGGTCGTAGTTCACGCCAAGACCGCCACCCACATCAAGGTGCTCAATTACAATGCCTTGCTCGGCTAATAGGTCGATTAAGGCGAGTAATTTATCGATAGCCTCAACAAAGGGAGAGATTTCGGTGAGCTGTGAGCCAATATGGCAATCAAGCCCCACCACGTTTAGGCCCGGCAGGCTTGCAGCATAAGCGTAAGCCTCCGCTGCGCGCTCGATGGCGATGCCAAATTTGTTTTCTTTTAAACCGGTTGAGATATAAGGATGAGTACCAGCATCAATGTCGGGATTAATTCGCAATGAAATCGGCGCTGACTTACCCAAATGTTGAGCGACTTTACTAATGCGGTCTAGCTCTGGCTCCGACTCTACGTTAAAACAGTAAATTCCATGCTCTAGGGCATTGGCTATTTCTTGTTCGGTTTTACCCACCCCAGAGAACACCACTTTACTAGGGTCGCCACCAGCTTGAATTACTCGAGCCAATTCACCGCCAGAAACAATATCAAAACCCGAGCCCATACGTGCCATCAAGTTCAATACCGCTAAGTTGGAATTAGCTTTTACTGCATAACAGATCAAATGGGGACGCTCACCCGCCGCCTTATCAAAGGCCTGCCAATGACGTTCTATGGTGGCACGCGAATACACATATAGAGGCGTACCGTAGGTGTTTGCTAAATCAGCTACCGAGCATTGTTCTGCATATAAGTGCTCGTTTTGATAACTAAAAAAATCCAATGATCTGTCCTTTTATGTTGCCCAGCTTACTCGCTTGGCGTTACTTGCTGTGGCGCGTTCTCTGGCGCGGGTTGCGGATGAGTGAGTGGTCCTTTTTGACCACAAGCACTTAAGCCTATGCTTAGCAAAATAACGGCGATTGCTTGTTTGTTCATGATTAAGCCATGATTCTTTTTTGAATGCCCTCTATAATCCGCATTCGAAGCAAGAAAAGCAATAGGACAGGATGATTGTGATGAATGATAGCCAATATCACCAGTTGGTAGATGAAGCCTTTGAACGTATCGAGCAAACCATGGACAGCGATGACTTCGATATCGAGTGTGATGTCAACGGTGGCGTGCTGACTCTCGAGTTTGAAAATCGCAGCAAAATGGTGATTAACAAGCAGGAACCACTGCACCAGTTATGGCTAGCGACAAAATTTGGCGGCTACCATTTTGAATGGCAGGAACCAGCCCAACAATGGATCTGTAATCGAAGTGGAGTAGAGTTTTGGTCGTTTTTGGTGGAATCCATCGCCAAGCAAAGTGGCGAGCAACTGAGCTTTAACTAAGTCTGGTTACTGCGATAAGAAGCAACTTGCCATTGGCCATTTACGGCAACAATGTCGTAAAACTGTGGCAAGTTAAAATTCACCACCTCATGACGAGTGCCGTATTGCTCGCGTGAAGAGGTATAGAAGCGGTTAATGCCTTGTACCAGCTCTTCTTTACTACCTTCAAAGTCTTGGTACATTTCAATACGATTGTGCTCATCCACAATATAAATATTGAAGCCCTTGGCCAAATCTTCAAAGAAGTATTGCACCAAACCTTCACTGGCGTGAGCCTCTACCACATTGGGCACCTTAGTGCTGCGGCCGGCATTTAACTGCAAGGGCAAGCGTTGCAACTTGTTGTTGGAGAGTTGACGATAAAACTCCACGCCATTTTCCAGTTTTTTCACCGAGACACCGCGGTCTTCAATGAACAAACCGTATTTATCATTACCCAATACAATGGTTTTTACGATGCGCTTATCGCTAGGCTGCAAACGGTTTTTAATACTTTCCACCAACAGCTGCTTAAAGTTAGCGCCAATTTGCTCACGCAAATTTTCGGCATAACAAAATACATCGATATGCTCGGGAATATTGGCATCTCGGTGCATTTTACCTAACACCGTGGTGAGCGCGTCCACCACTGCGCTATCCCCCGAAAAATGCAAGGTGCGGATTTCGTTCCAAGTATTACGATAAATTAAATCAACCGAGCCAACCAAGCAATCGGAATCACGGCCAAAGCTAAATACATCGGTGGAAAGGGCATCAAACTCGATAACCTTGCCGCCCCAGTTTGCGGTGGGATCTTTTTCTAAATTGATAAACACGCCCAGATGGCGGATCTCACAAGGACGAGTAAGCGCCAGGTTACTCGCGGCATCCACATTCACCGGAAAAGCGCGTCGTAAATCTTCGGCAAATTGATTAAGCGTATCTAAGGTAAGGTCACCTTGATGCTTGTGTAAGCTTAATTGCGTTTGCGCGGTTTTCAGCTGATTGAAGTAACTCCAAGCCATCAACTTAGAAATATAACTGGCGTGTTCCAGGGGCGACTGGCCAACAATCGCCAAACCCTTTAAAGGCTGTTTATACAAATACCAACCTTCGGCGCAGCTACGCCCCTTAGGCACATGAATAAAGCTAAGATAAGGCTCGGATAAGTCGGGAGAAATTTGCGGGTTAATCAGTGTGACTTTGCCCGGCAAGCTTTCAAAGGCGGCATACAATTTGCGCGATAAAATGCCAATGTCTTCGGGGTTAATTGATTCACTGATGTCATTGCGTCGAGCAAAGCGGATCAGGTTGCGATAACTTAACATCAAGGCATCTAGCAATTCGCTATGCGCCAAACGAACATCTTGCACCTTCCACTCTTGGCGTAAATTAAGGTGCTCAATTTTATGCTGGCTCCACTTCCACTGTTTTACCAGTTTAGCCATGAAACGCTGTTGCCAAGTTAAGGAGCGGACCTCAACTAAGTCGCTGGGCAGCGGGTTACACTCGCAGTTTTTCAAATAAAAACAACGACGTACCAAATCTAAACGCGCGTAATCTTCAATCGATTCAAGGTACTTAGTGACCTTGCTTAGCATTAAATAATAGGCATCCTGCTCGAAGCTAAACTCTTGATTCTGTTGAATCAAGCGCTTGGCCTCTACCGCTAATAAACTGGGCCGAGGGTAATCTGCGGAGTAGGCTTCCATTAACATGGTTTTCAGCACGGCTTTGTAGGGCGAATCAATACCTTTATACAGCTGCCATAAACCCGAGCCAAAGTACTCTTCCGCAGGAATGGTATCTAAACCGCCAAGATCTAACCATTGCTCGTGATTAAATGCACCAGTCTCAAACTGCTGCTGTACAAAGCTATCGTAACTTTGCTCTAAATCACTGGGAACCGCAAACCACACTAAGTGCTTACCCGCCAAGGGTAAGGCGGTGCGATAAAACTCATCTAGTAACAAAAGGTGCTGAGCACTACCGCAGTTATCTTTTGATAACTCGCTAATCGAACCGGTTTTAAATTGGTTTTCCTGCACCATGAAAAAGTTTAATTCAACGCCTTGGTGAGCCGCCCAAGAAGAGATCAGCGCACATTTCTCACTAAGCAGTGCCAACCTGTTCGCCGCTAAATCACTGGCATGACAAACCCAGATATCTAAATCGCTAGACTCGGTTTGCCCAACCGTGGCAGTACTGCCCATGGAATACAAACCCAGAATGTCATGTGCAGCAGGCTCTTCAGGGCTGCATAAAAAATGCTGCTGCAAATAAATGGCATGGCGCGCGCTAATGCTAAACTGGCATACCCCACTAGGCACATCACCTTCCACAAAGCCAGGAATGCAGGGGTGCGAGTAATGCAGCATTAAGGGCAACAGTTCAAAAACCTGTTGCGCCGCAGCAGGCATGGTTTGTAATGCCAGCTGTTTTCTCTGCTGATTAAAAAGGGTCGCCTTCTCCATTAGAGAGGCAATAGTATCTCGCAACTTGAATTACCTAGTGTTAACGCACGTATATTGAATGTAATTTAGATATCACTAAAGTGTGATCATCTTAACAGTTAGTATAATAGTGGTAAACAGATATGCACACTAACTGTGCGGATATTTTATACAAGATTTCAAGCCCAATACCTAAGCTAAAACAAACTTTTGTTGCTTTTTCACCCGACAGCAAACTTGGGCCTGCCACTAACAGATGATACTATCGAGTGACGAAATAAAAAGGTAAGTGTTTGTGAAAAAAGTGACAATCGCGACTCGCCACAGTCCTCTAGCAATGTGGCAGGCTTATTTTGTAAAAGCAGAATTAGAACGCCACCACCCCGGTATTATTGTCGAGTTACTTCCGATGAAAACTCGAGGCGATAAAATACTCGATACACCTCTTGCTAAAATTGGTGGTAAAGGACTGTTTATCAAAGAGTTAGAGCATGCGATGTTAGATGGCCTTGCCGATATCGCGGTACACTCAATGAAAGATGTGCCAATGGAATTCCCCGAAGGCCTTGGCCTACACTGTATCTGTGAGCGCGAAGATCCCCGAGATGCCTTCGTCAGCAATCACCACGCCAGCATCGACGCACTGCCCGAGGGCGCTATCGTTGGTACCTCTAGCCTCCGTCGCCAATGCCAACTTAAAGCGCAACGTCCAGACCTGATCGTCAAAGATTTACGTGGCAATGTGAATACTCGCTTAGCCAAACTCGATGCCGGTGAATTTGACGCCATTATATTAGCTAGTGCAGGTTTATTGCGCTTAGACATGGCCGAGCGGATCCGTGACTTCATTGCCGCCGAGCAGATTTTACCCGCCGGCGGCCAAGGTGCGGTAGGCATAGAATGTCGTAACGACGACCAAGAACTACTGGCCTTGCTCAAGCCACTGCACCATAGCGATACCGCCTGCCGGGTAATGGCCGAACGCGCCATGAACCGACGCTTAGAAGGCGGCTGCCAAGTCCCAATTGGCTGTTTTGCCGAACTGCAGGACGAGCAGCTACAAATTCGCGGCTTGGTTGGCTCGCCGGATGGCTCACAAATCATCGAAAAACAAATCATTGGCCCTCGCAATCAAGCCGAACAGTTAGGTTTAAATCTAGCAGAACAACTATTAGACGCCGGAGCAGCCCCTATTTTACAAGCTGTCTACCAACAACAATAAGGACAAGTGTTTGCATCAAGTATTGGTTACCCGCCCACAGCCGAATAATCAACGCTGTGTCACTCGGCTTCAAGCCAATGGCTATACTGCCATTGGCGCCCCAATGCTCGACATAACAACTAGCGAACAACTCTCTCAGTTGCCAGCACTATTAGCCTCATTAGATAAACACAGTTTGCTAGTGGCGGTGAGTCAATATGCCATCGAATCCTGTCAAAGTTATCTACAACAACATCAGCTTAGCTGGCCACAAACGACCCACTATCTAGCCGTGGGCCAGGCAACGGCCGAATGCTGGCGACAATACGGCATCACCCCCATGGTGCCACAGCGCCAAGACAGCGAAGGCATGCTGCAATTAATTCAACAGCAACTCAGCGGAATAAAAACAGCCTACATCCTACGTGGGCAACAAGGGCGAGAATGGTTGGCAGAACAATTACAAGCCCAAGGGATTAAAGTTAACTACCTTAGCTGTTATCAGCGTCATTTAATTAACTATACTCAGCCACAACTTGAACAATGGCAGTCACAGATCAACACTATTGTGGCCACCAGTGGTGAAATATTGAAACACCTGACTACCCTTATGAGTAGCGCTCAGCAAGCTGCTTGGTTACGTAAAACAACCCTACTAGTACCAAGCCAACGCTTGCAGAATTACGCTGTGAGTTTGGGATTTGAACATATAATATTGTGTAATGGTGCATCGGATCAGGCATGTGTTGAGGCTTTAGCGCACACGCCGCCACTTGCAAGGAATCAACATGACCCAGAATAAATCAGAAGATAGTCAAAATAAGGCTACTCTCCCCAATGATTCAAGGCCTGAAACTGAAAAGGCCAAAACAAAACCTAGCGCTAAACGGCCGAACAAACAAGGCGAGCCAAGCGCTTCACAAGCTAAAACAGCCTCTCGCATCGCGGTGGTCGCGATTGTACTGAGCCTAGCAACCACCGCTGGGCTATACTGGCATGGGCATCAATATAGAGAACATACCAACACTCAGCTGCAGCTATTAAATACCAGCTTAGACGCCAAAGAACAGAACCTTATGGCGCTACAAAACAATAGCCAAGCCAACATCGAGCAGTTGCAACAAAATCTAGCGGAGTTGCACCAAGTAAACGACGCGCTCAATGCTAAGCTCGATGCCACCGAGCAACATCGCCAAGCCATTGAACAACAGCTGGCATTGCTCAATATTAAAGATGCTAACCACTGGCGACTCAATGAGGCCAACTACCTACTGCAACTGGCGGCGCACAAATTATGGCTAGAAAATGATGTAGCCACCGCCATAGCGCTGTTGTTAGAGGCTGATAGCAGCATTAGCCACGCTCAAGATCCCCACCTGTTGCCACTACGACGGGCCATTAACAGCGATGTTACCATGCTCAAGGCCCTTCCCTTAACCGACAGAGAAGGCATCGCCTTTCGCTTAGAAGGGATTTTACAACAAACCGAGCAACTGAAACTGGCGGCCATCGATTTACCTGAAGCCAGTGAACTACAAAACAATGACTTAAGCGGAGACAGTGCAGATTGGCAAAGTAATCTATTAAAAAGCTGGCGTAAATTTAGTGAAAACTTTATTACCGTACGCCGCCGTGATGGCCAAGTAGAAGCCTTGGTAGAGCCGCAGCACGCTTGGTATTTAAAAGAAAACTTAAAGTTACAAATTCAACAGGCCGAACTAGCACTATTCCGCTCTCAGGGCGAATTATTTAAGGCCAAATTACAACGTGCCGAAACCTGGATTAGCAGTTATTTCATGCAAAACGCTCAGGCGCAGGCCCTTGTAGAAGACCTCCAAGAGCTACAACAGCTAGGCATAGTGGACCGCGTCCCCGATCAGCTCAGCAGCCTTAACGCCGCAGAAAAAGCCATTAAACAGCGTCAGCAACGGCTGCTTCCTTCTTTAGAAGGAGACAGTAATGGTTAAAGTCATCATTCTGTTACTGGCCATTGCCATTGGCCTCGCTTTAGGCCCACAATTGGCCGGAAATAAGGGTTACGTGCTGATCGCCTTTGATAATTACACCATCGAGATGTCAGTCACCAGCGCCTTGTTCCTTAGCTTTCTGCTGTTCTGTGCGCTGTTATTTAGCTTATGGCTAGCGCGCTGGCTATGGTTAAGCTTCTATCGCAGCGGCGCATGGTGGGGTCAACGACGCAAGCAAAAGGCGATTAGTCATACCCAGCAAGGCATGCTGGCCATGATGCGCGGCGATTACCAAAACGCAGAAAAGCTAGTGAGTAAAGCCGCGGGTTTAAGCGATGCCCCGGCCCTCAACTACTTAGCCGCAGCTGAAGCCGCACAGGAACAAGGCCAAGATAAAAAACGAGATAAGTACTTAGAACAAGCCACTCGCTTAGCCGATAACGATGCTGCGGTACTGATGACGCAAGCACGGCTACAAATTAAGCAGCAAAACTATGCTGCAGCACTCAACAGTCTAGAGCAACTACCTCACGACAGTCTTAAGCAGCCCAGCGTAAAACGCATGCTATTAAGTATATTGCCAGCACTTGGCCTGTGGCAGCGCTACATCGACATTTTGCCTTCAGCCCATAAGTTAGGTTTAATCAACCAGCAACAATTGCAATCTGAGTTGTCGCACGGCTATCAACAGTTGTTTCTTGAGCTAGCCAATAGCCAAGGTTCTGAAGCCGTAGCGGCGCACTGGAATGCCATGCCACGTAAACAAAAAAAGCAGATGAGCATTGCTGCTGCAGCTTGCAAAGCCTTAATTACGGCTGGCGACAATAACGCCGCCTACCAACTATTAGGCGACTTAATCAATCGCCATACCGACAGTGAACTGCTCAGCGTCGCTAACCAGTTGCAACTCAGCGATCCCCATCCCTTGTTGCAGCAACTATTAAAATTACGCCACAAGCACCCAGAAAATGCCGAGCTACTCTGTTTAATTGCTCGCTTATATGCACAACAGGAACAATGGTCAGAAGCCAAAGACTTCTACCAGCAAAGCATGCAGTTAGCGCCCAGCCAAGCCTGTTATCAAGGCCTGGCTGAAGTCCATCGCCAACTAAACGAACCAGAGCAAGCAGTACATTATTACCGCCAAGCCTTGGCGATATAAGATTACAGGCAATAAAAAAGGCGAGCTAAGCTCGCCTTTTTCAATCCAGTAAGCACTTAAATGAACTCGTAGGCGTCGCCATGCAGCTGGTCTAAGGGCAAACCCTGCTGAGTAAAGGCGGTACGTGCCACGTCGGCCATTTCAAAGCGCCCCGCGATATACACTTCTAAATGACTCATATCGGCAAAGTCTTCTAATACAGCTTGGTGTACTAAACCGCGTTTTCCTGTCCACTGCGATACGGCGTTCTCTAATACTGGAACAAATTTCACTCGATCTAACTCGGCCCACTGATAGGCAAGCTCGTGCAAGTACAAGCCACCTAGATTGCGCCCGCCCCAATACAAGTAGACTTCACGGTCTTGTTCGCTGTCGATGATGTGCTCGATAATTGACTTAGCATAAGAAAAACCGGTGCCCCCCACCATAATCAGTATCGGCCGTTGACTGGTTTCATCTAAACCTGCATGGCCAAACGGCATTTCAACTTCAATTTCGCCGCTATTCTGTAACTTTTCAATTACCTGCCGAGCATAAGCATTATTTTCTGGCGCCCCTATATGCAGCTCAAATAACTCGCTCTGCTCTGGCGAGCTGGCTAACGAGAAGGGCCGCTTATCATCTTCTGCCATAACAATTTGCAGGTACTGACCCGCCACAAAATCTTGGCTTTGTTCAGGCTGTAACTCAACATTGAATATGTCATCTAAAATCGGCGAGACCGATGCAACCTTGCACGTAATGCGTTTCATACTTTCACCCTTCTAAACTTATCGTTAAATCTGATTCTGCACTGGCTAAACAAGCCAAAAACCAACCTTGTTGCTGCTCGGCATTGCTCAACATAGGAGCCATGCCATGATAAACCAGCTCACCGCTGATACGGCGAGCCAAACAACGGCAGCAAACGCCTTGTCTACAGCGATGTGGCCAAGCTATTCCCTGCTCCAGAGCAGCATTAAGAATAGGTTGCTCTGCTTCGACCGAAAAAACCTGTTGTTCTAAGCTGACTTGAAAAGTTCGAGTCATTAATCAATACCCAGCTGAGACCAGATGCTATCAACCCGCTGTGTTACCTCGGGGCTCATTGCTATCACTTCACCCCATTCTCGATGGGTTTCGCCTGGCCATTTATTGGTCGCATCCATGCCCATTTTTGAACCTAAACCCGATACAGGTGAAGCAAAATCTAAGTAATCAATCGGCGTCTGTTCAATTAAAGTGGTATCCCGACTTGGATCCATACGGGTGGTAATAGCCCATATTACATCCTGCCAACAGCGGGCGTTAATATCATCATCACAAACGATAACAAATTTAGTATACATAAACTGTCTTAAAAACGACCAAACGCCCAACATCACCCGTTTGGCATGCCCAGGATATTGTTTCTTAATGGTCACTACCGCCATGCGATAAGAGCAACCTTCAGGAGGCAAGTAAAAGTCGACAATTTCTGGGAACTGTTTTTGCAAAATTGGCACAAATACTTCATTTAATGCCACGCCTAGTACCGCCGGTTCATCTGGTGGACGCCCGGTATAAGTACTGTGGTAAATGGGATCTTTACGCATGGTGATATGAGTGATTGTAAATACTGGAAACTCATCCACTTCATTGTAATAACCGGTATGGTCACCATAAGGGCCTTCTGCGGCCATTTCACCCGGCTGTAAGTAGCCTTCTAATACAATCTCGGCACTGGCTGGTACTTCCAAGTCATTACTCACACACTTGACGGTTTCAGTACGTCCGCCACGTAGTAAACCGGCAAAGGCATATTCCGACAAGGTGTCGGGCACCGGTGTTACAGCACCGAGTATTGTGGCAGGATCGGCCCCTAAAGCCACCGACACAGGATAGGGCTTGCCAGGGTTGAGCTCTTGAAACTCTCTAAAATCTATCGCCCCGCCGCGATGCGAGAGCCAACGCATGATCAGTTTATTCTTGGCTAACTTTTGTTGGCGATAAATACCTAAGTTTTGCCGTTTTTTATAGGGACCACGAGTAATGGTAAGGCCCCAAGTGACTAAGGGCGCCACATCACCCGGCCAACAATGCTGAATCGGCAACTTATCTAAGTCCACCTCATCCCCTTGCCAAACAATTTCCTGACACGGAGCCGAACGCAACTTCTTGGTTGGCATATTCAGAACTTGTTTGAAAATAGGCAGTTTTTCCCATAATTCTTTTAAGCCTTTAGGCGGCTCTGGCTCTTTTAAATAAGACAGCCAAGTCCCCACTTCTCGCAGTGCACTTACCGACTCTTGACCCATGCCCAAGGCTACCCGCTCGGGGGTACCAAACAGGTTGCCTAATACTGGCATGCTGTGGCCCTTAACATTCTCAAACAATAAAGCTGGCCCACCTGCCTTTAAGGTGCGGTCGCAAATTTCTGTCATTTCCAGTTCGGTAGACACTTCAAGGCTGATGCGCTTTAACTCACCACGCTGTTCTAGCAGCGTGATAAAGTCCCGTAAATCTTTATATTTCATAGTTATAACCTAGCTATGTCGATACGCCGTGATTAGCGTGACTGCATTTCTATCATCACCATTGCAGCCAATTCTCGATGTTCGGAATCTCTAAATTGTGCCAGTATAAATTGCGCCGCAGGCGGATAACTGCGTCCTAAACGGGCAATCGCACTATAGGCAAAATACAGCAATTCGGGGTTTTCGGCGGCGCTTTTCAACAAACTAAATGCCCGCTCTGGGGGTAGACGCTCTCTTACCCACTCCAACAATGACACACTGTATTGATCCATGGGCAAGCGCAGCACGGCATTCAAGGCCGAATCACTGCCAATGCCCATAGCCAAAACTACCCGCAAATGGTTATCGGGAAAGTACAGTTGCTGCGGCATTTGCCGCTGAATATAGGCCAACTGCTGGCCACTCAAATGGCTAAACGCTCGAATGACATCCAATTGTTGACCGAGTAATAAGGGATTATTGCGGCGAAAAATAAGCGACCACTGAAATTCATCTCGTAACAATTGACTAAGATAGAGTTGCGAGCGCTCGGCAGAGACCTGATTCAAGATCAAACTACGAGCTAATGCGGGGTAGTCGTAAGTCGGGCGAATGACCTCATAGCCATCAATTACCGCTGCTTCTAAGATCTGCGGTCGCTCCAGTGCTAACTCAGCTAGCCAAGCTTGCAAATTTTGCTTAGGGATATAGTTATTTTGCTGCAAATAACTAAGACTTCGAAACAGCAGGGCTTCCCGATCTTCAGCGCGCAAATAAGGTAATAAACCTTGTAGCCATTCGGTTTTATCTTGCATCAAGCTATCAACGCTACGTTGCAAAATCATCAGCGGAACTTGCTGGTTAAGGGGAGCGGATTGGGGATTAGGTCCCGGATGCTCGGCTTGAGCAGAGAGTTGAAAAATTAAGCCAAAAATCAGTAGTAAGCGTTTCATCATCCCAAATGAAACTGGCCGCTTGCACGGCCAGCCTTTGCTTACTTCTTCTGCGCTTTCATCGCGTCGAAGAATTCATCATTGGTTTTGGTCATAGCCAATTTATCAATTAAGAACTCCATCGCGCCAGTTTCATCCATTGGATGAACAATTTTACGCAAAATCCACATTTTCTGTAGCTCATCAGCAGCCGTTAATAGCTCTTCACGACGAGTACCAGAACGGTTGATATCGATAGCAGGATAAACCCGTTTTTCAGCGATTTTACGGCTTAAGTGCAATTCCATGTTACCGGTGCCTTTAAACTCTTCGTAAATCACTTCATCCATCTTAGAACCGGTATCAACCAAAGCGGTAGCAATAATAGTTAAGCTGCCACCTTCTTCGACGTTACGCGCAGCACCGAAGAAACGTTTTGGACGATGCAAGGCATTAGCGTCAACACCACCAGTCAGTACTTTGCCAGAAGAAGGAATCACCGTATTGTATGCACGAGCAAGACGAGTAATTGAGTCCAGAAGAATAATTACGTCTTTCTTGTGTTCAACTAAGCGTTTGGCTTTCTCGATTACCATTTCAGCCACTTGTACGTGACGGCTGGCTGGTTCATCAAAGGTAGAAGCAATCACTTCACCACGCACCAAACGTTGCATTTCTGTCACTTCTTCCGGACGTTCATCGATCAGTAATACGATCAATTCACATTCTGGGTGATTAAATGCCACGTTCTGCGCAATGTTTTGCAGCAACATGGTTTTACCGGCTTTCGGTGGAGCAACGATCAAACCACGTTGTCCTTTACCAATCGGTGAGGCTAAATCCAGTACTCGGGCAGTAATATCTTCAGTAGAACCATTACCACGCTCCATTCTTAAACGGTCGTTAGCATGTAGCGGGGTTAAGTTTTCAAATAATATTTTATTGCGGGAGTTTTCAGGTTTGTCGTGATTGACTTGGCCAATTTTCAGCAAGGCAAAGTAACGTTCGCCTTCTTTAGGTGGACGAATCTTACCCTCTACCGTGTCACCAGTACGCAGATTAAAGCGACGGATTTGACTAGGAGAAACATAAATATCATCAGGACCAGCTAAGTAGGAGCTGTCGGCGCTGCGTAAAAAGCCGAAGCCGTCTTGCAAAATCTCCAGTACACCATGACCAAAAATCGCTTCGCCGCTTTTCGCGTGAGCCTTTAGGATCGAGAAGATAATGTCTTGCTTACGTAATCGGGCCAGGTTTTCTAAGCCCATTGATTCGCCTAGCGTAATCAGTTCATGGACAGGGGTATTTTTTAGCTCAGTTAAATTCATAATGGTGAGTATTCAGTTTTATCGAAAAGGCTGACGGCAGCATGAGTTAGGTTTATTGGAGAATGCTTACTCGACTGTTTAGTCGGCCAAGGGGTAGCCTCTAATAACGGGCGTAGGAAAAATTCGGGTTTAAAATTAGCACTAATGTGGAGAAAGATCCAGCAAAAGCAGGCAACGAATGTCGACCTGCTCACACTGTTACTATAGGTTCTCGTCTAAAAACGCAGTAAGTTGCGCTTTTGATAAAGCTCCAACCTTGGTAGCAGCCACTTTGCCGTCTTTAAACAACAATAAAGTAGGGATACCACGAATACCAAATTTAGGTGGAGTAGCAGGGTTTTGATCGATGTTTAACTTACCCACAACCACTTTACCTTGATACTCGTCAGCCACTTCGTCAAGGATCGGCGCGATCATCTTACATGGGCCACACCACTCTGCCCAGAAATCAACAAGCACAGGGGTGCTAGCATTTACTACATCAGCTTCAAAGCTGTCATCACTTAGCTGAACTAATTTTTCGCTCATTTATTACTCCAAACATTCTTCATTATCGGTCTCGATATACCAGTCTATTTGAAATCATCCTCCCCCTGAATGCAAGCCTAAGCTCATTCCAAGGCAATCTAAGCTACTCCAAATTAACATAAGTGAATAATCTATACATTTAGCGATAAATGGGTGCTGGTAGTGCCGAATAGCTGTGATATGCTTACGCCATGAGCAAAACACATTTAACAGAACTTCGATTCGCCGACTTAGGACTGCAGGATAAGGTATTAGAAGCCTTAGAGCAGCACGGCTATCACAATTGCACCCCGATCCAAGCGCAAAGCTTGCCCATCTTAACTAAAGGTAAAGATATTGCAGGCCAGGCGCAGACCGGTACGGGGAAAACTTTAGCCTTTTTAGTGGCCACGTTTAATCACCTGTTGGTATCAGCAGAGCCCGAAACGCGCCAACAAAACCAACCTCGCGCCATTATCCTTGCGCCCACTCGCGAGCTGGCGATTCAAATCCATAACGATGCCCGTTTATTAGCCAAAGCAACCGGCTTAAAACTAGGTCTGGTGTATGGCGGCGAAGGTTATGCCAGCCAACGAGCCAGCTTAGACGAAGGCGTCGATATTCTGATCGGTACTACCGGCCGAATGATCGACTACTTCAAGCAGGGTGCATTTAGTCTAAACGCGATTCAAGCCATGGTGCTAGATGAAGCCGACCGCATGTTCGATCTGGGCTTTATTAAAGACATTCGCTACTTAATGCGGCGCATGCCCGAGCCCAAAGCCCGTTTAAACATGCTGTTTTCCGCTACTCTTTCGTTCAAAGTGAAAGAATTGGCCTTTGAGCACATGAACGAGCCAGAGCATGTAATTGTTGAACCAGAGCAAATGACCGCGGCGCGCATTAAAGAAGAGCTGTTTTACCCTTCAAACGAAGACAAAATGGCTTTATTGCAAACTCTAATAGAAGAAGAGTGGCCAGAACGTGCCATTATTTTCGCCAATACCAAACACCGCTGTGAAGATATTTGGGGACATTTGGTCGCCGACCAACATCGCGTAGGCCTGTTAACCGGTGACATACCGCAACGCAAACGGGTAAAAATCCTAGAACAGTTCACTCAGGGAGACTTGGACATTCTAGTGGCCACCGACGTTGCTGCGCGCGGCTTGCATATTCCAGAAGTCACCCATGTATTTAACTATGACCTGCCCGATGACGCAGAAGACTACGTGCATCGCATTGGTCGAACCGGTCGCGCAGGGGCCAGTGGTCATGCTATCAGCTTAGCCTGTGAAGAGTATGTGTTTAATCTGCCAGCTATTGAAGAGTATATTAAGCACACGGTTCCGGTGAGCCAATACGATAGCGAAGCCTTACTACGTGACTTGCCTAAAGCGCAACGCATCCATCGTGCTAAAACTAATAGCGGTCGTAGTGGCAAACGGGGTAACAGCCGCTCTAATAGTGGCCAGTCAAATCGGCGCCCGCGTCACTAAGTAAAACGTCATTGTAAGGAACACAGTGTCTAAAGAATGCCCCTTCTATGCCGCCATTGATTTAGGCTCCAACAGCTTCCACATGTTAATCGTGCGGGAGCTAAGTGGCAGCATACAAACCATCGCCAAGGTAAAACGCAAAGTACGCTTGGCGGCGGGTTTGGGGGCTGACGATACGCTAGATAATGCCGCCATGGTTCGAGGCTGGCAATGCCTAAGCCTGTTTGCTGAGCAACTGCGCGACATTCCCGACGAACAAATCAAAATTGTGGCCACCGCGACACTGCGCCGAGCCAGTAATGCCAGAGAGTTTCTCGCTCAAGCTGAAAAGATCCTAGGCCACAAAATACGCATCATTAGTGGCGAAACCGAAGCCAAAATCATTTATCGCGGCGTAGCCCATACCAGTAGTGGTAGTGGTAAGCGTCTGGTTATTGATATTGGTGGAGCCAGCACCGAACTAGTCATTGGTGAGCAAAGCGAAGCCCTGCTGCTGAATAGTTTAGACCTTGGCTGTGTGACTTGGTTGAAGCGCTTTTTCCAAGAGCAGCTTAGCCAAGCTAACTTTGATGCGGCCATTGCCGCCGCTCAGCAAGTCATTAACCCGGTTATCAGTGATTATCGCAGGCTTGGTTGGCAAAGCAGTGTGGGTGCCTCCGGCACCATTCAAGCCTTATCTGAAGTGATTACCGCCCAAGGCATGGATGAACGCATCACCTACCAGAAACTGAAAACCATTCAACAACAGGTAATTGCTTGTGGCCATCTCGAACATCTGAATATTGTTGGTTTAGAGGAAGAACGCAAACCCGTATTTGCCTCTGGCCTAGCGATCTTAATCGCCTTATTTGAAAGCCTACAGATTAAATCGCTAACCCTTGCCGGTGGCGCGCTACGCGAAGGCTTGGTCTACAGCCTGCTGAGCCAAGAAGAAACCAGTAGTGTTCGCACTCGCACTGCTGATAGCTTTGTAAAACGCCATAGAATAGACCGCCCACATGCCCAACGGGTGGCTAGTTGCGCTTTGGCTATGGCCAAGCAGCTGACTCCGAGTTTGAGTAACCGAGCTTTAAGCCTATTAAAGTGGGCCGCCATGTTCCATGAAGTGGGCTTAAATATCGAATTTAAACGTGCGCCTCAGCACGCTGCTTACATCATTGACCATTCCGATTTACCCGGCTTTACTAGCGCACAAAAGCATCTGGTTTCCAACTTATTACTTAACCAACGCGGCGAGTGGCAAGCACCATTATTAGAGCAGCAACACGCCTTACCCACCAGTGAAGCACAAATTTTAGCGCGCTTATTGCGCATTGCGATTATCGTATGCATGCGCCGCACCGAAGACAGCGTGCCTAAGATTACCTTATTGCAAACAGGCTTAGATTGGCGTCTATGTTTTCCGCCCACTTGGAATGAACAACATCCGCTGCGCGCAGCAGAACTGGAATTAGAAGCTGAAGTGCAACGCCAAGCCGGTTACCCGCTAGAGATCATCGAAGCCCTCTGTTAAGCCCCATAGTGAGTGGGTGACCAGCAGTTCCGCCTGCATGGCAATCATTAGGAGAGCAGCGGAATCAACGCACTGCTAATTAAAAGGTAGACTTCGCAGTATTCTCATTCAGGCATCCTAACAGACCTTATTCTAGGGCGAGCAAGCTTAGCGAAATAAATAAAACATGGCTTCTAAAAATGCTGCTTAAGGCAATATTTTATTAGTAATAACATTAACATTTCGCATCTGTGGGCGGTACTACACCGGCCAAGTCGGGCTGCTCTTATATTGACCTAAGCACGGGAGGCTGGCAAACTGCGCGCGCGAGTCGCCACATTTGGGTGACGACTTTTAAAAACGTGTTACCACTGTGCTATTTAAGTCGAGGAGAATACAAATGCCACAACCACAAGTTGCCATCGTGATGGGTTCAAAAAGTGATTGGCCCACCATGGAAAACGCCGCCGAAGTACTACAACAACTTGGCGTAGAATTTGAGGTTGAGGTTGTTAGCGCCCACCGCACTCCCGACAAATTAATGAGCTTTTCCGCAGGTGCAGCAGAGCGTGGCATTAAAGTCATTATTGGCGGCGCAGGCGGCGCAGCTCACCTACCTGGAATGATCGCATCT
Source organism: Agarivorans gilvus (assembly GCF_001420915.1). Classification (NCBI taxonomy): domain Bacteria; kingdom Pseudomonadati; phylum Pseudomonadota; class Gammaproteobacteria; order Alteromonadales; family Alteromonadaceae; genus Agarivorans; species Agarivorans gilvus. The sequence continues at coordinate 2,913,839 of NZ_CP013021.1, read as the reverse complement.
AAAACCCGTTTGCCAGTATTAGGTGTGCCAGTACAAAGCAAAGCGCTAAACGGCATGGACAGCTTGCTTTCTATCGCTCAAATGCCCAAAGGCGTGGCGGTTGGCACCTTAGCAATAGGCACAGCAGGAGCCTACAACGCGGGCCTATTTGCTGCGCAAATTCTTGCCACCAACGATGTTCAATTAGCCGAGCGCATCGAAGCCTTCCGCTTAGCTCAAACTGAGTCGGTATTAGCCCATCCTGACCCACGAGTGGCTGAGTAATTAGGAACGAAGCATGAATAAGATATGGATTTTAGGTGCCGGCCAACTTGGCGCAATGTTAAAACATGCTGCCCAACCATTAAATATCGAAGTGCGTCCAGTTGAGACCGATGAAACGGAAACCTTTGACATCGCCAACGACGATATTATTACCGTAGAGCGCGAACATTGGCCAAGTACTGCTGCTACCGAGCAACTCACTCAGCACCCCCGCTTTCTTAATGGCCCCGCGCTAGTACAACTAGCCGACCGAGCCAGCCAGAAGAAGCTACTTGATTCCTTACAGCTCGCTACCGCCCCATGGGTCGATGTTAAAGCCCAACATAGCGCAGAGCAGTTATTTGCCGAACTCGGCGAGCGAGTATTGTTGAAGCAACGCTCGGGGGCTACGATGGCAAAGGCCAACATTGGCTAAAACTTGATGGCAGCGCCGAGCAACGAGCCATTCCACAAACCTGGCTAGACCATTGTATTGCCGAACAGGCGATTGCCTTTGAAGAGGAAGTTTCGCTAATCGGTATGCGTCATGCCAATGGCGAAATGGCTTTTTATCCACTAGCGATTAACCAGCATCATCAAGGCATCCTATTAGCCACTGTATCACCGGTAGCTAGCAAAGCTCACCTACAGAGCCAAGCCGAAGCCATGTTAGCCAAACTGATGGACGCGCTAGACTATGTTGGCGTAATGACCATGGAGTGCTTCCAAGTGGGCGATAAGTTATTAATTAACGAAATTGCCCCACGAGTACATAACAGTGGCCATTGGACTCAGGCGGGCTCAAGTTTAAGTCAGTTTGAAGCGCACATTCGTGCCGTTGCTAATCTGCCCTTGGTACAGCCGCTGGTGAAAACCCAAAGCGTAATGCTTAATTTAATCGGTGTCGATTACAACACCCAATGGTTAAGTGTTCCAGGCATTGAGGTATTTTGGTATGGCAAAGAAGTGCGCCCCGGCCGCAAAGTAGGCCACATCAACATTAGCATTGCCGAGCGTCAACAACTGTTAGCTAGCCTTAGTCAGTTACAACCCTTGATGAGCCCGGTCTACGCAGACGCCATCGAATGGTTAATAAAACACCTAGATTAATCCCACCGATAGCGGTATAAGTCTTTATGCCGCTTAAATTTTAACCAGAACAATCGTTTTAATCTTGGGCAGGTAAGCCCAAGCTGATATTGAAGGAACAAGCTTGCTTCATAAAATTCTCAACATTGGGACAGACAAAGGCAATCGTCATAGCGTTCGTATGACCAACCTTTTCATCGTTCTTGGTCTGCCTTTGTTATTGTTGAACGTGGTAATACAAGGTCTAGAACACCAGATCACCGCCCCAGAATTTTGGCTAATCAATGGCTTAATTATGCTGGCCTTCTGTGCCACCACGCTGCTCAACTATTTAGGGCACAACGACTTAGCCAAAGCTTGGATCTTAGTGATGTTTGTTATCGATATCAGCATTGCTTCAACGCGCTGGTTTGGTATCGAATCGCTGATGTTCTTTCACCTGATTGTGGTTTATCCAGTGGCATTTCTTTTATGGCAAGATAAACCGATATTAAGACGCAGCATCTTGGTCTTTATCACCTTGATGTTTTTGGGCATTTTTTATTGGCCCAATGAACCGATGTTTCCCAGCAGTATTCAGCAAAAGTACTCAACCATGGCCATGGTGTTCATCAACTGTGCCATTTTACTCAGTATTATCGCCAAGCTGTTCTCTAACGATACCTTACGAGCCCATCAAGAATTAGCCAAACAAGCCAGCATTGACCCTCTCACCAATATCCTCAATCGTCGCGAATTAGAACGCCAGTTAGATATTCAACAACAAGAACTCAACAGCATCGCGGTAATGTTATTTGATGTCGATAACTTTAAAGCCATCAACGATCGGTATGGCCACTTAGTGGGCGACGAGGCGCTTAAACATTTAGTGGCCTGCATCAGTAAACAGCTGCCCCCCAATACCCTGTTTGCTCGCTTTGGCGGGGACGAGTTTTGCATTTTATGGCCAAATTGTCAGCGCGATATCGCTCAGCACTTTGCCCAACAACTGGTCGAGCAGGTTGCCGCACACCCGCTGAGTTTGGCGCAGCACTCATTAAACATCAGCGTTAGCATGGGCTTGGCCTTTGAGACCCAAAGAAAAGATTTATCGCGGTTATTGATCGACGCCGATGATGCCATGTATGCTGCCAAACGCTGCGGGCGTAACATGCTAGTAAGTCATTGGTCTAAACCTAATCCACCTACCTCACCGTAACTCTCCGCCGCCCTCACTATTGATTAGTACTGCTACTTAGGAGCATACATTGAGCTACGAATGGCTTGCCTTGTTGGCCGCCTGCCTTTGGGCTGGCACCAGCTTAATTTCGGTCACTCCCAGTCGCCACTTAGGCGCCTTTGCCTATAGCCGTTGGCGCATGGGCTTGGTGAGTTTTATGCTGATTAGCGCCAGCTTATACAACAACCAGTGGCAATACATTAGTTTGCAGCAAGCCAGCTGGTTCGCTCTATCCGGTTTTGTCGGGGTATTTGTTGGCGATACTGCATTATTCGCTTGTATGAATCGCTTTGGGCCACGCCGAGCCAGCTTACTGTTTGCCTGTCATGCGGCCTTCTCAGCCTTGTTTGGGGTATGGCTATTCAATGAACAATTACTGGGCTGGTCCTTGTTAGGCGCAGCTTGCTTATTTGGCGGGGTATTACTGGCGGTAAGCTTTGGTCGACGCGCCGAACAACACAGTTGGGAGAGTATTACCGGTCCAGTGTACGTGGGCTTGGCCTTGGGTCTCGCCGCGGCGCTGTGTCAAAGCATCGGCACGGTGATGCTAAAACCACTGATGAGTCAGCCAGAATATAGCCAAATTGATCCGGTAGCAGGCTCGGCTATCCGTATGCTCAGCGCATTCATCGCCCATTGGCTGTTTTGGCTCAGTGGCCATAAGCTAGCGCGAGCGCAACGCCCGCTCAACCGTCGCTTATTTGTGATGATCGCCAGCAATGGTTTTTTGGCTATGGCCGTGGGCATGACCTTGATGCTATTTGCGCTGCGTTACGGCGACGTATCGGTAGTGGCCTTGTTATCTTCCACCTCTCCAGTACTCGTGCTACCGCTGCTGTGGCTGGTCACCAAACAAGCCCCCACTCGCTCGGCGTGGTTTAGCGCCGGCCTAGTTGTCATTGGCAGTGGCTTATTGATCTTTTCCTAGGCAATAAAACCAGCAACTCACTGACGGTTTATACCGTCAGCGAGCTACGGAGCAAGAGGAATTATTCGGCTAACCATTGAGCCACATCTTTGGCGAAATAAGTCAGAATGCCGTCGGCACCGGCGCGTTTAAAGGCTAACAAAGACTCCATCACCACAGGGCGTTCAGCCAACCAACCATTTTCAATGGCCGCTTTATGCATGGCATATTCACCACTCACCTGATAAGCGAAAGTAGGTACGGCAAAGGTATCTTTAACCTGGCGAACAACGTCTAAATACGGCATGCCGGGTTTTACCATCACCATATCGGCGCCCTCTTCAATATCTAGCGCCACTTCATGCAAGGCTTCCTGGCCATTGGCCGGATCCATCTGATAAGTCTTCTTATCACCGCCTTTCAAATTAGCCGAGCTGCCAACCGCATCGCGAAATGGGCCGTAGTAATGAGAAGCATATTTTGCCGAGTAAGCCATAATCATGGTGTTATGGTACCCAGCCTCTTCTAGCGCTTCGCGGATCGCCGCAATGCGTCCATCCATCATATCGGAAGGTGCTACCACATCGGCGCCAGCGGCAGCATGTGATAGTGCCTGCTTCACCAATACTTCGGTGGTCACATCATTTTGTACGTAACCTTGGGCATCAATGATGCCATCTTGACCATGCGTGGTGAAAGGATCTAAAGCGACGTCGGTCATCACTCCTAACTGAGGAAAGGCCTGCTTCAAGGCACGCACCGCTCGTTGCGCCAAGGCGTCTTCAGCATAGGCTTGCTCGGCCAGCAATGATTTATGTTCACTCGGCGTCACTGGAAATAAGGCCACCATTGGCACGCCCAAGGCCACTAAGTGCTCCGCTTCTTTAACTAGTAGGTCGATACTAAAGCGCTGAACCCCCGGCATAGAGGCCACCTTTTCGGTTTTATTCTCGCCCTCAATCACAAACATTGGATAAATCAAATCATCTACCGAAAGCTGGTTTTCACTAGCTAAACGACGAGAAAAATCAAAACGACGAATACGACGCATACGGGTGGCAGGAAAAGCTCTTGATACGCTCACTTAGCGCTCCTTACTGGTTATCTTTATACATCTAGGGCTACTTTAAGCGCCTAGCTCTACACGAGCAAGTGCCGCGCCCACTTTTACCCACTCCCACCAGCAACAGCCCAAGCCCACAGTTTAACACTAGGTAAAAAAGGAAAACGTTTCCACCTTGACCTAGATTTGCTAAATTAGGGTCTTTGTTAGCCTCAAGCATGGGTCTAGCTAGCCTATTTTTTCAGTCCTATCACTTAAGCAATATGGAGCATACATGGCCACTATAAAAGACGTCGCTGCCGCCGCCGGCGTATCCGTTGCCACGGTTTCGCGAGTGGTCAACAATGGTCCTAAAGTGAGTGCCAAAAACCGTAAACTGGTTAAGCAGGTTATGCTGGATTTAGGCTATCGCCCCAATGCCAATGCCCGCGCCTTAGTAACTCAAAGCAACCGCACCCTTGGACTGGTATTTAGTGAACTCACCGATCCGTTTTTTGCCACCTTGGCCGGTGGGGTCGAAAAGATAGCGCGGAGCAACAATATTCAACTGTTGATCAGTAACGGGCTGGTGAGTGCCGAAACCGAACAACGGGCCATTGAAACCCTATTAGAGCAGCGCTGCGAAGCCATCGTTGTGCACTCTAAGGCCTTAAGTGACCAAACTCTGCTAGATTACGCCGAAGCCGTACCCGGTTTGGTATTAATCAACCGTTATATTCCAGCCATCGCCCATCGTTGCGTATGGTTAGACAACCAAGCCGGCGGAGAAGCCGCCGCCCGCCACTTATTATCTCTGGGCCACCGCAACATTGCTTGCATCACCAGCAACTACGATATTGAAGATCCGCGCTTACGCTTAAACGGCATCCAAAGCGCCCTACAGCAACAGGGCTTACCTTTTGATGAGCAAGCCATCGCCAGTGCCGAACCCAATGAAATTGGTGGAGAGCAAGCCGCGCAGAATCTATTGGCTCGAGGTCTTAATTTTACCGCACTCATCGTCTATAACGATGCCATGGCTTCAGGGGTCATTACGGTACTCTGCGACAACGGTTACCGGGTTCCCGAGGATGTTTCGGTGGTAGGTTTCGATGATGTATTATTGTCGCGCTATTTACGCCCCAAACTCACCACCATGCGCTATCCGATTGAAATGATGGCGATGGAAGCCGCCGAGATGGCGCTAAAGTTGGCTAACCAAGAGCCGGTGGCAAGTTTGCATAAATACCTTCCCACCCTAGTGAAGCGCGACTCAGTCGCGCCCCCCAAGGCCTAGGGTTAGGCGCTTAAATACCCAGCTTGTCACGCAGGTTGTAATACACCGCACCCAAAGCGGTAAATGGCACTTGCAAATGACGCCCGCCGGGAAAACGGTAGTGATTTAGCGAGGCAAACACATCGAAACGCTGTGCTTGGTCGCTTAGCACCTCAGCCAGTAATTTACCGGCTAGATGGGTACAAGTTACCCCGTGACCACTGTAGCCCTGCAAATAATAAATATTGCTATCTAGGCGGCCAAATTGCGGCATTCGTGAGTAAGTTAATAGGAAATTACCGGTCCACGCGTAATCCACCGCCACGCCTTTAAGTTGGGGGAACAAGGCCTCAAACTTGGGTCGAATTTGCTTTTCTATAGAAGCCAAGGGTTTAGCGCCATAAACCACGCCACCGCCAAACAACAAGCGCCTATCGGCTGTTAAACGGTAGTAGTCGAGTAAGTAGTTACAGTCTTCAACGCAGTCATTTTCCGCCAACAACTGTTGGCATAGGTCTTCACTCAAAGGTTCGGTGGCCACCACTTGGGTACCACAACGGATCGCCTTATCGCTAAGCTTCGGTTCTAGTTCACCAAGATAAGCATTGCCCGCAAACAGCACATAGTTGGCCGTCACCTTGCCCTGCTCGGTCAGCACTGTAGCCGGTTCACCCGCTTGATAACTCACTACCGCAGACTGCTCGTAAATTTCGCCGCCCAAACTTAAAATGGCTTCCGCTTCACCCAAGGCCAAGTTGAGCGGATGAATGTGGCCGCCCTTCATGTCTAACAAACCACCTTGATAGGCTTGGGTGCCCACCCGCTTGCTCAGTTCGTCCTTATCTAACAGGTGTAATTGGTGATTGCCAAAGCGCTCCCAATTGGCTTTTTGCTCGGCTAAGCCACGCATTTGCTTAGCGTTAAGGGCGGCAAATATCCCCCCTGCTGATAATCACATTCAATGTTGTATTGGGCAATCCGCGAGCGAATGATTTCGCCGCCCTCAAAAATCATTTCATTTAAGGCTTGAGCGGTCTTTTGATCATAACGCTGCTCAATTACGTCCACGTCACGGCTATAGCTATTCACTATCTGCCCGCCATTACGCCCCGTCGCGCCAAAGCCCACCTTAGCGGCTTCTAATACCACCACATGGAAGCCTTTCTCTGCTAAATGCAGCGCCGACGACAAGCCGCTAAAACCGGCGCCAATAATACAGACGTCACAGCGTAGCTGCTTTTGTAACTGAGGAAACTCACGACTATTGTTGCGGCTAGCCGCATAATAAGATTCGGTATGTTGTTGCACGGTCACCTCCTTGATTAGCTAGCATGCGCCGCAGCAGCGGCCACAAAATGACTAAATATCGCCTGAGAAACCGGCTTGGCGCTAGCCTGCCATTCAGGATGCCATTGCACGGCATAAAAGAAGGGATGATCTTGCAGGCGGTAGGCTTCCACTAAGCCATCTTCCGCTTTCGCTTCTACCACTAAACCTTCGGCAAGCCGATTGACGCCTTGGTTATGCAGTGAATTAACCATAATGCTGTCGCTGTCTAGCCATTGCCCTAGCCAGCTAAAGGGTTCTAGTTTTAGGCTATGCTGCTCGGCATATTTAAGCGCAAAGTCGTCGCTCTCTGGCTCGCGGTGTTCAACGCAGCCACCCAGTTGATAAACCTTGTGATGCAAACTGCCACCCAGAGCAACGTTCATTTCCTGAAAACCACGGCAAATACCTAACACCGGCAGACCATGCTGCTTGGCATAAGCCACAATGGCAAAAGCCAGTTGGTCGCGGCCTGGGTCTAAGCGCGGCTCATCATGGGTGGCCCCATATAGGCGGGGCTCTACGTTAGAATGGCTACCGGTTAATAATACGCCATCGAGTTGCGAGAGTACCGCGTGTAGGCTTTCGCCTTGCAGCTGGTGAGGCAAGATAATTGGGGCCGCCCCAAAGTCTGCTATCACATTCAGGTAAAACTCATTAACCGTTTGTACCTGATAAAGCCCTTGCGGCTTGTGGCAAGTAATCACCCCAATTAATGGTTGCTTTGCACCCTGAGACATCGACAAACTTCCTTTTCATCCATTAAACATATAAAGCTAAGGTGGCATAGCAAACGAAGAATGTAAAATATATTTAACACCAATCAACAAAAGAACATTGCAACAACAAACCATATCCATAAAAATCAATCAGTTAAAAATATAAGATTTTGTTTGGCATATTAGTCAGATTAACAATGGAACTTATAATGAACACTTAGACTAAATCTGAATATTTAGAACTAAGCCAAAGCAAAGCCGTGGCAGGCTTTGCCCTTACAGGCTAAAATGGCTTGCCAGTATCAAACGGACCTATGGTGCTTTCTCTCTCATGGCTGAACAAATTAAAATATCGATTAAACTTAAAGCTAAACCGCCGACGGCCTCTGCCCAGCCCATTGTCAGCGCCCCTAAACCCCTTTTGACCTGCGAAAAATTAGCGGCGCAATACTGCTCTGCCTAAGCTTACTCGTTGCCATCATATATTTCGTTCAGCCCTTAACCGCACAATCTATTGAACAAAATGACGGCATGCCCGAGCCGTCTGAGAACGCAGCGGCGCCGATGTCTAACGATGCGGCAGATTTGATAAGCAGTACTAGCGGCCCTCAAAACAATCAGCACAAAGTGCCGCCCAGCGCCTCGCCCAACACCAATAATGCAGCGCAACCAATTAACAGCGAGACCCGTGCTGACACTCTACCACCAGTAAAATCCAGCCCACTGAGTAGCATGAGTCTGCGCGAAGAGAACAACAAGGAAGAGACTCCAGCTGCGCCTAAGCCAACCGAACCAGCCAGTACCGCCAGCAATACGCAAACAACTCATGACCAGCCAGCGGCTAGCTTAAGCAAGCCAGCAGAGTCAGCACCCGCCACCAGCGACCTTGCCAGTATTACCAAGGAACCCAGCCAACATTCGTGGTTCAACCAACAACTGGTGCGGGCGCAGCTAACATCCAACATTAAACAGCGAGAACCACAGGATGAGCTTGAAGGCCTAGACTTAAGCCAGCTTAACAAGCTGTATTTATTTATTGAGTTAAGGCAAATGCAAAGGCAAACGGTAGAGGTACACTGGTATAAACAACAACAGCTACAAGCCTCTGTTGAACTGGCGATAGGCGGTCCACGTTGGCGTACTTATGCTAGCAAACAGTTTGATAAGCGCAGCCGTGGTCAATGGCGAGTCGCCATTTTTCACCAGCAACAATTAATTTTCGAGCAATACTTTAAAGTGCAATAGTCGATTGACAGACTAGCGCCACACAGAGTAATGAAGGTGGAGCCATGGAATTAGAACTGATCCGCAGTGCTTTGGGCTGGGGAGCCCTTATCAACATCGCGGTATTATTATACTGGTTCGCATTTTTAACCCTTGCCCATGACTGGACTTATAAACTGCACGCCAGGTGGTTTAAGTTAAGCGAAGAAAAGTTCGACCGCTTTCACTACTTAGGGCTAGCACTCTATAAAACAGCGATTATCGCGTTTTACTTAGTGCCATACATCGCCCTAAGTATTGTGCTCGATTAGTCGGTGTATAGAACGATGGACTTCGCTTCATTAATTGAATAGCCCGCCGTTGCCACACCTTCTACTGTTTGGATTTGAGTATGAATGGTGCCTTCTACCCACACCGGCTGCCACAAGTCTTCCAGTTGTAAACCCTGACTGTAACGCACATAAACAATTTGATTGGGCGGCGGTGGCGGATAATGCAAACAAGCGCCAAAATAGGGCACCAACAAAAACTCCTTCACCACTTCCCCTTCGCTGTCTAAAGGCACCACAAAACCGGGGATCCGCAAAGACTGACCGTCTAATTCTGGATTCACACTCACGTTAAGGTTTTGCTGGCTAGCCTCTCCTAAGGGCGCATCATGATTGATCTCAGGCATGGCCATTTGTCGTTCATTTTCGGGTAGCAACTGCTCCCAAATGTCGATACCGTCGGCAAATGAGCGCAGGCTCACTAGCAACAACAGCAATAGGTAATGCGTTAACTTCATCTGTATTATTCCTAAATTCTAATGCTCATGCCGTCACTTAAAGAATAGCGATAAGCTCGCCATGCCGGCAGCACTCCAGCAATAAAGCCCACTATCACCACAGCTAATAACAGGTACAGCTGTTGTAGGCTGGGCCAAGTAAGTACCAAGTAAAAGCCAAATTGACTCAATAATAGGGGCTTCGCTGCGGCTAAAATGAGATACATACTCAGTAGGCCCAACAAGGCCCCCAACACGCTTAGCAGCAGTGCTTCTAGCAACAGTAAACCAAAAATGTGTCGCGGTTTCGCGCCCACCGAACGTAATATGGCCATCTCCCTACGGCGCTCTTTTAAGCTCACCATCAAAGTACTTAACATACTCATCAAACCAGTGATCACCACACAAATTGATACCGCTAACAAGGCGCTTTCGGCAATACTTAAAATACCCCATAACTCTTGCAGGGCTACCCCAGGCAAAATCGCCAGCAAGGCTTCGCCTTTATATTCATTGATTTGTCGCTGAAGGCTAAAAATTTGCAACTTAGACTGAGTACCCAGCATCATCGCCGTAATGCTGCTCGGAGTTAGCTGCTGCTCGCTATAAGCTTGCTGCTGAGGTGGTAAATGGATCGCTTCAATGCCGGCTAGAGAGGTGATCACACTGCGATCTACCGGCGTGCCGGTGGGCTGCAAAATGCCACTCACCACAAAAGGGTAATGCTCATGATTAACAAAGCTCACCGCCGCTAAACCATGAGCCACCACTATCTTGTCACCTAAGTGATACTGCAGTTTACGGGCAACTTCAGCCCCCAAAACCACGTCATAGGTATTTTCTAAAGCCCGACCTTGAGCAAAGCGCAGCGGCTGCTTATTGGCATATTGGTAATGCTCAAAGAAACTGTTAGTGGTGCCCATTACTCGATAACCGCGGTGCGAGTCACCTAAAGAGATAGGAATGGCCCATTTTACCGTTGGCTGCTGAGTGATTTGCTGGTAACTATCCCAAGAAATATTATTGGTTGCATTGCCGATGCGAAACACCGAATACAATAACAACTGAGTGGGGCCACTACGCGCGCCTACGATCAAATCAGTGCCAGAGATAGTGGAAGCAAAACTCGACTTAGCCTGAGTACGTAGATTCTCCACTCCCAGTAATAAAGCCACGCTTAAGGCAATGGTTAGCAGGCTTAATAAGGCCGTACCGCGCCGTGCCCAAAGGCTATGCCAAGCTAGATTAAGCAGGCTCATGAGCACCTCCCAAATTTAACGCCGGAAGATCCACCACCTGCTGAAAACGCTGCGCCAAATCTTGATCGTGACTCACCAGTAATAAACTGCTGTCACAGTGCTTTAGCTCGGCCATTAGCAGGTTCATAAAATGTTCTCGGTTGGTTTTATCCAGCGCCGAAGTGGGTTCGTCGGCAATAATTAACTCTGGTGAACCGATCATTGCCCGCGCCGCAGCGACACGCTGTTGTTGGCCGATGCTGAGTCTTCCCACAGGCTGTTGCAGTTGTTTATCGGGTAGCTGTAAATGAGCCAACAAACGCCGCGCCTCTTCCAGCACGCTGGCTGAGCGACTTAAAGCGCGCTGTTTGCGCAACTTAGAAAACTGACAGGCCAAGGCCACATTTTCTAACACCGATAAATAAGGCAATAAATTAAACTGCTGAAATACATAGCCAATATGGTCTGCCCGCAATTGGTCACGCTGGGCCGCCGATAGTGCAGCACAATCCTGCCCCATAAAGCTAATACGCCCTTGCTGAGCACTGATTACCCCGGCAATCAGACTCAGCAGAGTAGATTTACCACAGCCACTGGGGCCGTGAATGAAGGTATGGCTGGCTGCCTTGATGCTAAGGTGGGGGATATGAATGGCCGGGTGAGATTCACCCGGCCACGCAAACACCACTTCATCTAAAGCCAGTAGAGAAGTAGCTTGAGACATCTTAGAGTTTCACCTGATTATTATTGGGACCAAGATCGACAGCCACTTGGCCACGTTCGCTGACGCCCTGAACTCGAATCTTATGTAGATTAGGGAAAGCCTTGAACCAAAGTAGCTCGATGCTAGTTAATTGCTCGGCATCTTGACAACTAAACAAGTAATTCAAGTTTATATCCTGATGGGCTGCATGCTGATGCCCTTCATCATGATCATGCTCGCCGTCGTGCTGGTGCCCGGCATCGTGGTCATGTTCTGCATCGTGGTCATGCCCGGCATCATGCTCATGTTCTGCATCGTGCTCGTGCCCGGCTTCATGATGGTGGTCGCCATCGGCTAATTCACCCCAGTCTTGACTTAAGTTACTTAACTCACACTCTGCTTGATTAAACACAAACAGTTGCTCGATTTGCTGCACTGTCTGTTGAGCCGCTTGCAAAGTCTGCCGCTGCTGCTGATTAACCGGAGCATGCTCAAAGCCAAGTAAGTTGTCGGCTGGAGTATGCAGCTCTATTTGTAACTCACTGCCATTGGCAGCAAAAAATAACTCTGCCACACCATGTTGGTGAGCAGATTGGGCGCTAACCGCACCCGAGAATAGGCCAACAGAGCCTAAGAAAATTGCGCGTAATTTCATTGTAAGTTCCATGTATAACTAAATATAAACAGCCTTAAGCGGCAAGCTTAGATAAAGCTTGGGGCTTGGCTCAAAACGGTATCTCGATTAGTTATATGCAGGCGGGGCGCGCGCTTGGGCTCGCGCTGGAACTTGATATTGATAAGCACTGGCAGAGAGCACCAGTAAGGCAAACAGCACTAAAGGCACCATTAGCCCTACGCTGCTGGCGACAGCACTAGTTAATTTATGCAGTTGTAAGCAGAGCTGACAGTGCTGATCATCATGACCGGGATCTAGGCGCTCAAGCTGGTGCTCAGCCCAAATAGCAGCCAGCCAAAGTACTGATACAATCAGTACCCAAGTAAGCGCCTTGTGCCAAGTCGATCTGTTCATCTTAAGCTGTTACCCTGCTTTTGCAGCCATTACTATGACTCTAATACTTTCACTTCATAAGAGCCGAACTTACGAATGTTTATCACACCATTGTTAAAGATTAAATACTGACCCTTGATTCCCTGTAGTTGGCCTTCCACTAAAGGATTTTTATCTAGGTTGAAGCTACTGATTTTGCTGGGATATGAGTTCACCGGATAATGTAAATCCAGCACCTCTTGCTCTGGCAAGCGTTCAATAGCATGCTCACCAAAACGCTCTTTTAGCTGCGCTAAAGCCGCCTCAATTTCTGGTAACAAACGTTCCCGCTCGGCCACTAAATCCAATTCCAGCGCATCACCTTTTAACATCGCCCGCCAATTGGTTTTATCGGCAATCAGCTTAGCCAACTCCACTTCCACTAAACCGGAAAGCTGGCGAGTAGCCACTTTTAATATTGGCAAAGCTTGAGTGGCGCCTTGATCAATCCAACGGGTAGGAATTTGCGTATGCCGAGTAATGCCCACTTTTAAGCCAGAGGTATTGGCCAAATAGACGAAGTGCGGGATCATGCAATGTTCATCACCCCATTCAGGCTCGCGACAAGTTCCTTGGTCGTAATGGCATGTTTCCGGCTTCATGATGCACATATCGCAACTAGCCAGCTTCCGCATGCACACAAAACAATAACCTTGGGAGTAACTTTTCTTACTGGCTTTACCGCAGTTACGGCAATTAATCTTACCGGTAAACTCAAAAGAAAAAGATTTTCCTATCAAAGGGTTAAGATGGAGTTCTTGTTCGCCTATGGGGAGGTAGTATTGGATTTGCTCGCCCAGTTCGGCGCGCATTTTTGATAAGTGACCCTGCATCCTGATCTAGCCTTTGCGGTATAAGTTGGGCTGAGCAGTCTAAAGCAAAGCGAGCCACAGTCAAAGCCCAGCTAAAACTTAATATGGATAGTCTTCATCACTGCCTAGGGTCTGAAGCATCAGTGCCCTTAGCTCTCCACTTTCTATCATCTGCAACATCACACGATCAAATTGCTTCTGCAAATACTCGCCCCGCTTATTTGCGGCAAAGCAAAAGGTAGAGCCATATTCCACCACGTTATCAACAATAACTAACTGCTGATAATCACCGCCAAGTTTAAGCAAAGCCTGTTCGATTTCATCTCGATACTCTAGCACCGCATCCACTCGGCCAACGCTAAGTAATTTAATCATCTGCGCTAGGCTAGCGTACTCCTTATAACGCGTGCCAGCGGGAAGCTGATCACGCCAATCATAACCAATCCGCGATACTACATACTTACCGTTTAAATCTAGCGAGGAGCGAAAACCGCTGGCTAAGCGCTGGGAAGTCAGCATGTCTGAACGGTCTACTTCCACCAAGGAGACACCACAGCGCGCGTCATCAAAATCGTCCTCCGAGGCACCAAACACTAAATCGACCTGCTGCTGCTCTAACATCGCAAGGCTGCGCGCATAAGGCATAAAAGTGACACTGTACTGATAACCTGGGAAAGCCCGCTCTAGTAAGGAAAAATAATAGCCACTACCGTCTTTATTGGCGTAATTCGACCATTCTTGGGTCGCTATCATGATAGTGGTACTTGCAGCAAACAAGGGCAAGTGAAGGAAGCATAACAGCAAGCAACAACAGTATTTCACATTCTTTACCTGACGCGAGCGTACTCACTGTAAGCATAGTCAAACAGCGTCATTAACGACTCTAAATTTAGTAATTACTTACAGAATCCCCTCAGGGATTCCGTTCTTTTTTGCTAAAGAGCTCCTTGTTTCTGCTTGAGAAACACGTTCTGCGCCACGCAACATGGCATCAATTAACTCACCAGCATCAAATTTAGTTAAGGCTTCATCGGCTCCCACTTGATGAGCACGATCCACGCTAATCTCACTAGATAAAGAGGTATGCAAAATAATGTAAGCATCAGCCACACCAGGGTCACTACGTACTTCAAAGGTCAGTTCATAGCCATCCAGCCCAGGCATTTCTATGTCGCTCACTAAAACATCGATCGGCTCACCGGCCGCAGCCGCTTGTTGCATCATTTTAAACGCCGTGGCCCCATCACTGGCAATTTGATAATCAATTTCTATGCTATCTAAAGCACCCGCTAACTGCTTTCTTGCGGTAGCAGAATCGTCCACCAGCATAATTTTCAACTGACTCAAGATGGCTTGGTCTGGCAGACTCACAGAAACGCGCACCTTGTTTTCATCGTCTGGGAACACCGTGGCGATCAGCTTTTCGATATCCAATAACTGCACCAATTTATCATCTACTCTGGTCACTCCGGTGACATAAGCATTTTTACCTAAGGAGCTAGGCGGTGGATCGATGTCGCGCCAACGGCATTCGGTGATGCGCTCAATACCTCGCACCAGAAAGCCCAAAGTTTGCCGACTCACGTCGGTAATAATGATGGAGCAAGACTCGCGCTCTTCTTTACTGATAGGGCGGTAACCCACAGCAGCGGCCATGTCGATAACCGATACCGTTTGACCTCGTAGCGACGCAGAGCCTAATACGTAGGGATGGGAATGTGGTAAGGCAGTAAGCCGCGTATAAGGCACAATTTCGCGTACTTTTAAGGTTCCAATCGCGAATAGCTGGCTATGCGATAACCTAAAATGCAATAAACCTTGGGTTTGACTAGTAGCGCTACTCATCATGCATCCTTATGTCAAAATAACGATCAGTTAAACACAGCTTCGCCCAATGTTGGCTCTAGCTCAACATCCTTTTGGCGAAACTGTTCACAAATATCTTTAATCATGGTGCTGCTACAGGCCACATGGGGCTGAGTGGCCAGCGCCACAACAATATCAATTGCTGGTAACGGCGGCATAGTTGTAGCGCACAATTCTTGTAATTCACCTTTACTTGAACGCGCCATCGCCGCCACCGCTAAACCTTGTTTTACCATACCATAGAGTCCACTATGATTGGCACTGGTGGCTAGCAAACGATAAGGCCGTTCAGCCTTATCTAAACCGGCAATGGCACTGCTATGAAACTTGCAGTCGGCTTCATACAAGGCCAGCGGGATCGGCTGCTGCAAAGAAAGGTCGCGCTGCGGATGACTTACCCATACGCCTTGATCATGACGCAGCAAATAACCTTCATCACTGTCGGGACTGCGGGTTAAAATCGCTATATCCAACTCTCCGCAATCCAAACTTTGGCGTAACAAATAACTGGGCGCGGCGCGTAAACGTAAACTTAAATTAGGCACTGCCTGCTGTAATAATTCGGCAAACAAAGGCAATACCGAAATACTGTAATCGTCTGGACACCCCAAGCGCAACTCAACTGTAGCGTGGCTATTTTTCATTTCTATTAAGGCTTGATCATGCAGACTCACAATGCGCCGCGCATAACTGGCTAAAGCTTGACCTGCTGGAGTTAACTGCAGGCTTCGCCCTTCTTTAATAAATAAAGGGCTGGCCGCTTGTTGCTGCAGTTTTTTCATTTGCGCACTGATCGCTGATTGAGTGCGAAAAGTTTGACTAGCGGCACGGGTAAAACTGCCACTTTCAACAAAGGCCAGCAAACTGCGTAAGGCGTCAATATCCATAGTTACCCATCATCAAGATTAATACTTAGTATTAAAATTTATCGTTATTCAAGTTGCCAGTAAATTGCCACACTAGCCAAACAAATACATCGGCAGGAGCCACTATGATTTTGCATGACTACCTTCCCTCAGGCAATGGCTATAAGATCCGCCTGTTATTAAACCTGCTTGGTATCGACTACCAAGTGAAATGCTATGACATTGTCGCTGGGGAAACCCGAACTCCCCGCTTTTTAGCGCTTAATCCCAACGGTAAGATCCCGGTATTAGAGTTCGATGATGGCCGTACTTTGGCTGAGTCTAATGCGGTTTTATATTATCTGGCTCAGGGCACGCGCTTTTGGCCAAGCGATACTTGGTTGCAGGCGGAGGTATTGAAATGGATGAATTTCGAGCAATATAGTCACGAGCCTAATATTGCATCGCCGCGTTTTTGGTTGAGCCATGCTGGCATGAATGAACTGCGCCAAGCTCAACTCGCCGACAAACAACAGCAAGGCTATGCGGCATTAGAATTAATGGAACAACACTTAAAGCAGCATCAATATTTGGTTGCAGAGCAGCTAAGCATTGCCGACATTGCGCTTTACGCTTATACCCATGTAGCCGATGAGGGAGGCTTTGAGTTAAGCCGCTTTCCAGCGATTCAAGACTGGTGCCAACGCATTGCCAAGCAGCCCAACTACATCGCCATTGATGACGATACTAAAGTCTGCGCTTAGGCGCTTAGCGCCAAGCTCACTAAACCTCTAGTGAACTTGGCCAATCTGCTTATAGTTTTACTAACAATTTCCCTTGGTTTTCACCGCTAAACAGCAAGTTAATGCCATCGATAGCCGCAGCTAAACCGTCGAGTACGTGCACTCGATATTGCAGTTTGCCAGCTTGTAGGTAAGCGGCGACTTGTTGCATTAGTTGCGGAGCCTTATCGAAATGGTCAGGCATGGTGAAACCTTGAATCGACAAACGCTTCTTAATGATTTGCATCCAGTTTGGTCCAGCCGAAGGCTGCTCGCTGTTGTAATCAGCAATCATGCCGCACACCACAACGCGGCCAAAGGTGTTCATATTATCGAAGGCAACTTGCTGGATCGGCCCGCCGGTATTCTCAAAATAAATATCGATGCCGTTTGGTGTCAGCTCGGCGACTTGTTCGGCTAGCTGCTCAGATTTGTAGTTTACCGCGCCATCAAAACCCAGTTGCTCCACCAACCAACGGCACTTTTCATCACTACCAGCTACGCCAATTACTCGCAGCCCCTCAGCCTTGGCCATTTGCCCCACTAAAGAGCCAACAGAACCAGCCGCGCCACTCACTAATAATGTTTCGCCGGCCTTAGGCTTAGCAATGCCAAATAAGCCTTGCGCCGCTGTCATTCCCGGCAAGGCTAATACGGCTAGCACCGCTTCTGCAGGTAAACCTTCAGGCACTAAATTTACCCCGGCACCATTACTAATAGCCTGCTCCGTCCAGCCAAACATGCCCATCACTCGAGCACCTTGCGGAAAATCTGGGTGGCGCGACTCCACGACTTCACCAATGCCGCTAGCGCGCATCACCGCTCCTAGCTCTACAGGTGGAATGTAGCTGTTAGTATCGGCACTCATCCAACCACGCATTGCTGGGTCTAAAGACATGTGAGTTTGTTTCACTCGAAATTGCCCTTCTTGTAGCTCAGTTGGTGAGTGCTCTCTTAACTCGAAACAACTGGCTTCGATCACATTAACAGGACGTTTTACAAGATGAACGGCTTGATAGCTAGACATGATGTTTCCTCTAAATAGGGGGTGTAATTGTTATCAAAAACATTATAAATAAAACCACAACTGGCAATAAATGACCAAATTGGCTAAACTTTTTTGTCTTTATGACAAAAATAGCCTCATGGATAAACTACGCGCACTTCACTATTTTGCCCACTTGGCAGAATCGGCCAGTTTTACCAAAACCGCTGCTGCTTTTGACGTTCCGGCCTCATCGGTATCACGGCGGATTGCCGACTTAGAAGCGCTGTTGCAACAGCAATTACTTGAGCGTAGCACTCGGCAGGTAAAATTGACCGAACTCGGTGCCCTGTATTACCAACAAATTTTACCCGCGCTTAGCAGTTTGGATGATGCAGAAGCGCTACTTAAACAGCAACAAGCTCACCCTAGCGGGCTACTGTCAATTAGCGCCATGCCCAGTTATGGCGAACGTTGCCTAACGCCAATTTTAAACGAGTTTTCTCAGCGCTACCCCGATATAGTGTTGGATCTGCATTTTAGTGACCAACTGACCAACTTACGCCGCGACCCCATCGATATCGCCATTCGCGGAGGCCAAGCTCCCGACGAGCGCATCGTGGCGAAAAAGCTCACCAGCAACCATTTTGTTTTGTGCGCCTCTCCAGCTTACCTCGCCAAATACGGTACACCTAACTCGGTGCTAGATCTTAATCAGCACCTCAGCTTACGTTATCGTGGCCCAGACAAAGTACTGCCTTGGCTGGTCAAGCGACCACAGGGTTGGCAAGAGTTACACCCCAAAATTCGTCTCATTAGCAACCATGGTAGCCATCTGTTAAATGCGGCCAAAAACGGTGAGGGCATTGCGCTATTACCCGAGTGGGGGGTTCAGCAAATGCTTGATGAAGGCAGCCTAGTGCGGCTCGACCTCGACCAAGAAGTTCGTGTAGCCCCGGTGGAAACTAACGGGATTTATCTTTTATACCAAAGGCTTAAATATCAAATCCCTAAAGTTAGGGTGGCGGTAGACTTTATCACCGAGCATCTGGCGCAAGTTCCGAGATAAATTTATCGCAAACTTTAAAGAGACAAACGTTTCAACTTAAAAACCAAGCCAACTAAGTATAATATGTTGGCACCGCCGTTAAGTTGTTTAATATTCGCACTTTTCTCTGCAGCATAGTTTGTTAGGATAATGTTAATAGGGATTTTGACGTCCAGCGCAAATTGCGCTGCTAGCTCTTAGCAAAAGGATCTGTATATGAGCGAGTCGGTCGATGACCATCAATATGTTCGTTTTGTCGATGTAAAAAAAAGCTACGATCAACGCAGCTTAGTGGTAAAAAACTTCAACCTCGATATTAAGAAAGGGGAGTTTGTTACTCTATTGGGGCCTTCGGGTTCGGGAAAGACCACCTGTTTGATGATGCTGGCTGGTTTCGAAGACGTCACCAGTGGGCAAATTTTGGTGAATGGCCAAACCATTACCAACGTCGCTCCCTACAATCGAAACATCGGCATGGTGTTTCAGCACTACGCCTTATTCCCCCATATGACCGTCGCCGAAAACCTCGCCTACCCACTGATAGTGCGCAAACTCCCCAGCGAAGTCATAAAACGCAAAGTAGCCGAGTCACTGGCCTTGGTCGAATTAGAGAGTTTTGGCAAGCGCTATCCCGGCCACCTTTCCGGTGGTCAGAAACAACGGGTAGCACTAGCTCGCTCACTGATTTTTGAACCCTCCATTGTACTGATGGACGAACCCCTAGGCGCCTTGGATAAAAACCTGCGAGAGCAGATGCAATTCGAGATTAAACGTTTGCATGAATCCATCGGCTTTACTGCCATTTATGTCACCCATGACCAAACCGAAGCGCTCACCATGTCTGATCGCATCGCGGTGTTTAACGATGGCGTTGTGCAGCAATGTGCTGCCCCTGACGTACTCTATGAACGCCCAGCCAATGCTTTTGTGGCTGATTTTATTGGCGAAAATAATCATCTCGCGGGCAAAGTACTAGCGCGCGAGGCAGACCAAGCCAAGGTTGAATTAAGTGATGGTAGCATCGTGATTGGCCAAGCGATGGACTGTCCTGAAGCCGGACAACACTGTGTGTTGGCGGTTCGTCCTGAGAACTTATTCATTGAAAGCGACAAACATCATTTCGAAAACAGTATTGAAGCCGAATTTATCACTCGCCTCTACGTAGGTGATTTTATTCGTTACTTCTTCAAGTTACGCGACAAAACCGAACTGATGGTAAAAGTGCTGAATGATCACGACGCGCCCAATATCGAAACTGGCGCAACCAGTAAGCTAACTTGGTCATTTAAAGATGGCTTAGTGTTTACTCCCCCCAACGATCTTAATGGTAAAGGATGGAACCTATGAAACGACTACTCCCAGTTATTGCCTTAGCGTCACTGTGCAATGTCGCCAGTGCCGACCAGCTCACCGCTGTGTCTTTTGGCGGCGCTTATGGAGCAGCCCAGCAAAAACACATGCTGGACCCTTTTATGGAAAAAACCGGTCACAAAATCTTATTTGAAAACTACTCGGGTGGTATTGCCGAAATTAAGGCGCAAGTGGAAAGTGGCAACATCCTCTGGGATGTGATTGATGTAGAGGTAATTGACTTAGAGCGTGCCTGTTCAGAAGGCCTGTTAGAAGTGATTCCTCAAGATACGCTACCACCGGGTGACGATGGCACACCTGCCGCAGAAGACTTTAGTGAAGCCGCGCTCGCCAATGAGTGTGGTGTGGGTAACATCGTTTGGACAGTACTGTTTGCCTACAATAACGACACCATTCAAGGCGGCCAGCCTAGCAGCATTGCCGACCTATTCGATACCAAAACTTACCCCGGTAAACGCGCCTTGCGTAAACGCCCTCAGGTTAACCTGGAGTGGGCATTGATTGCCGATGGTGTGCCTAAGTCCGAAGTCTACGATGTACTAGAAACCGAAGAAGGCCAAGCTCGCGCCTTTGCTAAATTGGCCTCAATTAAAGATGACATCGTTTGGTTTGATAGCTGGTCGCAAGCGCCACAACTACTCAACGATGGCGGTGCGGTAATGGTGCAATCAGCCAATGGCCGTATTTTTGATGCCATTCAAAGTGAAGGTAAACCCTTTGAAATGGTGTGGGATGCTCACCTCTACGATTTAGACGTTTGGGCGATTGTGAAAGGTACCAAGAAAAAAGAACTGGCAATGGAGTTTATTCGCTTTGCTACGGGTTCAAAACCCTTAAGTGGCATGCCTGAAGTGGCTTACGGCCCAACCCGTAACTCTTCTTACGCCTATGTGGATGAAGCAGTGATTCCTAAGTTGCCTTCTTCTCACTTAGATGAAGGGGTTAAAGCCTCTGGTGAGTTTTGGGCCGACTATGGCGAGTCTTTAGGCGAGAAGTTTAACGAATGGCTACTTAAGTAAGCCAGCCGCGAGCTAGAGGTGAAGATGGATAACAACAGTCTTAGCGTAGAAGAGATCATTCACAGCCGGCGCTTATTAAAACGCAAAAAGCGCCTATTGCTGCTGTTTACTATGCCGCTGTTGATATTTGTCTTCATCACCTTTATTTCGCCAATTGCCACCATGCTCTACCGTAGTGTCTACCACCCTACGGTGAGCCAATTAATCCCGCAAACCCTAGTGGAGCTAAAACGCTGGGATGAAACTGCCGAACAACTGCCCGATGGCGAGACTCTTAAGCAATTTACCATCGAGCTACGGCAATTAGCCGAACAACGTTTGTCAGGCAAGCTGGCCGAAGAAATCAATCGCTTAAAACCGGGTAGCTCCAGTTTAATTAAATCCAGCGCGCGTAAACTCAAGCGTAAAAGTGAAGCGGAGCTGCAACAACAGGGCGACCAACTGCTGCTGGGCTATTCAAAAAAATGGCAGGACATTACGGTTTGGCGAGCCATTAAGCGTGCAGGCCCCGCTTTTACTGACAGCTATTATCTCACCACCTTCGATTTACAGCGCAATAGCGATGGCGAGATAGAACAGCGTGATACTCAAATCTATTTGAAGCTGTATTGGAAAAGCCTAAAAATTGCCTTAATCATTACCCTGTTAACGGCGCTACTGGCTTACCCCTTAGCCTACTACTTGGCCAACGCATCCAGCAAAATTGCCAACCGCCTAATGGTGCTGGTGCTGCTGCCCTTCTGGACCTCACTACTAGTGAGAACCACCTCTTGGATCGCCATTTTGCAAACCAATGGAGTGGTGAATTCGACGCTGATGAAGATCGGCATTATCGATCAGCCCCTAGAGCTGCTTTACACCCAATTTGCCACCATCATTGCCATGACCCACATTTTATTGCCGTTCATGATTTTGCCGCTTTACAGTGTGATGAAAAATATCGACCCCAGTTACTATAGAGCTGCGCTGTCTTTAGGTTCAAAACCGCTGCCGGCCTTTATCAAAATCTACCTGCCAATGACCATTCCTGGGGTGAGTGCAGGGGCCCTGTTGGTATTTATTATCTCCATTGGTTACTACATTACCCCCGCCATTGTAGGCGGTACCGAAGGGCAAATGATCTCCAACATCATTGCCTTCCACATGCAGTCGTCAAACAACTGGGAGCTGGCCGCCGCGCTCGGCTCATTGCTGCTGGCGCTCATTATTGGCTTGTACTGGCTCTACGATCGCTATGTTGGCGTAAACAACATTAAGTTGGGTTAATCATGAAAAACTACCCTAAATACTATAGTTTCTGGCACATTCTCGCTCACTACGGCCTGCGCTTTAGCTCGCTGCTAGTATTGGCGTTTTTAATGCTGCCTATATTGGTAATTATTCCACTGTCGTTCAACGTTGAGCCCTTCTTCACCTTCACCGACGGCATGCTAGCCTTAGATCCAGAAGCCTACTCCTTGAAATGGTATGCCGAGATTTGGCATGACGATAAATGGCTATTAGCCATTAAAAACAGTTTCTTGATTGGCATTTGTGCCACCTTAATCGCTACCGTGCTTGGCACCTTGGCAGCAATAGGTTTAAGCAACCCAGCCATGCCCTGGCAGAAACTGTGGATGGCCATTTTATTATCGCCGATGATTGTGCCGTTGATCATCACCGCCGCGGGCATGTACTTTTTTTACAGTCAGCTTAATTTAGCGGGCTCCTATTTAGGGGTGATTTTGGCCCACGCCGCGCTCGGTACGCCCTTCGTGCTGATCACCGTGAATGCCGCCCTGTCGGGTTTCGACTATTCATTAGTCAACGCCTCGCTAGGGCTAGGTGCTCGACCCACCTTTACCTTTTTTAAAGTGATCATGCCCTTGATTAGACCTGGCGTGATCTCTGGTGCCCTGTTTGCCTTTATCACCTCCTTCGACGAGGTGGTGGTGGTATTGTTTTTAGCTGGCCCCGAGCAACGAACCATTCCTCGACAAATGTTCTCTGGATTAAGAGAGCAGATTAACCCTACCATTTTAGCCGTCGCCACCTTATTGATCCTAATCTCCGCGTTACTGCTGTTTACCATCGAATACCTACGCGCTCGAGCCGAGCGCATACAAAGTGGCGAGCTCGACGACTAAGCGAGCCTGCTCGCTTAGCCTCAAGCCCACTGTTAAATTGATCTAAAACAAGTCAAACCTTGATGCTACTGGCCTCTTATTATCTGTAATTAAGTGAAGTATTAAGATGAATTTGCTGATTCAGTTGCTTGATAGCCAAAAGCTATCACTAAGATAGATTTAATCGCTTTTACTTATCAGATTGAAATATGGATACTAGTTCTATCGAAACAACGAACACTTTTAATTAGACACAACATCTTACGGAGATACATTATGTTAGAGAATCGCGAAGGCCAAGCCGTACCCAGTGTTACCTTTCATACTCGCCAAGGCGACGCATGGGTAGATGTGACCACTGAACAACTGTTTAAAAACAAAACCGTTGTAGTATTCGCCCTACCAGGTGCCTTTACGCCAACCTGCTCATCGACTCACTTACCACGCTACAACGAGCTAGCGGGTGTACTTAAAGAGAATGGCGTAGACGACATTGTGTGTATCAGCGTCAACGACACCTTTGTAATGAACGCATGGCTTGCTGACCAAGAAGCTGAAAACATCACAGTTATCCCCGATGGTAACGGTGAATTCAGCGAAGGCATGGGTATGTTGGTAGATAAAGACGAGCTAGGCTTTGGCAAACGCAGCTGGCGCTACTCTATGCTAGTAAAAGATGGCGTTATCGAAAAAATGTTCATCGAGCCAAACGTACCAGGCGACCCATTTGAAGTATCAGATGCCGACACCATGCTGAACTACATTAATGCTGATGCCAAGAAACCATCTGCTATTAGCATTATTACTAAGCCCGGTTGCCCATTCTGTGCCAAAGCTAAGCAATTGCTTATCGACAAAGGCCTAGCTTATGAAGAAATCATTTTAGGTACTGACGCCACCAGCGTAAGCCTAAAAGCGATTAGCGGCCGTAGCACCGTGCCTCAAGTATTTATTGAAGGTAAACACATCGGTGGTAGCGACGAGCTAGAAACTTACTTCGCTTAAATCTAAGGCTCAAGTGTTCAGGCGAGCCAAGGCTCGCCTGACCTTAACAATCATTGCTGTTTCAAAGGTATTATCATGTCCAATTTCCAAGTAACACAATCTGTAGATGTAGCCATTATCGGCGGTGGAACCGCAGGTTTAGCGGCTTACCGCGCAGCCAAAGAACACACCGATTCAGTATTGATGATTGAAGGGGGCCCTTACGGCACTACTTGTGCGCGAGTTGGCTGCATGCCCAGCAAGCTGCTGATTGCCGCAGCAGAAAATGCTCATCAATATGAAAAATCCGCTCAATTTGGGGTGAACTTAGGAAAACCTCAAATCGATGGTCACGCAGTGATGCAACGAGTTAAAGCGGAACGCGACCGTTTTGTTGGCTTTGTATTAGAGTCTGTAGAAGGCATAGAAGCAAAACATAAGCTCGAAGGTTATGCCGAATTCATCGATCCGCAACATTTAAAAGTAAAACATGCCGATGCTAGCGAATCGGTAATTGCCGCCAAACGTATCGTTATTGCTAGCGGTTCTCGCCCAGCCTACCCTGGCGCTTGGAATGAGCTTGGCGAGCGCTTAGTGGTTAACGACGATATTTTTGAATGGGACAATTTACCAGAATCGGTTGCGGTTTTTGGCCCTGGTGTGATTGGCCTAGAGCTAGGCCAAGCCTTGCACCGCTTAGGCGTTAAAGTACTGATGTTCGGTATTGGTGGTATTGTGGGTCCCTTAAGCGATCCCAGCTTAAACGATTATGCCAACACGGTCTTTGCTGAAGAGTTCTACCTCGATTCCGATGCCAAGGTTGAAACCATCGAGCGCAGCGACAAAGGGGTAAAACTTCGCTACCAAGATAAACAAGGCAAGACAGTTGAGACCGAAGTGGAGTACTTGGTAGCGGCGACGGGGCGTCGACCCAATACCGACAAACTCGGCTTAGACAAGCTAGATATTGAGCTAGACGAGCGCGGTGTACCGGTGGCCGATCACTACACCTTGCAAACTTCGCTTAGTCATATTTTCATTGCTGGCGATGCCAGTAACCAAATCCCCTTGCTTCACGAAGCAGCGGATCAGGGTAAAATCGCTGGCGATAATGCGGGCCGTAAAAACGAGGTTCGAGCCGGATTACGTCGCACCCCAATTGCTGCGGTATTCAGCGAACCACAAATCGCCATGGTAGGTGAAAGCTACCGCGAAATAGAAAAGCGCTTAGGCAGTTGTGGCTGCTTTGAGGTAGGTGAAGTCAGCTTTGAAAATCAAGGCCGTAGTCGCGTGATGTTAGTTAATAAGGGCTTGGCTCACCTTTATGGCGAGCAAGGAACCGGCCGCTTCTTGGGGGCAGAAATCATCGGTCCTAACGCCGAACATCTTGCTCACTTGTTAGCTTGGGCGCATCAAGCCAAGATGACCGTATCGCAAATGCTGGATATGCCCTTCTACCACCCAGTGATTGAAGAAGGTATTCGCACCGCGTTGCGCGACCTTAATGCTAAGTTACACCTTGGCCCTGAAATGATTGATGCCTGCATGGAATGTGGTGTAGGTAGTTAATACCCACAAGCGAATAAAAACCCGCATAAATGCCGGGCTATTAAGTGAAACTGTGGCTGCTCTAGTAATAGAGCAATTATTTTCATATTTAAAGCCCATATAAATGAGTCAGATACAGAAGGTTTGGCGAGAGAAGGGTGTACAATGATTCCATATAAATCAGCATGTTACGTTTTAATCGCCAAGGTTTTCAGATATTGCCTTCTAAAGCGATATTGCCTCTGAAACATTTATGGTTAATACGTCGAAGGCAGCTTTGAGCTAGAAGCTGCCATTGGCTTGTTCGGGGTAACGCTACCTGTACGTAGAGAGCGGAGCGAGTCCGGCGACCAACGGTAGCGTTACTCTCACGAATTTCAGCCTCAAAGCATGATTTTTACGTCAGTCTTGTCGATATCGTAAAAGTTAGACAGAGCTTTTTTAGCTTCTTCAAGCGAAAAAACTCGCTCTTTAGATTTAAATTTTGGCATGGGCTTGTAGTCAAGTGTAGTGACATCAAATGGTAGGTCTTTTTCCTGTAAATAACGCACAGGAAACCGATCTCCTCCCCAGATATCGTCTATTTCTATCTCGGCATATTCAGAAAAAACAAATTGGTAACGTTTTTTCTTATCGGCATCCTCAGTAACGGAGATAACTTCTAATAACTTGCCAACCAAAAATGCTTGTCCATGTTTGTGTGTGGCTTGTCCCCAATCGTTTCCCTTACGTTTGGGGTTAGTATTCTGACAACATATGACGTAATCAACGTGATCAGATACTCGCAAAGGGTTAACAGTCCAATCCCCAGACCCCCCTTCGCGCAATATTCTTTCCTTCCCTCTAGCTGTAAAGGTTAATGCAACATTTCTCATATAGACTCCTAAACTATCTTAAAATCAAGAATAGATTAAGCATGGATTTGTTCTGAGCACATGTCAAGCTATTTCAAAACTATATATAGAATTATTATAGTTTCAACTATTCACACGATAGTATTGTTATCTTGCTTTAGTAGGACTGGCATTGAAAATACGGGAATGGTCTGTGCCACTACACATTTCCAAATACCAAAATAGGTATGAATTCATGTGCTCAACGGCAGCAAATGGCACATAGCAGCCCTTCGGCCTTAACTAATCTTTTTCCAAAAACGAGTTATCTCAGATTTACTTAGTCATTGTATCCTAGTTCAGGCAATAGAAAGAAACAACATAACTTATTGATTTATAATAAGTCATCGTACACTTTCTGATTTTCTTTGTGTATGTAAGCTATTGATTTGCAAGAGGGACTAATGAAACTGTGGCTATTCATTGCAATAAATAGCCACAGTTTGACTTAATAGCCCCCATAAATGCGGGTTTTTTATTTTTAATGACAAAAAATTCATTAACAGGTTAGTATGAGCGAAGTAAAGGTCAACGCTTATCATTGCCTACAGTTTGCTCTATGCTAATGCTAGCTTTATTTGAACAAGGATGCTCAGTAACGCGCTCATGGCTCACTTTAGTTATTTTTTTCGAATCATACTATTACTCATCGGCTTCATGCATAACGCACATGCCGATGATTACAGCGGCCAGCAGCAAATTTATTTAGCCGAAGATCAACAAGTACTGCCTCATCGCTATAACGATATCGAAAATTGGCTGGGCAAACTTCAACAAGTAGATAAGGTTGCCCTCAAAGGCGGTAGTTATTGGCTGGTAAAAAAAATAGATATATCTCACCCGCAACAATGGATAGCCAGTGTTGATGGCCCAGTAATTGAAAACATCGATTACTACCTCTATTCCGAAGGCAATCAAATTCGCCATCTAAGCAGTGGCTACCTACACCCTTACGAGTATTTATTTAGCTATGCACGCCACATCGATACTCCTAGCTTAGGTGGTTATTGGTTAATCACCCGAATATCCAGCCAGTTTTATACCGAACAGCCACAATTACACTTTGGCCCTAAACCCCAAATGAGTCAGCTCTACCACTGGCGAGCCAGCATCATCATGCTCTGCTTAGGGGCGGTACTGATACTCGCTATTTACAATGCGGCAATCGGCTTTGTACAGCAAGATAGGGTCTTTGCCTACTTCAGCGCTTACGTATTTGCTATTGTGGTGTCTTTAGCCTCAATTTTTCACGTTGGCTCAGATCTACTGGCCCATAACAATCCCAAATTCTATATGCTGCCGATACTATTAATCCCAGTGTGTAGCTTGTTATTTTATTCACGTTTTCTCAACCTACAGCAAGTCTCAGTCACCTTGTGGCGTGCCAGCCGTTTAGTGATGGCATTTAGCCTAATCGCCATGCCAATAATAGTCATCTGGATAAACTGGACCGTGGTGATCGTCTATAGCATCAGCTTGTTATGGATTGCGCTCAGCTTTGTCTGCGCCATCTATAGTGTTAAAAAGAACGTCATACAAGGGCGTTTATTTGTTTTATCCACCCTAATATTGTTTGTACCGGCCAGCCTCTTGGCCTCTTCACTACTACCCAAATCCACTTCATTGATATTAGCTGCAGATTTTTCAGTGCTGCTCTGCGCCATTAGTAATACCCTATTGATGTCGCTAGCACTCAACTATAAATTCAAGCAGATCAGCATCAAGTCTGCGCAAGTGGCCGAACAACTTAATCAGGAGCGCGACGCGGCACGCTTAGACGCCTTAACGGGCCTACAAAACCGTTATGCTTTTAATGAGTATGTGGGCAATATTCGCTTTGAAGACTCCCCCTATCTTTGTTTGGCTCTTATCGATATTGACTATTTAAAAACCATTAATGACCAAGCCGGCCACCAAGAAGGTGATAAATTAATTAAATTGGTAGCCGATGCCCTCACCCTTGTGCTTAACCAAGAAGTTGAGTTATTTCGAATAGGCGGTGATGAATTTGCAGCGTTTAGCCAAACACTGAGTCGCCAACAAATCGACGAAAAACTAGCGATTGCCGACAAAATCACTCAACTCAACGGTACCGCACAAAGTGGCATTAGCTTTGGTAGCGCGACTACCGATGATTGCCAGGATGCCGAGCAACTGTTCTACAAGGCCGATATGACCATGTACCAGCAAAAGGCACAGCGAAAACAAAAAACTAAACCGCTTTCCCGCATCGAACTCGCCTAGAGTTGCACTATCGCTGCTCAGCTTGATATAACTTAGCCTCTCCAAGCACCAAACGCTGTAGACTATTCATTCACCGATAAAATGGAACAGCCGATGATTATTTCTCCGCAACTCACTGGCAATGTAGCACGTAACTGTCACCCTCTAGGTTGCCAAGCCAATCTACAACAGCAAGTTAACTACCTAAAACAGCAGCCAGCGATACAAGGCGCTAAAAAAGTGCTGATTCTGGGCGCCTCCTCGGGCTTTGGTTTAGCCTCACGGCTCAGTCTGGCCTTTGCCGGCCACGCCGATACCATTGGCCTATCTTTTGAACGCGGCCCCAGTGAAAAAGGCCTTGGCACGGCGGGCTGGTACAACAATATCTACTTTCGTGAATTGGCAGAGCAGCAGGGCTTAATTGCCAAAAACTTTATCGGCGATGCTTTTTCACCAGCGATGCGCGCCGAGGTAATTGAATACATTAAAAGCCAATTTGGTGGTCAGGTCGACTTAGTCATCTATAGCTTAGCCACTGGCAAACGCCATACCGAGTCAGGGCAATGGCAATCGGTATTAAAAACCACCGACCAAGCACTATCCGGTTACAGTATTAATTTACAGACCGAACAACTCGAGCCACAAACCGTGGAGGTGGCCAGTAGTGAAGAACTAGAAGCCACTTGCAAGGTGATGGGCGGAGATGAATGGCAAAACTGGATCGACGCATTGCGACAAGCCAAGGTACTCGCCAAGGGCTGTACCACCATTGCTTATTCCTATGTTGGCCCCGAGCGTACCGCTGCCATTTATCGTGATGGCACCATAGGCCGCGCCAAGCAACATCTGCATGCCACCGCTCTTAGCCTCGATAAACAATTGAGCCAAGAGCTACAAGGCCACGCCTACGCCTGCGTCTGCAAGGCTTTGGTGACCAAGGCCAGCGTTTATATTCCGGTAATGTCGCCCTACATCGCACTGCTTTATAAAGTGATGAAAGAACAAGGCCTACATGAAGAATGCTTAGAGCAAAGCTACCGCTTGTTTAGCCAACATTTATACCCGCAAAATGGAGTCGTTAAACTGGATGAGCAACAACAGCTGCGCATCGACGACTACGAGCTAAGCAGCGCAGTGCAACAGCAAATAGACCAACGCTATCCCTTAATCACCAGCGATAATTTTAAGCAAATCACCGATTTCGCCGGATATAAGCAAGCCTTTTTGCAATTAAATGGCTTTGCTGTAGAAGGTGTCGACTACCAGCAAGCCATTAACGTGGCGGCGCTTCAGGCATTACAACCATGATCAGTATTCACCCAATTACCGCTGAGCAAACGCTGGCGATCCGCCAACAAGTATTATGGCCCCAACACCCCATTGAATTTTGTCGGGTGGCTGAAGACCAACAGGGTCAGCATTTTGGCGGCTCCTTGGGCGATGAATTAGTGATTGTCGCGTCACTATTTACCGAGCAAGGTCAGTTAAGACTACGCAAGTTTGCCTGCCTAGAGCGCTATCAAGGTCGTGGCTTTGGTCGTCAGTTACTACAGCACTTAATCGAGCAACACCAATACAAAGGGCTGGAGAGATTTTGGTTTGATGCGCGCTGCAGCGCAATCGGCTTTTACCAGAGCTTAGGTTTTAGCGTTTGCAGTGAGAGTTTCGATAAACATGGGGTGGCCTATGTGAAAATGGAACAAGCACTCAAGCCCTAAAATTTAGGCGAAAAAAAGGAGAAGCAATGGCTTCTCCAGTTTTTCTGTCGGTCAACAAAGGTCAGATCTTATTTCTTTATCGCGCCAGTCCTTGGAACGATAGAAATAGAGTAATGATAGCGTTTTCTTGATGCAAGCATTTTCCCCTTTAATCCCAAGAAATTCGATCAAGCTCACTTAAATTCGACCAATAAGTGATCTAGATCATGGAACCGGGCCTTATTGTCGAATTTGCAGCTAAGCTTATGTTTTATAAACTTTATATAGCGAGAAGAAGCCCCTTGCCGATGAAAAATTTAGCTATTTTAAATAGCACAATCTTTTGAAAATCAATAAATAAGCCCAGTCTCTTGATCAAAAATAAGCTCTTTGCTGGACAATAACATTTAACTAAGTAAAGCAAACTAAATGAGTGAATAGATATCGAATCGATGGGTCTTGGTATTGAGCTGATTGGCCGCCGCTTTTCCAGCAAGCGGGGCTGCGCTACTGGGGCGTTTTACCACCACTCGCCGAGTGGCAATCTGCAAAGCCTGTTGTAATAACTTATCGGCATCCGCATCCGCTCCCACCAACTGTTGAAAGATGCGCATTTCCTTTTTCACTTGCGCAGATTTCTTGCGATGAGGGTACATGGGGTCTAAATATACCACCTCGGCTTGAAGCTGATGTTGCTGAATATCACTAATGCTATTGGCATGAACTAGCTTCATTCGTTGCGCCACCCACTCACCAATCTCTGGGTCGGCTTTAGCTCGATTTAAACCGTCTTCCAATAAGGCGGCCACCCAAGGGGAGCGCTCAAACATGGTGACTTGGCAACCTAAATTCGCCAGTACAAAAGCATCTCTACCTAAGCCAGCAGTGGCATCTATCACACTAGGACGCTGACCTTTTTTCACACCTACTGCCTTACTGACAGCCTCTGCGCCACCATAATGACGACGATGAGCCGCTTTACCTGATAAAAAGTCGACTTTAACCGCCCCCAGCTTGGCTTCATCACACCAACGTAAGCTTAAGCCTTCACTATCCAGCAATAGACAAAAGCCGCTTGTAGGTAAGTCGACTACGCCTTGCATCGCAAAACGCTGTTGCAACAGCTCGGCATAACTCAAGTCGGCATCTGGCAGACAATATAAACGTGGCGCTTCAGCACTCAATTAGTAACGCTCCTGAAAAAAGACTTAATAACACAGCAACAACGGTATTATTTCAATACCAACATTTCCATCGGAACAGGTTTACCAAAATGGTAGCCCTGAGCGTAATCCACACCGATTTCGGCCAATATCTGATTAATCGCCTCATTTTCCACAAACTCGGCAATGGTTTTCTTACCCATCACCTGAGCCATTTGGTTAATACTCTTTACAATGGCTGCATCCATTTTATCGTTTTCCAAATCACGAATGAAAATGCCATCAATTTTTAGGTAATCAATGGGCAGCTGCTTTAAATAGCCGAAAGAGGATAGCCCTGAGCCAAAATCATCAAGCGCGATTTTACAGCCTAGCTGGCGAACTTTTTGGAAAAACTGGGTGGCGACATCCAAGTTAGCAATTGCTACCGTCTCGGTGGTTTCAAAACACAGTTTATTCATCGGCAAAGCGCTACTTTCAAGGGTAGCCAACAACCATTCAACAAACTCGGTATTGCCTAAAGACTGGCCGGATAGATTCATTGAACACATATTTAAACGGGTTAAATGCCCCGGGTTTTCGCTCAGCCATTGCAGGCTTTTGGCAATCACCACTCGGTCAATACGGTCGGCTAAATTGTAGTTTTCCGCCGCTGGTAGAAATGCCCCCGGAGGAACCACTCGACCTTCTTCGTCAATCATTCGAATCAGCACTTCATAGTGTAAGTAATCACTATCGGAGGCAGAAACCGGCACGATGGGTTGGGCATACAATAAGAAGCGCTCCTCACGCAGCGCTTTTTGGATCCGGGTCACCCATTCTATTTGCCCTTGCCGCTCCAACAGCATTCTGTCATCCATTTGATACAGGTAGACACGACTGCGCCCCAAAGACTTAGCAGTGAAACAGGCATTATCGGCCTGCGCCAATACTTGCTGAGAAGAACCTTGCTGCTGCTGAAATAAGGTGACCCCGATGCTACAGCCAAAGCTAAACATGCGCTCGTCGTGAACATAATGCGTATCGCTAAGTTTATCTATCACTTTATCGGCAAAGGCTAGGCTATCTTGCTGGGAGGTTTGCTCAAGTAAAATGGCAAATTCATCGCTACCTAAACGCGCTACTATCGCCTGTTCAGGTAGCATCTGGTCTAATACTCCCGCCACCTGTTTCAAGGCTTGGTCACCCGAGGCATGACCAAAGGTGTCGTTAATCACCTTAAATTGAGCCAAATCGATAAATAACAAAGCATGCTGTAGGTCATTGGGTTGCTTATCGCCTAGTAAATACTCTAAGCGACGCTCAAAAAAGCCACGGTTATAGATCCCAGTGAGCGAATCGTAATTGGCGTGAAAATCCAGCTCTTTAGCCAAGCTTCGAGTGGTGGTGATATCTTCACAGACCAACATATACAGATCATCGTCAGCCATTTTCACAAAAGACTCTTTAAACCAAAGGGTTTTACCTTGATTACTACGATAAGCCACTTGTCGAGTTTGTCTGGCCTGCCCTATACCATGAAGATACG
Source organism: Agarivorans gilvus (assembly GCF_001420915.1). Classification (NCBI taxonomy): domain Bacteria; kingdom Pseudomonadati; phylum Pseudomonadota; class Gammaproteobacteria; order Alteromonadales; family Alteromonadaceae; genus Agarivorans; species Agarivorans gilvus. The sequence goes on along the minus strand of NZ_CP013021.1, from coordinate 2,880,170 downwards.
ATAACAAACTCAGTTGTTGTTGCTCGTCGGTATATAAGGTACGTAACTGAGTTAAATTTAACTGTTGCTGACTAAAACCAAGATGCTCTGCCGCCACTTGGTTGCAACAGACAATAACCCCTAAGCGGTTCACCAGAAACAACATCGCCGGGCTGTATTCAAACAAGCTGCGATAATATTGTTCACTCTGTTTAAGTTGCCACTGTTGCTGCTGGATTGGGCTTAAGTCACGCATCTCCAGCACCAAACCATCCACTTGACCCCTTTGGCGCACCTGTGGCTTCACCGAAAAGTCATATAAGGAAGTGCTACCTTGCTGCACAAAGTCAGCCTGAAAGCGCTGCGTTTCACCATTTAAACCATGAGCGATGGCCTCCCTCAGCTGCTGTTTTAAATCGAGCTGACTCTGCCAAATATGGCTATCTAGCATAGAGTTACCAACTAGAAAATCGGCTCGCTCACCCAACAGTTGTTTCATCGCCTGATTCATTAACAGCACATGACCGTCACCATCGAGCAAAGCACAGGCCTGCTCAGTAAAAGTAAAGACCCTATCTAATAGCCTGCGCTCAGCCAAAGCTTGGCGCTTCAAACGGCGGTTAAGTAACCAAATGGCATAAGCAACGGCGGCCAGTACAAAGCAGATTACCGTTGCAATCAATAGTGAGCGATAACGTTCAAACCAAGTTTGATAAGCACGCTGATTAAGCAATATGCTATTAGGGGCCAAATTAGTTGGTGATATTTTCCAGCGAGCGAGCTGTTCACTATCGAAAAGGTAATGCTGGGGAGGTCGAGCCTCGATTGGAATATCGCGAATATCGGTGCCTTGCAATACTTGGTTAAGCATTTGGCCCACTGCTTCGCCTAAAGTATTGGGTAGGCTGACAAAGCCGCCCACCGCTCCTTGGCCAATAGCCCCACCCCATAAACTAAATAGGGGCGCTCTAGAGGCCTCAGACAAAGAGGCAATGGCCTGCTCTGACAGCGGCTTTTGACCAATCTTAGACAACTGCATATTGCCCAATAACACCGCTTGATTTCGCGAAAGTTGTGAGGTTTTGGCTTTAACTTCTTCGTAATTGTGGCCCTGCCAAAGGGTGTAGGAAATCGCAAATTGCTTAGCCAGTTGCACAAAATTATTACGAATCTGCTGCCCGGTGGGGCTGTCATCAGTCAATAGATGGATGGCTTCTAGGTCAGGAACTAACTGGCGAATGAGTAACAAGTTTTCACGTAAAGGAAGCTGTTCGTGAATACCACTCAACAAACGCCCACTGGCGCCCATATAAGCTGAGAGGTCTGCTCCGGCGGCGATCACCGGTACCTGTAGCAATTCTTGATCTTGCAAATCAAGCAGCTGAGTTAAAGCCTGCTCGCCAACACTAACCACCAAATCAAACTGGTAGTAGAGCAAAGTTTGCTTCAACAGTTCATCTTGAGCCATTCGGTAGCTGGCATCTGGATTGGCCGAAGGTGATATTTGCCGCGTAAACAACCATATTGATTGTTCGACGGTAGCCTGACGTAAGCCGCGATCAAACTCGGCATTCCACTGTGGCCCCGCCGGATAAGAATTTAATACTAATACACGCGCGGTTCGGGCTTGGGCGTTAAAACTGCCACTCAGACACAGCAAAACCAATAGCAGTTTAAATAAAGCGCTGAGTGAATAGCCCCGAATGAATAAATTATTCAGCAAAATATTCATCCACCTTTGTCATTTTTTATCCATTTTTATCATCCAGCCCAACGCGATTACCAGCACTAGGCTTAGTCATTCCTGTTCTGTAGAATATGCTACCAAACTACAGCAAGGTTTATCATATTTATGAATATTTTGATGGCTCTATCGCAGTTAGAAGTAACTGGAGCCGAAGTCTACGCGACTCAACTTGGCGATCGACTCAAGCAACGAGGCCATCAAGTATTTTATGTGTCCGACACCTTAAGTTGCCCTCATCAAGGGCCACATTTCAAGTTGCGTTTCAATAAACGTAGTCTGCCACGCCGATTTTGGCATGTATTCTATCTTATCTACTTAATTATTAGATACAAAATTCAATTAGTTCACGCCCATAGCCGAGCCTCAGGTTGGTCTGCCTACATCGCCTGCAAGCTCACCAATACCCCGATGGTCACCACCGTACACGGCCGACAACCGGTACATCGCTCACGCAAAAAATTTCATGCCTTGGGTTACCACGCTCTAGCGGTATGTGAAAACATTGCCCAACAAATTATTCGTGACTTAGGCGTGCCCAGCGAACAGGTAAGCGTGCTGCGTAACGGCATTAATAGCCAAGAATTTTATCCCTTGCCTGCAGCTAACAACTCACAGCCAGTGATTCAGATTATCGGTCGCCTCACCGGTCCCAAAGGTGAGTTGGTATATCAGCTATTGAAACAATGCATCGACTTAAATGCTTATCGTGTTCAAGTGATTAGCGGCAGTCGACCCGACGCTCGCTTTGCGGAATTTGAGTCCAAGGTGGAGTTTTGTGGTTACAGCAGCAATATTCGAGAAACCATTCAGCAAGCCGACTTAGTGATTGGAGCCGGCCGCGTAGCCATGGAAGCGCTGCTATGCCAAAAACAGGTCTTTGCCGTGGGTGAAGCCAAAGCACTAGGCTATATTACACAAGCTAATCTGCCCGCAGCGTTGGCCAGTAACTTTGGCGATGTAGCCGATGACGGCAGAACCGAACTCGATATAGATTACTCGAGCTTGGCCAAACAATTAGCCGGACTCCAGCAGCAGGCCCCAGTGAGCGAACAGCTGGTAGCTGCGGTTAAAGCCGAGTACGACCTGGATGGTGTATGTGAACAAGTGCTCAAGCTCTACCAACGGGCCTATGTTTATACCAAGCAAAAAGAAATTCCCATCATCATGTACCACCGCGTGACTAAAGATGACAGCTTGGCTGGAACCTATGGCACCTATGTCACCACTGAACGTTTGGAGCAACACTTTCAAACCATTAAGCTCATGGGTTTAACGCCCATCACCTTCAGTGAATTGGCCGATATCGGCCTAGAGCATCGCTTCGATCATGGCAAACGTTATATTATTCTGACCTTTGATGATGGCTATCAGGACAATTACGACTTGCTGTTGCCCTTACTTAAAAATATCAGTTCAAAGCAGTCATCTATGCGGTCAGTGGTACTGATCACAACCGTTGGGATGTAGAGCACCCCAGCAAACCCGAACAACGCTTTGAGCTAATGAGCCCAGAAACCCTGCGCGATATCGACCAAAGCGGTTACGTTGAAATTGGTGGACATACCCTTAACCACCCTAAATTGGCTGAACTGAGCGACGCCGAACAACGTCATGAAATACAGCAAAACAAACTGGATCTAGAAAACTTGCTAGGGCGGGAACTAAGCACCTTTGCTTACCCCTACGGCAACCACAATCAACAGAGTAAAGAGATTGTAAAACAGGTGGGTTATCAATTTACCGTCGCCACCGATTCAGGCCCTGTAGCGATGCATGAAGACTTACAGCAGATCCGCCGCATAGTGATGTTCCCCAGCACCAGTAGATTTGGTCTATGGCGAAAAATAAAGGGCAACTACACCCTGAGAAAAGCCAAATAACAACCAGCTTTAGCCTCTTAGCAAACTGAGTTAGGCAATATGTGATTAAGCTTGCGCCGACTCGGTAGTCAACCTAGCTAAAAGCTGACGACACTTCTGCAGCAATTCGGTCAAGTCAAACTCACCGATGTTAACCTCTTCCTGGGAATTGCTCGGTTCACGAGAAAACACCACTTCGGTGGGTTGATAGTTAGGCTGCCACATGGCGAAATTGGCGGGGTCGGGTCGATATATAGCGACCATAGGACTCGCAAAACAACGGGCTAAGTGCACGGTGGCGGTATCCACACTAATAAACAACTTACTGTGTTTAATCAGCGCCGCATTTTGGTCAATACTTTGGGTTTGTGCTAAGCAATGCACTCCGGCCAAGCGCTCAGCGACTCGGCTTACCAAAGCTTGGCTATTAGGCGAGGCGAGTATCACCAAGGGCAGTTCGGGAAAGGCTTCTCTTAAGCCCGCCGCCACTTGTATGAGTCGGTCCTCGGTAAATGAGCGCTTACCAGCATTGCCAAAAGGGTTTAGCGCAATATATTGGCCACGCATTTCAGCTAAAAAACCCAATACAGCTTGCTCGGTTTCCGCTGGCAAAGTATAGCGATAATTGGCATCTTCCACCGTAACACCTAAACGCTTAGCGGCTTCGATAAAATATTGCTGACTAGGTTTACCCAACACCTGCTCACGAATGTTGCAGTTAATTAAACCAACGCCTTGGGCAATACCGATGTTAAGTTGCGCCTTTAAGCAGCGTAGCATCAAGAAGTCTCGTGCTTTTACCGTTTCGGGCAGAAATATTACCGCTTGGTAATAAGGTAGCGGGGAGATGAGTTTTTTCACCTGCCACAGCTTGGCGCGTTTAGGATAATGATGGACATGGTCAATAGCGGGGTTACTTTCATACATCGCCGCGGTGTTGGCGGTACAAAGCACCCCAATGCTTATATTCGGATTGGCTTTTTTTAGTTCTGGATAGATAAACGACGCCACTAAGCTGTCGCCTATCTTTCCGTCACTACGTACGATCAAGACACTGTCGCAAGACTCTAGCCTTGCTAGTGGCGGCAAGTTGCGGTCGAACAGGCTGCGCCCAAGTGCAAAGTTAAACTTATCTCTTGAGCGACGAACGCCGTGTAAGTAGTCACTAATAGCCATGGCGTATCCTAATTAAGCCAAAGCGGTTTTTAGTAGCTCAAGGTATTTCGCTTCTGTTGCTTGGCGATGCTCAATCAGGGCTTGGCTACGTTGCTCCACGTTTGCGATGGCCGAACGCACTACCGCCATGAACTCGTCGGTACTGGCATCCAAGGTCACCATATCGGCTAAGAAACCTCTCACCGTACTAGCGCGCGGATCGTGGGCAATCATTACGCCTGGCGTCCCTTGTGAGGCACACATCCCGATACCATGAACGCGATAACCCACCATTAAATCGTACTCACTGAAGATGTCTCGATAATCCTTAGCGTCGAAGGAATAACGCAAGGTATGGCCTGGGAAGTCTTTCTTAAAGTCAGACAATTCGTCGATGTAATGAGCGACAAACTCAATTTCATAGTCAGCCGATAATTGCTCGATCATCGCCTTGTAATTACGCATCATAAATTGATAGGTATCATCTGAAACATTATTACAAGCCACCGCGCTATTGGTACCGTAAAGAATACCGATTTTTTTCACCTGCTTAACTTGACGGAAAGTCGGGCTTGAAAACAGAGCCGGACAAGGCAAGTAATGCGCACCAATCGGGGCCAATGCCGCATGGCACACCTCATCACGACAAGTAATCAATTTGGCATTATCAAAAGCATAACGCTCATCTTCTGAGAACTGCTCGGCGTTGTACTCAAATGGTCCGCTGGTGCCTAAACCTAGAAAAACAGTGGGAATATTATATTCGCGAATCGACTCATAAAGCTTACGGGTGCGAATACCGCGCCACTCTGGCGAGCCGGCGAATACCGCCATATCGGCGTAGTCCATAGGTAGGCGCTCTTTTACCGAGTTATCCAAGAATTTCTCAGCAAAGTCTTTACCCAAAGCGTTGTCTACGGCTTTGATGAAATCGTATTTCCGAGCTCGTCGAATCTGAGGATTACGGTTAAAAATTATCGGGTTGTATTTACCTACAACCTTGCTCAACAGGTACTCAGTACCCATTAAAATGAACTCATCACCGGGGTTCCATTGGCGAGTGGTCGAAAAAACTATATTCATCATTTATTACCAAATTCATTTATCTGTAAGTCAGCACCAAGCAAGCATCTGAGCCAAGCCGATGACGAGGGGCTAGTGTATAACAATCACGACCAATCGAGGATCACTTTGCCACTTTGCCCCGAGCGCATCGCATCAAAGCCTTGTTGGAACTCATCCACCGAGTAGTGATGAGTAATCACCGGACTTAAATCGAGGCCAGATTGTATCAAAGATGCCATTTTATACCACGTCTCAAACATCTCACGGCCATAAATACCTTTGATCACCAAACCCTTGAAAATCACCTGACTCCAATCGATGCCCATATCGCTAGGGGAATGCCCAACATGGCAATTTTTCCGCCGTGATTCATCAACTCCAGCATCGAACTAAAGGCACTGGGTACGCCCGACATCTCTAAGCCTACGTCAAAACCTTCGGTCATATTCAGTTCAGCCATGGTGTCTTTTAGCGATTCCTTGGCCACGTTAACCACTCGGGTCGCGCCCATTTGTTTCGCCAAATCCAAGCGGTAGTCATTCACGTCGGTCACCACCACGTGGTGCGCCCCCACGTGCTTACAAATCGCGGCAGCCATTATGCCTATTGGGCCTGCGCCGGTAATCAACACATCTTCACCCACTAGGTCAAAAGACAAAGCGCTGTGCACAGCATTACCGAAAGGGTCAAAAATCGCCGCTAAGTCGTCGCTAATCTCATCAGGAAGCTTAAAGGCGTTTACCGCTGGAATCACCAAATACTCGGCGAAACAGCCGGTACGGTTAACCCCTACCCCAACGGTATTACGACACAGGTGAGTACGCCCACCGCGACAGTTGCGGCAATGACCACAGGTGATATGCCCCTCACCGGAAACGCGATCACCAATAGCAAAACCACGCACTTCCTGACCAATCGCCACCACTTCACCAGCATATTCATGGCCAATCACCATCGGCACCGGGATGGTCTTTTGTGACCATTCATCCCAATTGTAAATATGCACATCGGTACCACAAATGGCGGTTTTATTGATTTTAATCAGCAGGTCATTGTGCCCCAATTCAGGCTTTTCGACTTGGGTCATCCAAATGCCGGGTTCGGCTTTAAGCTTGGCTAAGGCTTTAATGCTCATTAAATTACTCCTAACTCTTTACCCACTTCGGTGAAGGCTTTCACCGCTTGCTCTAATTGCTCAGGCGTATGCGCTGCAGAAATTTGAGTGCGGATCCGCGCCTGCCCTTTGGGCACCACAGGGAAAGAGAAACCAATTACGTAGATGCCTCGCTCTAACAGCTTGTCAGCGAACGTACTGGCCAACTTAGCGTCACCCAACATCACCGGAATAATCGCATGATCGGCTCCGGCTAAGGTAAAACCTGCGGCGCTCATTTCGCGTCTGAAATAAGCCACGTTGTCCCATAGCTGCTTACGCAAGGCGTCACCTTCGGCTAACAGTTCTAATACTTTCAGTGAAGCGCTCACAATCGCCGGCGCTAAGGAGTTAGAGAACAAATAAGGACGCGAGCGTTGACGCAGCCAATCAATCACTTCTTTTTTAGCCGAGGTGAAACCACCAGAAGCACCGCCCATGGCTTTACCCAAGGTACCGGTAATAATATCCACACGGTCCATCACCTGATGATATTCGTGAGTCCCTCGGCCGTGGGCACCAACAAAGCCCACCGCATGCGAGTCATCCACCATCACTAAGGCGTCGTACTTATCGGCTAAATCACAAATGCCGGGCAGGTTGGCAATCACCCCATCCATAGAAAATACGCCATCGGTGGCGATCAATTTAAAACGCGCACCTGCGGCATCGGCATCTTGTAAACATTGTTCTAATTCAGCGAGGTTGTTATTGGCATAACGGAAACGTTTAGCCTTGCATAAACGCACCCCATCAATAATAGAGGCATGGTTTAAGGCATCGGAGATAATCGCGTCTTCTGGGCCTAACAGGGTTTCAAACAAACCAGCATTAGCGTCAAAACAAGAAGAATACAAAATGGTATCTTCCATGCCCAAGAACTCACTTAAGCCCTGCTCTAATTGTTTGTGGATGTCTTGAGTGCCACAAATAAAACGTACCGAAGCCGCACCAAAGCCATGGCTATCTAAACCCGCCTTAGCCGCCTTTATCAATGCGGGTGAATTAGCCAAACCTAAATAGTTATTGGCACAAAAGTTCACCACCTGCCCTTGCTCTACAGCAATAGCGGCCTGCTGCTGTGAATGAATGACCCGTTCATTTTTATATAAACCATCGTCTTTCACTTGCTGCAATTGTTGTGAGATAAATGTTGAAAAAGCCGTGTTCATAGCAAACCCTATTTAAAGCCAAGATATTGGCTGAATTATAGTGTTTTCTTTGGCGAATGCAGCTACTAAGCTAAATTATTAACTATTTATTGCGCTCAGCAAATTTCACATAATGTTGATACAAACCTTGGTAGGTATGTTGCGACTCTTCGGTAAAATACGGGCGCAGAGTAAACAGTATTTTTAACACCCCTTGATACAGCCTTGCCTTAGTGATCTCCCCGCCTTTTAACTGAGCACTTTGATAAGCGATCCAAGCACCAATAATGAACTTCACGCTATCCGCAAGCTCCATCATGGTGGCGTCATCACCAGTGATAAAACGGCTATCACGTAGTTGCAATAGGATGTCTCGGCTCCAGTTGGCTAACTCTTGCTGCAGGGCCTGATATTGCTCTTCAAGCTGCGGGTCACGTGCTAGCAGCTCCAATAAATTGGCGTACATAAAACGAAAACGCCACATCAACTCAAAGCTGGCATCCAGATAGGAGGTAAGGTGTTCCAAGGTAAGACGCTGATCCGCATGGGGGCGAAAGCTAGCCTCTAATTGCTCAACATAAAGTTGAAAAATGCTGCGAATAATTTCTTGTTTATTGCTGAAGTGATAATACAAATTTCCCGGACTAATGCCTAAGTCCGCCGCAATATGATTAGTAGTAATTTGCCGTTCGCCCTGCTCATTAAACAGCTTCAACGCACAGTGTATAATTTTATCTTTGGTTTTCATCTGGCTTAACACTCTCCTTCATTACTACCCTGATAGCTGCAAACGCTGTCAAAATCCAGTTTTTCTTCACGACATTCACCCTGCCAGCTAATTGCTATTCCCCGCCTCACAGCATAAAATCCTTAGATTAACGGCAATTTCTGGAATGGCAGTAGCATGATTATCGTAACTGGTGGGGCGGGCTTCATTGGCGCCAACATTGTAAAGAGTTTAAATGAACAAGGTCATAATGACATCATTGTGGTTGACGATCTAAAAGACGGTACTAAATTCGTAAATTTAGTTGATCTTGATATCGCCGACTACCTCGATAAAGATGATTTTATTGCTCGCATCGTCTCTGGCGAAGATATTGGTGCAGCCTACGGCCAAGACATCGAAGCCATTTTCCATGAAGGGGCTTGCTCAGCCACTACCGAGTGGGATGGCAAATATATGATGGAAAACAATTATGAGTACTCAAAAGAGCTACTGCATTATTGTTTGGAACGTCGTATTCCCTTCCTATACGCTTCTTCGGCCGCTACCTATGGCGATACCGACACCTTCAAGGAAGAGAAGCAATACGAAGGTCCACTCAATGTGTATGGCTACTCTAAACTACAGTTTGATAACTATGTACGCCGTTTGCTACCGGAGATTGACTCGCAAGTGGTTGGCTTTCGTTACTTTAATGTTTATGGACCGCGTGAACAGCATAAGGGCAGCATGGCCAGTGTCGCCTTCCATCTAAATACCCAAGTCAATGACGGCCAAAACCCGAAACTGTTTGAAGGTTATGACGGCTATGATGATGGCGGCCAAAGCCGCGACTTCGTTTACGTGGGCGATGTTGCCAAGGTCAACTTGTGGTTTTTGAAGAATCCGCAGCAAAGCGGCATCTTCAATCTTGGAACCGGTCAAGCAGAGCCCTTCCGCGCAGTGGCAGAAGCGGTGATCAGCTACCATCAAAAAGGGCAGATTGAGTACATTCCCTTCCCCGACCACCTCAAAGGCCGTTACCAAAGCTTTACCCAAGCCAATATCGACAAGCTTAGAGCAGCCGGTTATGACGAGCCATTTAAAAATGTTGCCCAAGGGGTGGCTGAATACATGGCCTGGCTAAACAAATAGACGTGATAAACAAGGGGCGCTTAGCCCTTTTGATTGTGGGTAAACGATGAAAATTTTGGTGGTAGGGCCCTCATGGGTAGGTGACATGGTGATGTCACAAAGCTTGTATAAAACCCTTAAACAGTTGCATCCTCAGGCGCAGTTAGATGTATTGGCGCCAGATTGGTGCCGCCCGCTACTAGAACGTATGCCAGAAGTAGATAATGCACTGCGCATGCCGCTAGGCCATGGTGAATTGCAACTGACAGTGCGTTGGAAGCTAGCGCGAGAGCTCAAAAAGCAGGGCTACGATTGGGCCATTACCCAACCCAACTCGCTGAAGTCGGCATTAATCCCTTGGTTTGCAGGAATTAAACAACGCAGCGGCTGGAAGGGCGAAAGTCGCTACGGCATTGTGAACCAAATGCGCAGCAATAAGCAGGATTTTCCTTTGATGGTAGAGCGCTACGTGGCTTTGGCTCATCCTAAGAGCCAAGTAAATAGCGCCGCCGATTTGCCCGAATATGCTCATCCTGCCTTACACGCCAACAGCAACAATCAAGCCGAAGCCCTACAACAGCTTGGCTTGCAAGTTCAGCCGAGTATTTTAGCACTGTGTCCCGGCGCCGAGTTTGGTCCAGCCAAGCGCTGGCCAGAACAGCATTATGCAGAGGCCGCCGCCCATTGGATCAGTCAACGACAAGGTCAGGTGTGGATTTTTGGCTCCGACAAAGACAAAGACGTTGGGGAGCAGATCATTGCTCACCTTCCTGAGCAGCTGCAAGCCCAGTGCCATAATCTCGCGGGCAAAACCAAACTGGCCGAGGCCATCGACTTAATGGCGCTAGCCGACATGGCCATTAGCAACGACTCCGGATTAATGCATATTGCCGCAGCACTTAAGTTACCTTTGGTAGCCATTTACGGCTCGTCGTCGCCACAATATACCCCTCCGCTCACAGAGCGTGCAGAGATTTTACACACCGATATTGATTGTCGCCCCTGCTTTAAGAAAACCTGCCAATATGGTCATTTAAAATGTTTAACCGAGTTGCCCGCCAGCCGTGCCATTGCCGCCATCAACAAGTTGTTGGCTTGACTACACTTAGTCTTATTTACTATTAGGAAACTCATGAACGCAAATCCTCCGGTTATTTCAATCATTTGCCCCTGTTATAACGAGCAAGATACCGTAGCGGTGTTCACCGAGACCATGCTGCCTGAGCTAGCCAAAACTGAACTTAGCTACGAATTAATTTTCATTAACGATGGCAGTCGCGACCAAACCCTGAGCAAGCTAAAAGACTTACAAACTCAGCATGCTAACATTCGAGTGATCAACCTAGCCCGAAATTTTGGTAAAGAAGCCGCGCTGACCGCTGGCATCGATCGCTCTAAAGGGCAAGTGGTCGTTCCCATCGATGTAGACCTGCAAGATCCCCCGAGTTAATCCACGATTTCATTCGCGAATGGCAACAGGGCTACGATGTAGTGGTCGCTAAACGCAGCGATCGCACCAGTGACAGTTTTGCGAAAAAACTCAGTGCAGAATGGTTTTACAAGTTTCACAACAAGATCTCCCACGTAAAAATCCCCGAAAACGTGGGTGATTACCGACTAATGACCCGACGAGTGGTTGAGGCAATTCAACAACTACCTGAGAACCAACGTTTTATGAAGGGCATCTTCTCGTGGGTGGGGTTTAAAACAAAAATTATTGAATATAAACGTGACCCAAGAGTGGCCGGTGAAACCAGCTTTAATGGTTGGAAGTTATGGAACTTCGCATTAGAAGGAATCACCAGCTTTAGTACAGCGCCGCTAAGAATTTGGTTATATGTGGGTTTACTCATTTCGCTACTGGCCTTTGTCTATGGCAGCGCCATCGTAATTAAAACCCTGATTTTTGGCATCGACGCACCAGGTTACGCTTCACTCATCACCATCATGTTATTTTTAGGTGGCGTGCAACTAATTGGTTTAGGCGTGATGGGCGAATACATTGGCCGCTTGTTCATGGAGTCGAAACGTCGGCCTATTTACATCATCGAAGAAGACAACTAATAGATGTCGGCATTTATTCAGCGCTTACTCGGCTTACGCATAGTGCGTTATGGGCTTACCGGCGGTATTGCCACCCTAATTCACTTTAGTTTGGCTTTATTAGTATTAGCCCAATGGCCGCAAGCCTTTGCCTTAGCCAATTTACTGGGTTTCAGCTTGGCGTTTTTGTTTTCTTACTGGGTGCAAACTTGCTGGGTATTTGAAAACCAACTTAGCTTGGCTAATGCACTGCGCTTTTTGCTGGTACAACTCACAGCACTGTGTTTATCAGTTTGGTTATCTTCGCAACTGAATCAATTTCATAATATTATCAAGGTGGGAGTGGTGATTGTGCTGTTACCCGCACTTACCTTTGTTATCCATCGCTTTTGGACCTTCTCTCGAACAGAGTCGTCTTAAGCCTAAACTATTAACATGAGTAACCTGTGTCCTTGCATCACAACATAGAAAAACACTTCACTAAGCTATTTTGGCTTATTCTAGTCTGCTCTGGCTTACTATCGCTAAACTACGCGGCTAACCAGATTTTAACTGGTGACCAAACCCAAATGTTACTCAAAGGCTACCTAGGTGTTTATCAAGGCAACTGGCTTAGCTACGGTAACGCCGCAAGCGTAGTTGGCAATGTACCGGGCTCACTATCCACCTACATCGTAGGACTCCCTTGCTACTTTGGGATTCGCCATGGGCTCCCATGCTGTTATTAATCGCGCTCAGATTAGTCAGTTTCTTGCTGTTCGATAGCGTGTTAAAACAGTGTTTTAGCCCCACGGTACGACTCTGCTTTGCGATTCTCTATTTGCTTAACCCTTGGTTTTTGTACGATAGCCTTATTTATAATCCCGCCTACCTGTGTCTATTTGCGGCTATGCATTGTTGGTCGGCATTTAAGCTGAGCCAGCAGCGCTCTTGGTTTTATAGCTTCATCAATGTATTAGCGATTGGCTTGGCCATGCAATTACATTATTCATGGCCAATTTTGGCGGTAATCTCTCTATACCTGTTCTACCGCAAACAAGTTCAAGTAAACTGGTGGGGCGTGACCTTAGGCGTAATAGTAATCGCGGCCTCCCTTGTGCCTTACATTATCGAATTACAGGCCAATCCTGCCATTCAAGGACAACAGTCAGACCGCTACATTGGTTGGGGCGGTATCCATGTTTACCCGGTATTAAAATCTACCTTGTATTGGCTGCGCTATAGCTCGATGTTGTTTTCCAATCGCATTATCACCGACGCCGAGTTTTTATGGCTCAGTAACACTGACTGGTTAAACACCGCAGTGAGCTATTTATGGCAAGCGTTGTTATACCTGTTGGGCGGCCTAAGCTTAATTGTTACTTGGGGAATCAACCGCCGAGTTTGGCGCAAAATTAAACCGCATTGGCGCAGTAACCAAGCATTACACCTAAAACCTGCGGATTGGCTATTACATTATGCCTTTGCAGCATTATTAGGCATTGTAGTATCGGCCATTCTCTCGCCAATTATTTTTTCTTACTGGCATTTAATTATTACCTTTGGTTTCGCCTTGTTCCCGGTTCTATATCAGGCTGAGCGCTGGCAAAAGCAAAAACCAGCCCGCTTAGCCAACATCATGCTGTGGGTCGGTGGCTACTTTTTAATGGTAAACCTCGTGGCCAGTCACGATAGTAATAAATATTCCTATCAACAAAGTTATCAGCAACAGGTCGCCGAATACCTAGATCAACAGCAGCTGCGACCATCACAGCATAAAGCCGATTAGGTAAAGCAACAGATGTTAGTTATTTACAATATTTTACTGATATTCCTGTTACCGCTAGCCATGTATAAGCTGTATTGGCCCAAGCCAGGCAAACCCGCTGTGGGGCGTCGCTGGCTTGAGCATTTTGGTATTAGCCCTAAATGGGCTAAAGCTGATATCTGGTTTCATACTGTATCGGTAGGCGAGGTATTAGCCGCCGCCCCTTAATAAAAAGGCTTAAACAGCAGCAACCCCAGCTGCGAATCTTACTCACTACCACCACCGCTACCGGTGCCGAGCAAGCTCAGCAAAAGCTAGGGGATTGGGTAGAACACCGTTATGCGCCCTTCGATCTTTGGCCCTGTATCGCTTGGTTTTTACGCTGGCAGCAACCGCAGCGCCTATGGATTATGGAAACCGAGTTATGGCCGAATTGGCTGACGCTGTGTCAACGCCATAACATTCCAGTAAGCCTAATCAACGCGCGTATGTCAGAACGTTCCTGCCATCGTTATCAACGTTTTGCTAACTTTAGCAAGCGCTTGTACAGCAAGCTCGATTTGGTGCTAGCGCAACATCAAGACGACGCCCAACGCTTTCATCACTTAGGCGTAGATGCGGCCAAACTGGTGGTCACAGGTTCCATCAAGTACGATTTAGCCGACCCTTCACAAACCCAACAACAGGCCGCAATATTACGTCCACAATTATTTTCCGAGCGCCCGGTCTGGATAGCCGCCAGCACCCATAAAGGGGAGGATGAACTTGTACTTGAAGTCATGCAGCTGGTACGTAAACAGCTGCCCGATAGCTTATTAATTTTGGTTCCTCGCCACCCCGAGCGCTTCGATCAAGTCGCCGAACTGCTCAAACAGCAGAACATTGCCTTTTCGCGAAGAAGCCAACAGCAAACGCCCGATTCCCAGCAGTCTGTCTATCTAGCAGATACAATGGGTGAAATGATGCTGATGTATGGCTGTGCCGACGTGGCCTTTATTGGCGGCTCGTTAGTTAAGGTAGGTGGACATAATTACTTAGAAGCTGCGGCCATGGGCTTACCCTGCGTAGCCGGTGAATATGACTTTAACTTTAGCGATATTAGCCAGCAACTGCAGGCTCGCGGTGCCTTAAAACTGAGTGCCGACACCGAACAACTGGCTAATTGGCTGAAAGTTTGGCTAAGCGACCCTCTACAGCGCACTCAAGCGGGACAAGCAGGCTTAGCGATAGTGAAACAAAACCAAGGCGCAATTGACGCTAGCTTAAAAGCACTACTGGATTAAAGTGCTTGCTTATAGGCTGCCACTAAGTGCTGCCAATCAGATTCCAACCAATGACAATAACCGGGCTTAGCCTGCTCTTTTTCTAAAGAACGGTATAAACGCGCAAGATTGGCCTGCTGCCACTTTTTGCGCGGTCGGCATAAACGGCCACTATCAAAATCAATCAGCCATACTTTGCGTTGCTCATCGAGCATCACATTACGCAGATTTAAATCGGCGTGATATACCCCAGCTTTATGAAAGGCTGCGATGGTCTCACCTATGTTTTGCCACACCGTTAAAGGCAAGCGTCGCTCACTCAATAAATTGGCTAGATCTCGTGCACCATGGATCCGCTCGGTGATTAAGTCAGCTTGAAAACTGAAACCTTTGCGCTTCAACCTACCGGCAATCGCCAAAGGCGCAGGCAAGGCTAATTCTCGCAGCTTAATTAACAAGGAGAACTCTCGCCACACACGACTTCGCTGTAAGCCAGAATAGAAATAGCGGTCATTACTCATTTTGGACACTAAGCCACCACGGTGATAATGGCGTAATACACATTCTCGGTGCTCAAAACGAAAAAACAGGGTCTTGCCCCGTCCCATTGCTTGCCCAACCACTGCGCGATTTTGTTGCCAGTGCCGAGGCTCAAAATAAGCATCGTTTACCTCTTGCCACACAGTGGGGTTATAAAATAGCCAACCGTCTGGTGTTTGCTGTTTTTCTATCTGCATCGTGTTCGCTTGTGAAATTAATCGGCACAATTTTACAACGCAAGCAGCAAAAAGCATAATACTTAAGAGAATTCGCCACTTTTGCCAACATGACCAGCACACAACCAGCCCTAAAAATTTGCATCTTACGCTTATCTGCGATTGGAGATGTTTGTAATGCCTTAGCTGCGGTGCAGCAACTACAAAGCGCCTACCCAGAAGCTGAAATTACATGGATCTGCGGCAAAGCAGAGGCCCAACTCTTGGCTTTAGCTCCTAGGCTAAAGCTGATCACCTATGACAAACGCAGCGGTTTAAAAGGTTTACTGGCATTGAAACGCCAACTAGCTGGGCAACACTTCGATGTGCTTTGGCACATGCAGGCTGCGCTGCGAGCCAGTATGGTCAGTTGCTGCATCAAAGCCAAGCGCCGTATCGGCTTTGACCGTGAGCGCGCTAAAGACGGCCAATGGCTGTTTAGCAACGAGAAAATAACCAAGGCTAATTCAGCCCACGTATTGGATGGATTTTTACAATTTGTGGCGCAAATGGGCATTAAAACTCAAGCCCCTAGCTGGAAAATAAATCTAAGCCAAGGCGATCAAGCGGCTGCCAGCCAATACTTTGCAGCCCCAGGTAAACAAGTTTTAATCTGCCCTGCCGCCAGTAAAGCTTATAAAAACTGGACCCTAGAGGGCTATGCTGGGATTGCTCAATATGCCTTAAGCCAAGGTTATCAAGTCAGTCTGATCGGTAGCCCAGCAGCTCAAGAAATGGCCTTGTCTGAGCAGCTAAATGCAGCTTGTGATGGTAAGCTCAATAACCTCTGTGGCAAAACCAGCTTAGCCCAATTGTGGGCGTTAATTAGCCAAGCTGATTTATTAATTTCTCCCGATACTGGCCCGGCACACATGGCAGTAGCGGTCAATACTCCAGTATTAGGTTTATATGCCCATCACAATCCACAGCGCACCGGTCCCTATCACTACCGTGATTATGTGGTGAGTGTTTGGCAATCCTTAATCGAACAAGAGCAAGGCAAACCAGCCGAGCAATTGAGTTGGCGCAGCCGGGTTAAAGATCCTCAGGCAATGCAAAAAATAACATTGGATGCGGTAATTGCGATGTTTGAAACCATTAAAAAAGAGCAGCAACTATGAGTGCAAATAGAGCCACCATTAGCGCCATTATTATTACCAAAAATGAACAAGACAGCCTGAAGGATTGCTTAGAAAGCCTTACTTGGGTTGACCAAATTGTCGTTGTAGATTCAGGCAGCACCGACGGCACGCTAGAGCTAGCCAAACAATATACCCAAGATGTATACGTCAATCAGGATTGGCCAGGCTTTGGCAAACAAAAGCAACTAGCGCAAAGTTATGCCACCGGCGACTGGATTTTAGCGATAGATGCCGATGAAAGGATCGATGAGCAACTTAAACAGAATATTCAAAACATGTTACTCAACCCTCCCAGCAATACCGTTTTTAATCTGAACGAACTGACTTGGGTATTTGGTCGCTTTTTAAAGCATTCAGGTTGGTATTATCGTCATATTCGGCTCTATCCACGTGAGCTCACCACTTATAACGATAATTTAGTGCACGAATCAGTCGTGATTCCCGAGACTTGCCAAGTGGCTGAGCTAGATGGAGATATACTCCACTACTCCTACCGCAATATTGAACACTATCTCGTCAAGTCTGCCGGTTACGCCAAGGCGTGGGCCGATCAGCGTGAGGCCAAAGGCAAACGCGCTACACTAGGCCAAGGGGTACTACACGCACTGGGCTGTTTTTGTAAAATGTATTTACTAAAACGCGGCTTTCTTGATGGCAAACAGGGCTTGTTAATCGCCCTGTTATCGGCGCACTCTACTTTCGTAAAATACGCTGACCTGTGGGCTAGGCAGCAAGACAAACACTACCAGAAGTAAAACGCTATCGATGCTTATTAAGTTAACTAACAAGCGCTGCTTGAGCTATTGCCTAGCGCGCTAGTTTTTTCCACCAATTATTAACTTTAACAGCACAATCACTCACATTAATTAAACTCATATCTTCTTGAGTTAATTCGCCAGCCGGAGGTGAAAAAGCAATATGCCGGCCTTCGCTATTTAACGGCCGCCAGCGCAAAGGGGTGGCACTACGACGACTGGGGAAAAAGCCCACGGTAGGCACATCCAGCGCACCAGCAATGTGTAAGGGCCCAGTCGAGCCAGCAATAAATAGATCGGCGCAAGCCAATACTTCACAAAAGGTCTTCAAGCCTTTCTCGGAAAAATATAATTGATTTGGGATCTCTTCTTTGTCTAAGAGATTAACCAGCTCCTGTGCGGCGAGCTGTTCTCCAGGACCTGCGGTAATCACAAAATGTAAGGCAGGATTGAGCTTAGCTAAACAGTCGATCAAACTAAAATACTGCTCGCTGCTAAGGTTATTGGCAGAACCACCACTGCCGATATGCACCATCACCAGCAAATGCTCAGCAAACTGACCAAACTCCTCTACCTTGCGGGTAGAGAGCACCGCATCGGCAAATTGAAAATACGGCGGCTTGGGCTCAACTCTAGCCACTCCATGTTGAGCCAGAAAAGCCCGCGTTAAGTCTAAATTATATTCAGACTCGGGTTTACGTGATTGAGAACGTCGCTGTTTAACTCGCTGGTTAAATAGCAACTGTGCCAGTTTGGTAGCCGGTGCGCAACGCTGTTTAATACCGGCGCGAAAACCCAACCAAGCATTACGCATGTTAGAAAATAAACACAAATAAGCGTCAAACTGTTGCTGCTTAACCTGGGCCAGTAACTTTGCCTGAGCATGAGCATCGGCTTTGGAGCCGCAATCCACAATTACCTTATCGATCCACGGGCATAACTCGGCTAAGGGAGCGGTATAACTGGGAACTAAAGCTGTAATTTCACAATCGGCTAACGATTGTTTCAACAAAGCGAAACTGGGCCAAGCCAGCATGAAATCGCCAATTTTGTCATTTCTTACCACCAATAGTTTACGCATTTTCCCACCCTAATCATTAATCCTGCGCATTGTGACCAATCTTTACCACAGGCTCAAGAATTTTCCCCCTAAGCTTTGTGCGGGTTATACTCACCCTAAACTCATACTAGGTAAACACTTATGACAACTCGGGTTATTTACCCTGGCACCTTTGACCCCGTGACCAACGGCCACAGCGATTTGATTCAACGTGCCGCCAAAATGTTCGACACAGTGATCGTGGCCGTTGCGGCCAGTCCTAGCAAACAACCGCTGTTTAGTCTTAACGAACGGGTCGCCTTATTAGAGCAAGGCATCCAACAAACTAATATCGAAGTAATAGGTTTTACTGGCTTATTAGTTGACCTTGCCAAGCAACAAAACGCTAGCGTATTGCTACGGGGGCTGCGCACCGGCTCTGATTTTGAGTATGAAATGCAGTTAGCCGATATGAACCGTCAGCTCGATCCTAACTTGGAGAGTGTCTTTCTCACTCCTGGTGAGGGTGTGTCATTTATCTCTTCGAGTTTGATTAAAGAAGTGGCCCGCCATGGCGGCGACATTGAGCGCTTTGTCGCACCCCATGTCGCCCAAGCAGTAGCAGCTAAACTGAATCAGGCTTAACGCTGACAGTGCGGGCAGTAAAAGGTATTACGCTGGCCAATGCGTAATGCCTTAATTAACTCTCCGCAGTTGTCACAGCTCTCACCCTCACGTCCATACACCGCCAGAGTTTGTTTAAAATACCCCGGCTTCCCTTCGGCATTG
Organism: Agarivorans gilvus; assembly: GCF_001420915.1. Classification (NCBI taxonomy): domain Bacteria; kingdom Pseudomonadati; phylum Pseudomonadota; class Gammaproteobacteria; order Alteromonadales; family Alteromonadaceae; genus Agarivorans; species Agarivorans gilvus. The sequence goes on along the minus strand of NZ_CP013021.1, from coordinate 2,860,689 downwards.
GTAAAATCTTTTAAACTGGTACCGCCTTGCTTAATCGCTTCTGCCAAAACTTGCTTAATATGAGCAGTTAATTCCACTAAGCGTACCTTGCTCACCTTATTAGCCGCTCGCTTAGGGTGAATCCCAGTCCTAAACAGGGCCTCATTGGCGTAGATATTTCCCACCCCCACTACTACCTTGTTATCCATAATGAATTGTTTAATGGCAATACTGCGTTTAGCGGCTTGCGCTTGTAAATAGTCACTAGTGAAGGCTTCACTCAGCGGCTCTGGGCCTAAACTGGCCAGCAGCGGGTGCTGCTCAACGGGCAATTGGCTAAATAATACACAACCAAAACGGCGTGGGTCATTCAGTCGCAATACTTTAGTGTTAGCCAATACAATATCTACATGGTCATGCTTAGCGGCTGGCTCGCCTTGTTGGACAATTCGCAAACTGCCCGACATACCTAAGTGAATAATGATGTGCCCGGCTTCAGTTTCCAGCAACAAATACTTAGCACGGCGACTCACCGACAATACCGGTAAACCGACGCAGCTTTGAATCAACTCCGGCACCGGCCAGCGTAATTTAGGCTGACGCACCACTATCTCAACAATTTGCTGCTGTTGCAGGTAAGGCTCAATGCCGCGGCGACTGGTTTCTACCTCGGGTAACTCTGGCATTATTGTGACACCTCGGGAAATAGAGCCTGATAACTGTCTGCATCCACTTGCAATAACTGACCTTGCCAACTATTAATCCAGTGTTGCTCACCCAAACTAAATAGGCTTAATTCTATGGGCGCCGCGGAGTTGGCTAAATAAACCATCACCGTATCGCTAGTGGCGGCCCCACCAATGGCATTCTGCCAAGGTTTTAAACTGATATGCAACCACGCATCAATCACCGCCACAGGACGCTCTATTGGCGGCTCACTGCGCCACTCGGTTCCCACTCGCTCAATCACTAGTTCGGGTAGCTCCAAACGCAGCACCGTTGCCCCCTGCGGCAATAGCTGACCCGAGAGCGTTGGCTCGGGTCCCGCTTCCTGCTTATGTAGCTCTACGTATTTAAAGATTAAAATCATCGAGGCAACAGCAAATATAATGATGTTGTTCCAGCCTCTGCGGCTCATTTTCATCGAGATCCTCCTTTATCAACGCTCATCATAAGCGGGAACTCTTTGCCGAGTAAAGCCCAGCAAAATCGCCAAAGCCCGAAAAAAGAACAAAAAAAAGCCCAGCCTAGGCTGAGCTTATTATGTTACTTAAAGCCAAAATCTATTTGATTTTACCTTCTTTGTAGATAACGTGCTTACGAACAACGGGATCAAACTTTTTGATCTCCATTTTTTCAGGCATGTTACGTTTGTTCTTATCAGTGGTGTAGAAGTGACCAGTGCCAGCTGATGAGTTCAAACGAATCTTTTCGCGAATACCTTTAGCCATTTTTTAGTTCCTTATACCTTCTCACCACGACCACGCATCTCAGCTAATACAGCGTCGATACCTTTTTTGTCGATGATGCGCATACCTTTAGTAGATACACGTAATTTAACAAAACGTTTTTCACTCTCAACCCAAAAACGGTGAGATTGAAGGTTAGGCAAAAAACGACGACGAGTGCGGTTTTTTGCGTGCGATACGTTGTTACCAACAGCTGGTTTCTTACCAGTAACTTGGCATACTCTAGACATGTCAGTCTTCTCCAAATAAATACTTCTGCTCGAGCATCTGTTCATGCCCCGTTAGGCCGTCGCCCGGGACGACAGAAAGGCCGCATTTTATACAGGAAATAGAACCCTAGATCAACTAAAAATTGAACAAAGATCAGATCCAACCTCGCTCGGCAAAGGAAACTGTTTCCCCACAGCCGACCACAACATGATCTAAAACTCGCACATCAATCAGCGCTAAGGCCTTGATTAACTTAGTAGTAATTTGCTTATCTGCCAAACTTGGCTCAGCCACTCCCGAGGGGTGGTTATGGGCAAATATTACTGCAGCGGCATTTTTTTCTAATACTCGCTGTACCACCACCCGTGGATAAACACTGGCGGCATCAATCGTTCCGAAAAATAGCGGCGCGAATTGTAACACTCGATGCTGATTATCCAATAGTAATATTGCAAATACTTCGCGTTGTTGGTGAGATAATTCCATAGAAAGGTAGTTTTTCGCCGATTCAGCACTATCTAAAACACTTTTCTCACTGATGTCGGCCAATAAATAACGGCGACTCATTTCGATACTGGCGTGTAATTGTGCATATTTTGCACTACCCAAACCGCGTTCGGCACAAAAACGCTGTTGGTCGGCCGCCAATACCGCGCGTAACGAGCCAAATTGACTTAATAAATGCTGCGCCAAGCTAACGGCGTCTAAACCGGCACAACCCACTCTTAAAAAAATTGCCAATAATTCCGCATCACTTAAGCTGTTCGCCCCTTGGCTTAATAGTTTTTCCCGAGGTCTTTGTTCAGCAGGCCAATCACAAATTGCCATAAACTTTTAATAACATAGAAATCAATAAAGATAAGCGTAGCCGAAACTGTGTGCTTGTGTATGCGGAGATCTTAAGTTTTGTGATAGGCTAGCCGATATCAAATGGTGATTATCAAAGCGGTATCAATATGTTAACGGGAAAGAAAATCCTGCTGGCCATTTCCGGCGGTATTGCAGCTTATAAAACTCCTGAATTAGTGCGTCGACTAAAGGAACAAGGCGCAGAAGTGCGCGTGGTGATGACCCAACACGCTACTCACTTCATTACTCCGTTAACCTTACAGGCGGTGTCTGGCGAAGCAGTGGGCCTACACGTCGTTGACCCAGAGCAAGAAGGCGCTATGGGCCACATCGCTTATGCCAAGTGGCCAGATTTAGTGGTAGTCGCACCCGCTACCGCCAATGTGATTGCCAAATATAGCCACGGCATTGCCGATGACTTAGTCAGCACCCTACTGCAAGCCACCAGCGCAGCTGTGGCGATTGCCCCAGCCATGAATATGCAAATGTACCTGAGTGCGGCCAACCAAGCCAATCTGGCGCTACTGGCTCAGCGACAAGTGCCCATTTGGGGACCAGCTCAGGGCGAACAAGCCTGTGGTGATGTGGGCCCAGGCCGAATGTTAGAACCCGCCGAACTGCTAGCCAATATTCAAGCCTTCTTCCAAGTAGAGGCGCCAATATTGGCGGGGCTTAAAGTGGTGATTACCGCAGGGCCGACCCGTGAAGCGATTGATCCAGTGCGCTACATTAGCAATCATAGCTCTGGCAAAATGGGTTATGCTCTGGCCGCTGCCGCCCAGCAACTTGGTGCAGAAGTTTGTCTACTGTCTGGCCCAGTTAACTTAAGCACGCCCGTAGGGGTGAAAAAAATCGATACGATTACCGCCCAAGCCATGCACCAAGCCGCCTTAGCTAAAGCGGAAGACTGCGACATCTTCATAGCCTGCGCCGCAGTGGCCGACTACCGGGTAGCCGAAATTGCCGAACACAAAATTAAAAAAACCGACGACTGCGACGAAATGCAGCTGCGATTGGTAAAAAACCCTGATGTAGTGGCGAGTGTGGCAGCGCTACCCAATAAACCTTTTACTGTAGGTTTTGCTGCCGAAACCCAAGACCTTAACCACTACGCCAAACAGAAAATGGCTCGCAAAAATCTAGACATGATTGCAGCCAATGATGTATCAAAGCCAGAACAAGGCTTTAATAGTGAACAAAATGCCTTAAAGGTATTTTGGCCAGATGGAGAGCAGCAATTAGACCTCGCTGATAAATCTGCACTGGCAAAACAATTACTGGCATTAATTGCCAAGCAGTACGCTGCACAATAATTAAAAAAACATGAAACAAATCGCACTTAAAATACTAGACCAAAGAATTGGCACTACATTTCCGTTGCCAGAATACGCCACGCCAGGTTCAGCAGGCTTAGACCTGCGCGCCTGTCTCGATCAGCCCTTGGAATTAGCTCCCGGCCAAACCGAACTAATACCAACTGGCTTGGCGATTCATATTGCCGACCCTTCTCTAGCTGCAACCATTTTGCCTCGTTCTGGCCTTGGCCATAAACATGGCATTGTACTGGGTAATTTAGTGGGTCTAATTGACTCCGATTATCAAGGGCAGTTAATGGTTTCCTGCTGGAATAGGGGCCACAGTCATTTCACCATTGAACCGGGCGAACGGATTGCCCAATTGGTATTTGTACCGGTGGTACAGGCCAGCTTTGAAGTGGTGGAAGACTTTGCTGCTAGCCAGCGAGGCGAAGGTGGCTTTGGCCACTCCGGTACTCAATAAACGGTTATTCAAGTAGTACGCTAATAGACCAATAAAGGATAAGAACAACAATGGCGGGAAAACCAAAAAGCAATCGCCGCGAACAAATTCTGCAAGCACTCGCACGCATGTTAGAAACCAGCCACGGTCAACGCATTACCACGGCCAGCCTAGCGAAAGAAGTCGGCGTATCGGAAGCCGCACTGTATCGACACTTTCCAAGCAAAGCCCGAATGTTTGAAGGCTTAATTGAATTTATCGAAGAAACCTTGTTATCACGCATTAACCTGATTCAAGAAGAACAAAAAGACACCTTGAATCGCACTCAGCACATTCTGATGTTGTTGTTAGGTTTCGCCGAGCGCAACCCCGGTTTAAGCCGCATTCTAACTGGCGATGCGCTACAGGGAGAGCACGAACGCTTACGTGCTCGTGTTAGTGTGCTATTTGAAAAAATAGAAGTACAACTGAAGCAAATCCTACGCGAACGTCGGCTGCGCGAAGGCCAAGGTTTCTTAATCGAAGAAAGCAGCCTCGCTACCTTATTATTGGCCTATTCAGAAGGGCGAATTAGCCAATATGTGCGCAGTGAATTTAAGCTCAAACCCACCGCTCAATTTGATACTCATTGGGGCTTTTTAAAGCAACAGTTAATTCAAGGTTAGATGAGTCGAAACGCCAGTGCTTACTGGCGATTTTCGCACCAAGCCAACGTAACTATCTGTAAAATAAATAGACACTTGTGAGATCCGAAAAAGCTGCTAAATTTGTAGCTTCTTTATCTAAGCACAGGGCTACCCATATGGATGTATTTTCTGAAGGCACCAGTTGGTTTGAAAACAACCAAGATCTATTAATTCAATACGCAATTAACATTGCCGCCGCAATTCTTATCCTGTTTGTCGGGATGATTGTGGCACGCGTTATGGCCGCCAGCATCGAAAAGCTGATGAATGCGCGCAAACTGGATAGCACCATCAGCCACTTTGTTGGCTCAATGGTGAAGTACGCCATCATCGCCTTTGTGATTATTGCCGCCATGTCCCGCATTGGCATTCAAACGGCGTCCTTCGTTGCCATTATCGGTGCCGCCGGTTTAGCCGTTGGCTTGGCCTTACAAGGCTCTCTGTCTAACTTTGCAGCCGGTGTACTAATCATTGGTTTTCGCCCCTTCAAAGCTGGCGACTACGTTGAAATTGCTGGCACCGCAGGTTCGGTCGCATCAGTACAAATTTTCACTACGGTATTAAAAACCCCAGATAACAAACAAATTGTAGTGCCCAATGCTGCGGTATTAGGTGGCAACATCGTTAACTACTCGACTCACGCTACGCGTCGTATTGATTTGGTAGTAGGCGTAAGCTACAAAGCAGACCTAGCCCAAACCAAACAAGTATTGCGCGCTGTATGTGAAGCCGATAGCCGAGTTCTAAAAGACCCAGACATCACAGTTGCGGTACTAGAACTGGCCGACAGCTCGGTCAACTTTGTGGTTCGCCCTTGGGTTAACAGTGGCGACTATTGGCCTGCGCGTTTCGACCTAATGGAAAACATTAAAAACGCCTTAGATGAAGCAGGCATTGAAATTCCATTCCCACAAATGGACGTACATTTAGAAAAGTTAGCCGACTAAGCTAAGTCGCCTGATAGTAAAAAGCACAGCTCGGGCTGTGCTTTTTCGGTTCTATGCAAGGCTTAAATATCATCTAAGCGATGAGTCGCATGCACCATTTGCTGTTGCCGCTTCTCTTGATGCTCAATCAAATTACCAATAAATTGCCGCGCCCCCAACATGCTCAACTCATCTTTAGCCACCCTCAGTAAGGCCAAAGACTGCTCACTCGTTTCCAATGCTAAGCTGGCTACATCATCACTGCTCATATTAGCGGGTTGGCTTATTTTAGCTATTTTGGCCGGTAAATCTTGCTCAAGGCGAATATCGGTCCAAGTGTCTAATACTTCCTGCTTGGCTTGGCTGATGAAATCTTCAAGATGCTCGGCATTTTCTTTTTCCTGATGTTGCAGGTAAGCCAACAACATTCGCACTCGCTCAGAATCTGCATTTAACTCTAAACGACGATACATGGCTTGCATGGCTTTACGACAAGACACGAAGTGTTCAAGCAACAATTTTAACTGATTGAAGCGCATGGCCGCTCTCCGGTTAGCCCAAGGTACTTATAGTTTAGAAGCTGATTTTCATCTGTTTTAGTTTTTTAACTCAGGGGCTTGATTTACATCAAGCGCTACACAGGCTAAGCCTTCAAGTTGCGAGCCCAAGCAAGCTTTTCAGTATAAGGATTTACTCTGCAATACCTCAGTTAATTTGCTAAATTAATCACTAAATCATTGATATTAGGTTTACTATATGGGCAAGTTATTAAGCTGGAGCGATAAAAATAACTTCTATTTTTTGACCATCGCCTTAATCGGCTACATATTTTTAGCCGCTTGCTTAGAGCAGTTTTGGCAAGGCGACGGCTTTAAGTATTTGCAAGTAGCCATGGTTATCGTGCTCGCCGCTGGGGTTTGGCAAGCTAAAGGCAAGCGACTCTGGTTTGCCGCCGGAATAGGCTTTTTACTCACCACTACCGTACTCGCTTTATTTAGTTTTTGGTTTGAAGCTAAGGGGCTAGTCAGTTTATACCTCGGCATTGTGCTGTGTTATTTGCTGTTAACCACCTGGACCGCACTCAAACAGGTTTTATTTACTGGAGAAATCGACGGCAATAAGATTGTTGGTGCCATCTGTATCTTCCTATTATTTGGTCTCGCTTGGGCCCATCTCTATACCATGCTAAACGTTTGGTTTGACGATGCTTTTAACGGCGTGCCCAAAGAACACTGGAGCTCGCAAATGACCGACTTCATCTATTTTAGTTTTGTCACTTTAACCACGCTGGGTTATGGCGAGATCAGCCCCAACAATCCACTCACTCGCTTCTTCAGCTTTGCCGAGGCGGTATTTGGTGTATTTTACATGGCCATCTTAGTCGCCAGCTTAGTGGGCGCACGGATGTCGGAGCGCGATAGCTAGTTAAGCCAAGCATGAGCCCATAAAAAAGGCGACCCTAAGGTCGCCTAAAGAAACGTTAACAGAGTTTAAGCAATGCCATATTGCTCACGGTAAGCGCTCACTGCGGCCAAGGCCTGTTGATTATTGCCTTGCTCTTCTAAGTAAGTAATTAAATCAGCTAACTTAATGATGGAAATCACCGTAGCTTTATAATCTCGCTCCACTTCCTGAATTGCCGACAACTCGCCTTTGCCTTTTTCTTGGCGATCTAAGGCAATTAATACCCCAGCCAATTGCGCCTGATGCGCTTCGATAATGTCCATCGACTCACGAATAGCGGTACCGGCGGTAATCACATCATCCACCAACATTACTCGGCCAGCTAGCTCAGAGCCTACCAAGTTACCGCCTTCGCCGTGATCTTTCGCTTCTTTACGGTTAAAGCAGTAGGGTACATCTTTGCCATAATGCTCATCCAAAGCCACTACAGTGGTAGTAGCAATCGGGATCCCTTTATAAGCAGGGCCAAACACTAAGTCGTAAGCGATACCCGCATCTTCCAAAGCTGCGGCGTAAAATTTACCCAAGCGATTTAAATCACGGCCAGTATTAAATAAACCCGCGTTAAAAAAGTAAGGGCTAGTTCGGCCAGACTTTAGGGTAAATTCGCCAAACTTTAATACCCCTTTGGCTAAAGCAAACTCAATAAACTCTCGTTGATAGGCTTTCATCTTATTCTCTCACTTACTAAGCTAAGGCTTCACGCTGGGCGGCGTTAATTTGGCTAATGCCATCTTTGGCAAAAGCTAACATGTCTAATAGTTCTTGGTGACTAAACGGCGCGCCTTCGGCAGTACCTTGCACCTCAATCATGTTGCCATCTTCACACATCACCACGTTCATATCGGTTTCAGCTACGCTGTCTTCGGTGTACTCAAGATCACATACTACAGTGCCATCAACCACCCCCACCGATACCGCGGCAATCAGCTGCTTAAGTGGACTAACCTTCAGTTTCTTCTGTTCTATCATCCACCAGATGGCATCTTGCAAGGCAACACAAGCCCCGCTAATAGCCGCAGTGCGGGTGCCGCCGTCAGCCTGAATCACATCACAATCCACCACAATGGTATATTCGCCTAGGGCTTCTAAGTCTACAGCTGCACGTAAAGAGCGGCCAATTAGGCGTTGGATTTCTTGAGTACGGCCACTTTGCTTACCGCGTGCGGCTTCACGCCCCATGCGGCTATGAGTTGAACGAGGCAACATACCGTATTCCGCGGTAATCCAACCTTGCCCTTTGCCTTTTAAGAAACGTGGTACCCCATCTTCTACAGACGCATTACACAACACTTTGGTATTGCCAAATTCAATCAATACCGAGCCTTCGGCATGGGCCGTGTATTGGCGAGTGATAGTAATTGGACGCATTTGGTGCTCGGCTCTTCCGTTCGGACGCATGGTAATAACCCTGTAGTTTAAAATTCGCGGCTATTATATAGGCTTTTAGCGCACTTGGTCACGCCCCTGCCTGACTAAGCCAACAATAGTCGTTATAATCGAACAAATTTATTAAGGGCATTCAACTATGATCCACAGTATGACAGGCTACGCACGCCACCAAATCAAAGCCGATTGGGGCAGTGCCACATGGGAAATTCGCAGCGTAAACCAACGTTATTTAGAAACCTACTGGCGCATGCCAGAACAGTTTCGCGCCCTAGAGCCGGTACTGCGAGAGAAGATCCGCAAAGCCCTGCAACGCGGAAAAGTAGAATGCAGCCTACGTTTTGAGGCAGACCAAGCCAAGCGTGGCGAGCTACAACTCAATCAAAGCCTAGCTGAACAGCTGATTAAAAATGCCGAGTGGGTACAACAGCAAGCTGGCGGACAAATCAACCCTGTAGACATTTTGCGTTGGCCGGGCGTGATGGAAACCCCAGAGCAAGACGCCGATGCCCTAAGCAAAGAGCTACTCGCAGCATGGCAAGAAGCCCTTAACGCGTTCATCGACAGCCGCGCCAGCGAAGGCGCCAACACCGCCACCATGATTACCAGCCGTTTAGATAAAATTACCGAACAAGTGGCCTTTGTGCGTGAGCAAATGCCCGCGGTAATGGAATGGCAACGCGAGCGCTTAACCAGCCGTTTAGCCGATGTAATCGAAGAACTCGACCCGCAGCGCATCGAGCAAGAAATGATTATGGTAGCGCAAAAAATAGACGTAGCCGAAGAGCTAGACCGCCTCGACTCTCACGTTAGCGAAACGCGTAAAATTCTGAAAAAAGGCGGCGCCTGTGGCCGACGCCTCGACTTCATGATGCAAGAGTTCAACCGCGAAGCCAACACCCTCGCCTCAAAATCAATTAACGCCGAGATCACTCAAGCCGCAGTGGAGCTTAAGGTATTAATTGAGCAAATGAGAGAGCAGATCCAAAACATCGAATAATGTTCACATTTGTTTTCAATTAATAAAAATAACTTATAAAGCATCCAGTTAGGATGCTTTCTTCTTTCTCATTCGTTTGCATTTGTTCTCATAAGTTGCGATATTTGTGGTGGGCAACATTACCGCTTCACAACAAGAATGATGGGCAAAGGGGATTTCATGTCAACGATTACAGCTAAGCAGATCCAATCTTTGCTTAAGGGAGCACCCAAACGCCACCCTAAAAGCAACAACCGTGATGTTACGAGGTTTTGATTCTAAGCTTATGTAACACCAAAAATCGACTACTGCCAAGCTTTATGATAGCTCAGCTTGAGCCGCCACCAAACTTTCTTTAACAGACTCATTCAATACTACGTTGCTAATAATCGCGGGTAGCATGGCTGCCGCAATAAAAAAACTGCCACTACGGCTAAATGCGGTTTCCAAATTTTATCAAGCTCTTGCTCTTCCACATTTTTATTAACAACGTAAGAACCCACAACAAGATCATGGAGAGATTACCGAGATGCTCGATTAAATATGTACAAATAAATAATGGAAAGTAAGCCACCAAAAACAATCAAAGAAAGCGGATACAGCCAAAATGCTAGAGAAGTATCGTTAGAGAAACGCACGCCATTCAAAAACACCGGGGAGCCCAATATCAAGTAACGAACAAAGGACTTACTCAGCGAGATGGAATTGTTATCACCGTCAACCACTCTTAAGCGTAATATTTTCTTGCCTATTGTTTGTCCATTGCACAGCGTGCTATTCATAATGCCGAAATAAATTAGAGCAAGCACAAAGCCAACGAAGCGCCCTCAGCCCCCCATTTGTATCAACGTACCTTCAAAGCTTATGCCCACTAAGAAACCAACCGCGCCCAGAACAAGGCCATCAATCAAATATGCAGCTATCCTTTTCCAAAAGTTAGCTATCCATTTTTGTTGTATTTCTTCTGTCATCTATATCCCTTCAAAAAAGCTTTAAAGTCGTTCCCTGCTCGATGTGGCAAACCTCTAACTAAATCCCAAGTGTTAAAGCGAAAAAGCTAATCAACACAATTAGCTTCGCTAAACCAAAGCGATAAAGGCAAACACCAGCAACATAATTGGCACCATAATAACCAAAAAAGCCAGTACTAGATTGGCTAAGGCCTTCCACACAGAAAAACCCTGTACTTGCCCCAAACATTTTAAAAGCACCACCAAGGCCCATAATCCAAGAATGATTTCTACTAGGGAAAAGCCTAATAACGCAAAACCTAAAGATAAGCTGGCATCAATTTTCGGTGTGGCGGTGGTAAATAGGTCTTGGCCAAATAAGGCCAACTCTGGCAGCCAAAGTAGCAAACCCCAAATTGTAAGCACGCTAGCCCAAGCAATGGCGGCGCGGATCTCTTGAGCAGAGGCTTCACCGCCCAGCCAAGAGCCTACCCAACGGATCAAAGCGCCACCAAGATACAAACTAATGATTCCGGTGATTGGCCCAAGCACTGCTGTAGCAACCACAATGTAAGGCCATTCAAGTCTATCTCCCAAGCTCTTTACACGGGCTTGTTCTAATAATTCAGCAAACCCAGAAACAGCCGCCAATAGCAGCACCAGATGCTGAGGGTTATTGTCGATAATTTGTTGTATAGTCGCGCGAGGTTTGGTCCACATAGAAAACCAAGGGTTGAGTTGTTGTTCTTGATGCATTTGTCTTCCTTAACAATCTGTCGCGACAGCTTAGCTTTGCCTCAGCTTGGCCGCGGCTCATCCATTAACGTTAATTACTTTCTGCCCAGAATGCGCAAAATACGCAGGAATAGGTTGATGATGTCCATATACAGAGCAGCGGCACTGTCTATCGCATTATCATAGGTTTTGGGAATGGCATTGGCGCGCGCCCAGTCGTAACCGATGTAACCACAAAAAATCAGTGCCACCGCCCAATCGAGCACCCCGTGATGAGTTTTAAAGATGAAGATTTCTATCAACTCCACCACTATCACACACAGCAAGGCAATGAACAGGCCACCAATAATGCGTTGGAAAAAGGCGGGATACATCGAGCCCAACAACATCATCACAAAGGTCACCATGCCGGTCACTCTTACCGCTTCTAATACAATCTCTGGGTTATATTGGCTTACCACCACGTTAATGATTAAGCCAAAGGGCACTACGATGAAGTTGTAACCAATGAAGCTCACCAGCGGATTATCTGATTTGCGAAACAAATAAATACCGAAGAAACATGAGGCGAAATAGCCAGCAAAAAACACCAAGGGACTTACCGAGCGAATGGCTTCGGCGGGAATGTTCTTCACCATTAACCAATTAAGCGCAAAGCCCCACAGCAGCGTTGCCCCAATCACTATGTTATACATACTGCCACTGATGATTTTATCGCTAGTTTCCGTTCTATCAAAAACACCTACTTCCATGTTTATTTCCTTACTAATTAACCAATAATCTATTACTTTAAGTACCAAGTCGCTTGGCCACAGGATTACGCCCTTAGCGCGATGCTGGATGATTCCAACCAAAGCACCTGCTAACTGAGGAGGAAGGCAGAAGAATAGCGTCGATTCGGCCTAGTCGTTTATTCATCAAGGCTACGCTTTAGCTACGCAGCACTGCCTTCAAATAAAGTTAAAAACAAATTTATCAAATAAATATCTAATTACACCAGCAACTTATCTAAAATTTATGATGTATTCGTGAAATTTACTTTTGCCAAAAGCCAGCATTAGAGTGCTTCGCGGCGCTTGTTTGCGCAAATAGGGGCAATAAGTGATTTAGCTGGGGAAACAGCGCTTTCTAGTAAAACTACCTAACCAGAAAGAGCTATCGTTATTAAGCACTTAACTGCGCTTACAGCCAATTACTGTTCCGTTCGTTTCGGATTTCACTTTCAAAAAGGATTTATTTAGCTGTAGAACTTTAGATGATTCACTGACGTTTTGCGGAAATAAGCTCTCCATATCCAGTATTTTGTCTAATCCAGGATGACTAAGGTTAACCACCTTAATCTCCTCACTCGTTTCAATGAGATAGCCATTTTTTAGCTGCCAAACACCGCTTCCCGTAACCGAATACTTAACTTCGAGTCCGTCAGGAAAGCGGATAACAAAGAAACCAAAGCCATTTGACTTACCATTACGAATATAATTGGCGTCCATATCTACAAATATCTTCACGCCATTCTCTTCAAGTGAAGTTTTACAATGCCAACTGCCATATAAATCAGCTTGATTTATCGAGGCGTTAACATTGCTCGCCCAAGACAGTAAAGCCGTTGTTAAAGCTAAGGACCATAAATAATTAAGCTTCATACATATCCTTATGTTTTAAAAGATTAAGCAAGGCGCTAAAACATCATGTCCTCACTCTTAAGTCTAAACATTATTAACAAAAAAGTTAATTATATCCACTTGGGTTTCTCAATAAAAATAGGTGAGCGTCCGAGAATGGCTCGCCTTAAGTATAGCCAGCGCTGTAAACTTCTTGCGGGAGTGATAATTCACAAACAAGTAAACAATGCTTTAACCTTACTGATTAATTGTGCCACCTTCGGTTTGATAAACCCTTAATCTGGCCTTATTAGGCCTAAACTTAATTGACTAAAAATACGTCAAATGAGACTGTTGAGCGCAGAGTAAAACTTGTATCAACAAGGCGAGTTAATGTAGAGTAATTACTCTAAATCATAAGGACTATGTTAAGTGAAAAAACTGCTTACCGCGATATATTCAAGTTTATTCTTCGGAGTATTGCAGCTCGCTCTAGTCGGTCAAACCTACGCCATGAGCTTTGAACAAGCATGGCAAGAGTTATTAGCAAACAACGATAGCTTAGCCGCCAACAAGGCCAGTGTAGAACGCAGTGAAGCGCTACGCGACGCCGCCAAAGCACTTTACTACCCCAAGATTGACTTAACCGGCAACTATACCCGCCTAGAAAAACCAGTTTCTTTAGATTTAAAAGACTTAGAACCGCTCGCCTCACTAGATTTAAGCGGCTTAGATCCAGCCCTAGGACAAATCTTAGCGCCGCTATTGCAGTTACCCACGGTTACTAACTTTACCGACCAAGATATTACCACCAGCTCGATTCGCGCCATTTGGCCGTTATACACCGGCGGACGGCGCGGCGCAGCTATCGACATTGCGCGCGAGCAACACATAGAAGCGGGTAAGGTACTGGCCATGCAGCAGCAAGCTAAGTTTGAAGACTTAGCTCGCATTTACTTTGGTGTGGTATTGGCCGCCCAGGTGGCAGAAACCTATCAAGAGGTTGAAGACGGCTTAAGAAAACATCAAAGCAACGCCTTAAAACTAGAGCAACAAGGGCAAATTGCCTACGTTGAGCGCTTACAAGCCGACGCCTCTTATGACAAAGCCAAGGTGGATACGCAAAAAGCCCTACGTAACTATCAAATTGCCCAACTGGCTTTAAAAGACCTTTTACATAGCCAGCAAACGGTTGAGCCTAGTACCAACTTATTTACCGAGTCGGCCATTCCCGAGCTAGAACAATTTATGAGCCGCACTCTTAATAGTTACCCTGGACTGGCGATCCTCGACAGCAAAACCGAACAAGCCAAAAAACTGGTCACCATTGAGAAAGGCAGCTACATGCCGGAAGTGTTTATGTTTGGTAACTACCAGCTATACGAAGGCGACAGCTTAGCGGCTCAATATGCACCCGACTGGATGGTGGGAGTAGGCGTATCTATACCACTTATCGACAACTCGGGGCGTGCCGATAAGGTCAACGCCGCTCACAGCACAGTTCGGCAAATCAGCTATGTACGTGCTCAGGCAGAACGCGATCTAGGTTTGTTAGTAGAAAAAACCTATCGCGAAGCAGAGCTTGCCCTAGAGGAATACCAAGGGCTTGAATCATCCTTGGCCTTGGCCGAAGAGAACCTGCGGATCCGCCTGAAGGCCTTTAATCAGGGCTTGGCCACCTCTGTAGATGTAGTGGATGCCGAAATGTATCTGGCCAGTGTTAAAACCCAGCGCCAAGCCGCCGCCTATCATCATGTATTGGCGCTGGCAAAGCTCACCGCACTCAGCGGCGAAATGGCTAACTTTTCACAATATTATCGCTTCAACTAGGGCTTACTTATGCGTAAATCATCTGCAATTCTTCCTCTGGTGCCGCTGGCTATCATTGTTGCTTGGGTAGGCTATTCATTTTGGCAAGCCTACCAACCCAAACCTCAGCTATTGCAAGGGCAAATTGAAGCCCAGCAATACAATATTTCGTCTAAGGTGGCAGGCCGAATTGACCAAGTATTAGTGAAGAAAGGCCAGCAGGTTGAACCCGGCCAACTCATTTTTACCATTACTAGTCCCGAGTTAGAAGCCAAGTTAGAACAAGCTAAGGCTGGGCAACAAGCCGCCTCGGCCATGGCAGAACAGGCAGAAAACGGTGCGCGCTCTCAAGAAGTCGCCGCCGCCAAAGATCAATGGCAAAAAGCCCAAGCCGCCGCCCAACTAGCCGAAAAAACCTATCAACGGGTTAACAATCTCTACCAAGATGGCGTAGTGGCCGAACAGCAACGTGACGAAGCCTACACCCAATGGCAAGCCGCACGTTACACCGAAAATGCCGCCTCGCAAATGTACCAACTGGCGCAAGAAGGGGCGCGTGATGAAACCAAAAAAGCCGCTCAAGAACAAGTGAGAGCCGCCGCTGGCGTTGTGGCCGAAGTTGAAGCCTTTACCAGCGATACCGAAGTCACCAGCTGGCATGCCGGTGAGGTAAGCCAGCTGTTATTGCAAAGCGGTGAATTGGCCCCTACTGGCTTTCCGGTGGTATCGATCATCGATATGCAAGACGCTTGGTTAGTATTACATGTGCGTGAAGACCAACTCAGTCAGTTTCAAAAAGGCCATCAGTTTATGGCTCGCTTACCGGCATTAGACAACCAGAGCTTTAAGTTTGAAGTGTCTCATGTATCGGTGATGGGTGATTTTGCTACATGGCGCGCCACCGATAGCCGCACTGGCTTTGATCTACGCACCTTTGAAATTGAAGCCCGGCCACTGCAGCAAATTGAACAGCTGCGCGTGGGCATGAGCGCCATTATAGAGCTTGAGTAATAAGCCATGAGACCAGCCTCAACGCAAGCCCTCAGCGTGCAACAGCTATTGGCGCAACAGTGGCAACTGTTATGTCGAGATCGCTGGTTGCTCAGCTTGCTGACTTGGCTACCCATGGTGGTGTTTTTACTGGTATGGTGGATTTTTTCTGCTGGCTTAACCCGCGAGCTGCCAATTGCGGTAGTCGACCTTGACCACAGCCAAATATCTAGAACACTACAGCAACACTACGACGCCAGCCCTAGCCTTAAGGTGATTAGTGTAACGAATGAAATAACAGCGCGAAGCATGCTGCGCAGGGCCGATGTCTCGGCCTTGGTAATTATTCCCGAAGGCTTAGAAAAACAGGTTAAGTTAGCCCGCCCGCCCAAAGTCGCCGCTTACTACAACAGCCAGTTCATGGTTTTAGGTAAGCAAATCAATTCGGCCCTGCAACAGGCCCACGGCACCTTCAACGCCAAAATAGAGGTAGCCAAAAAGCTTAGCGCGGGCAATACCCAAATGCTGCAAGCAATGAGTGCAGCAGTGCCTATTCGCAACCAAATTAGCGCCTTGTACAATGGCAATAGTAACTATGCCCAGTTTATTGTGTCGGCGGCTTTACCTGCCTTCTGGCAGGTATTGATTGTGGTTGTCACCATATTTGCCTTGGGTGCAGAGCTTAAAGATCAGCGCTACAACAGCTGGCTCGGCCAACAAGCGCTGAGTAAAATTAGCGTTAAACTGTTATTTTTTGGCGCCCTCTTATGGCTACAAGGCATCCTGTTGTGCACCTTAATGTTCCATGTCTTTGACTGGCCAATGCGCGGTTCGTGGAGCATATTGTTACTGGGCATGCTGCTGTGCATCATGGCCACTCAGACCATTTGTTTAGTTTTCATGTTGCTATTTCAAGATATGTCGCGGGCACTCAGTTTTGCGGGTGCGCTTACCGCTCCCAGCTTTGCCTTCATGGGAATCTCCTTTCCGGTTACCGACATGCCCCAGTTTGCCCAGTTTTGGCGCCAGTTAATTCCGATAACTCAATATATCGAGTTGCAAGTCAGTCAGGCTAACTATGGCGCCCATGTTAGCCAAGCCCTACCGCAGTTAAGTATTTTGCTACTCTTTAGTTCCGGCTTTTTATTAGCGGCTTACTTAGTGAAACGGCGCTTTAGTCTTCCACTTAATGCGGAGCCATTAGCATGAGAACTTTGCCCTTGCTACCGCTAGAGTGGCGCAGAATCATCAACAACCGTTCACTATTGGTCACGGTGATTGGCGGTTTGCTATTTTACGCCTTTCTCTATCCTCAGCCCTATCGTCTACAAACGCCCTTACAACAGTCGATTGTGGTGATCAATCACGACGGCAGCCAGTTGAGTCGGCAGCTACTTAGAATGGTGGATGCTAGCCCTTTAGTTGAAGTGGTCGCCCAAGTGGCCACCATCGAACAGGCGCAGCAACAGTTAATTGAACGAAAAATTAGTGGTTTTTTGGTGGTGCCTAAACACTTTTATCGTGACCTACTATTGGGCCGCTCTCCTACCTTGTCTTATGCCGGTGATGCTTCTTACTTTCTGGTTTACGGCACCATCGTACAAGGCTTAGCCAGCACCTCTGGTACGCTTGCCGCCCAAGTAAAGGTGAGCCAGATGCTACTACAAGGCGTGCCATTGGAGCTAGCCAGCAAACTGCATTCCCCGGTTCAGCTACAAGCCGAAGCAGTATTTAATGCCAACCAAGGATACCTTGATTACGTAGTACCTGCGGTGTTTGTGATTATTTTGCACCAAACTTTATTGATTGCTTTAGGCCTACACGCCTCACCCAAACGGGGCTCTAGCCAAGCCAATGTCTTAAATTATGCGCCAATAGTGAAAGTGTTGGCTGTGCGCTGCCTGCTATTTGTGGCCATTTATTGGGTAATGTCTTGTTTCTATTTTGGTTTTACCTTTGATGCCCTAGGGGTACATCACTGGGCTAAGCTCATCGATATATTTAAACTGCTATTGCCGTTTTTAATTGCCACAGTTTGCCTAGGACAATGCATTGCTTGTTTACTGCCTCACCGTGATTACGCCACCGCGGTGGGCTTATTAAGCTCTTTGCCGATTGTGTTTTCCTGCGGTTTTATTTGGCCTTTAGACAGCGTACCGCCATTAATCAACATTCTCTCTGACCTGGTACCGGCTAAACCCATGGTATTAGGCATGTTGAAAATGAACCAAATGGCCGCCTCGTTTAATGAAGTTAGTCAGCACTTTACTCACTTATGGCTACAAGCGGCAGCCTATTTCAATTTGGCCTTGAGTCTACTTTATTGGCAAAAGCATGCCGCTAACCGTCAGGGCGAATTCACTCGGCAATACTAATATCATCAGCGTGCTTCAATGGCTTGGGTTGAGCTTGCTCCCTTAACTCCGCCATGGCCTGGCTTAAGGGGTCAACTAAGTCCTGATGGCGCGAGTGCAAAAAGTGATACATGGGAATTTCTTCTATCACCGTGGGTGGAATCGTCAGTTCGCGGTGACGATTTTTTTTAATCCAATATAAGCCTACCCCTAAAGGTAGAATTGCCACATCGGCTCGACCACGCTCCAACATGGTTAAGGCTTGTTCGGCATCGTTTAAGAAATTAGCCGCTTGATGCTCAGCTAAGCGCTTTTCCGAAGCTAAGTGGCCCCGTACGGCTGCTACCTTATAGTCTTTTAAATCAGACCAACTGTGAATCGAGAGCTCTGTATTGTTAACAAAAGCTGCCACCTTCAAATAGGCAACCGGAACGGGAATCAGAATATGCTTAGGTAAGTAACCTGCAGCACCAACCGTTCTAGCCAGTTCGCCATCGATGCTTTCACTCTCTCGCGCCTGATACAAAGAGCGCTTCGCCGGCATAGGCAGTATCTCAATTTGATAACCAATTTTTTGGTAGGCCGCACGCACAAATTCGCTGATATGGGGAGCCGCCACAATGCCTTCAACGGTAGAGATGCGCAAACTCTGCTCGGCATAAACGCCCTGAGCCAACAACCCTAGCAATACCCAAAACCATCGCATGTCAGAATGCTTCCTCAGATAACAGTAAAGCCTAAACTTTTTTAGTGTAGCTGAAATGTTAAAGAATTTTATCGATGAGTAATTATTCTTTAGTCAATAGTCAAATAAACAACAAAGGGGCCTAAAGTTATTAGGCCCCCATACTGTTATTTATACAAAGCGGATAATCACGCTAGCAACGTTTTATACGGATAAAACTAAGCTTTCTCTAGAGCTTGCGCTACATCGGCAATGATGTCGTCAATGTTTTCAATACCCACTGAGATACGAATTAAATCGGCACTCACCCCGGCTTTGGCTAGCTCTTCATCGTTTAACTGACGATGAGTAGTAGTCGCAGGGTGACAGGCTAAGGACTTAGCATCACCAATATTAACCAAGCGTAAAATCATCTCTAGGGCATCAATGAAGCGGCCGCCTGCTTCTTTGCCGCCTTGAATGCCAAAACTCAAAATGCCCGAGGCCTTGCCGCCAGCGATCTTCTGACATACCTGATGATAAGGGCTAGCACTCAGCGCAGCGTAGTTAACCCACGCCACCTTAGGATGTTGTTGTAAGTATTCGGCCAGTTTTTCGGCGTTCTCACAATGGCGCTCCATACGTAACCCCAAGGTTTCCAAGCCTTGTAAAATTTGGAAGGCATTATAAGGAGAGATCGCGGCACCGGTATTGCGTAGCGGCACTACGCGACAACGGCCAATATAAGCCGCAGGCCCTAAGGCTTCGGTATATACCACACCATGATAAGAAGGATCCGGTTCATTTAAGATCTTAAAGCGCTCTTTATTTGCTACCCAGTCAAACTTACCTGAATCAACAATAATCCCGCCAATCGAGGTGCCATGCCCACCAATGTACTTAGTGAGTGAGTGGATAACGATGTCGGCACCCAAATCGATAGGACGACATAAAAACGGCGTGGCCACGGTATTGTCTACCATTAATGGAATACCGTGCTTGTGGGCAATCTCGGCCAATTTAACCAAGTCCACTACGTTCCCTGCCGGGTTACCAATTGACTCACAAAAGATGGCCCGAGTATTTTCGTCAATGGCTGCTTCAAAGCCGGCGTAATCGTCTGCTGACACCATCCGCACTTCAATGCCCTGCTTGGGAAAGCTATGAGCAAATAGATTATAAGTACCGCCATATAACTGGCTGGTGCTGACAATGTTAGTGCCCACTTCACATATACATTGAATCGCGTAAGTAATCGCCGCCATCCCCGAAGCTAAAGCTAAACCGGCAATGCCGCCTTCCATCGCCGCAACCCGTTGCTCTAATACGTCGGTGGTGGGGTTCATAATGCGGGTATAAATATTACCCGGCACCTTCAAGTCAAATAAGTCTGCCCCGTGCTGCGTATCATCAAAAGTGTAAGAGGTAGTTTGATAAATCGGCACCGCGGCCGCTTTAGTGGTAGCTTCCGATTCATAACCATGGTGAAGGGCTAAAGACTCTAATTTCATGATATTTCTCGCTGTTTGAAGGATAATAACAAGCCAAATTAACGGTAAACTGCCTCACCGCTAAGCATGCTAATAGGCTTAACTAAAACATTTAGTTGTAGCGATATTCATCGCTAAATGACAATACAATTGAAGCAGAGTGTGATCTACCACAAGCCTTCCACCCCAGCGCTAGCTAATTCCCATGCTGTGCCACTTATAAGTTTTCCAGCGCCAATGGTTAATAATGCCACGCAGCACCTCATCTAAAGCAAAACAGGCCCAAGCGCCAATAACGCCCAATTGCCAAGAGATGGAACACAGATAGATCACCGGCACTACGCCCCAAATAAACACGATGCCAACACTGGCAGAAAAACGCCCGTCGCCCACCGCTTTGAGCGCCATGCCCGCCACAATATTAATTGCGCGAAAGGGTTCCATCACGATGCAAATAATAAGCAGCCACTTAGCATAAAACTGCACTTGGGGATCTTGGCTGAAGATGCCAATTAAGGGCTGATAAAACCAAGCAAATAGCAACATGTTGATAAAGGCAAAAGACATCGCCAAACGAATGCAGCGCATGTAGGTAGCATCTACTGTATCTAGATTGCGAGCGCCCATGTGGTGAGACATGATAATTTGCCCAGCCGCAGCCAAGGAGGCACTCACTGCCATCGAAACAAACAACAAGCGTAGCACAAAAGTGTAGGACGACACCGCCAGCACCCCCAAGCTCGCTAAAATACCGGCCACTACAATTTGTTGCAGCGTGTAGTTAGCTGGCTCAGCAGCAGAGGGAACTGAGATCTTTAGTAACGGCCTTAGCACAGCACGCATCTGTGGCAGCATGGCTCGGCTAAATTCCAAACGCACTCCCGCCTTAAAACGCACAATTGCCATCACCATCAACCAAGCAAACACAAAGGACAGAACAGTACTAAGGGCAATTCCCGGCAAACCCATGCGCGGTAAGCCAAACCAGCCAAAAAATAAGGTCGCATTTAGAAAAATATTTAAAACGTTAGTCAGCAACGATACCAACATATTCCATTGAGTCATGGCCTTGGCCGCTAAAATCGAACCATAAGCACAACGCAAACCATGAAAACCAAAACAAAAACCAATAATGGCTAAATACTGTTCTGCATAAACTTGCATGGCCTCGGGAAAATTAAGCCACAAGGCAATGTTGTCGAAATTGGCTAAGGTAAACGCACTGAAGGCAAAACCAGCCACACCCAGCAACACAATGTTAGTTATAAATACCGGCTGTACTTTATCCAGTTTCCCAGCACCGTAATATTGAGAAGCTGCTGCGGTTCCACCACTGGACAACATGGGTAAAACAAAAAAACCAATCAGCAAATAGGGCATCAACAAACCCGCTGTGGCGGCGGCTTCTTCCCCCAGTAGGCTTAGAAAATAAATATCGGCCATAACCACCACCCCACCGGTCAACTGTTCGATAAGAATGGGCCAGGCAAGATGAAACAGATCTAGTTTATTTACAGCAACTTGAGACATGGGATATTCCAGACCTAGGAAACATCCATTGTAATAGGCAGGTGCCGTGAGCCAGTTATTTTTTTCGCTTCGACTTTTACCTTTTTAGATTTTGTAGCGCCAGCGACATTTGCAACTGGCGCGATGAAACTATTTCATCAATTTGGCTAACAGGCGATCACACCCCTGCTTTAGCGCCACTAGTTCTTCGATGGGCATATCCGCTTGGCACAACATCTGTTGGGGAATAGCTTCCGCCTGCTGCCGCAGCGCTGCACCTTGCTCACTCAGCTGAATCACCCTAACCCGTTCATCTTGTTGACTTCGACTACGTTTAACCAAACCTTTGTTTTCAAGACGCTTTAATAAGGGAGTGAGAGTGCCAGAATCCAGATGCAGGCGCTGCCCTAAACTCTTCACGCTCACACTGTCGTGTTCCCATAGCAACATCATCACAATGTACTGTAAGTAGGTAAGATCAAGCTGTTCCAACAAAGGGCGATAGGCTCGCCCCATAGCGTTAGAAGCACTGTAAAGTGAAAAGCAAAGCTGTTTGTCTAGGCTTAGCATTGAATCCTGCTCGGGGGATTGGCTCATGATTTGGGTTACCACATAAAATAAATTGCGCACAATATACTTGCAATTTGTTAGCGCCTCAACTAAAGTTGCAAACAATTAAATTGCACACAACTTAAATAGGATGAATATCATGGCAACTCTTTATACTACTTCAGCTACCGCATTAGCAGGTCGTAATGGTCAAGTTAGCAGCGACGACAAAAAATTGGATTTAGCCCTAAGCTACCCTAAAGAAATGGGCGGCAGCGGTGAAGCCACTAACCCAGAGCAACTATTTGCCGCCGGTTATGCAGCTTGTTTCTCCAATGCCATTTTGCATGTAGCCCGTGAAGGTAAAATCGCCCTTAAATCAGCGCCTACCACAGCAACCGTAGGCATTGGCCCGAATGAGCAAGGTGGATTTGAACTAACTGTGGCCTTGGCTGTGGAACTAGAACTGGAACAAGCGCAGGCAGTAGAACTAGTGAAAACCGCTCACCAAGTGTGCCCTTACTCTAACGCAACCCGTGGCAATATTGATGTAGCCCTGAGTGTTAACGGCAGCGCCGTTTAAGCTAAGCTTAAACCCCACAAATCCAGCCTCTTGGGCTGGATTTTTTTATCTCTTTTTGCCCTCCGCTAAAAACTTACTAAAAACAAAAACCACATCAACAAAAAATAAAACCTTGATCACATCATCATATAGTAAAACGTTTTACTCTTGCGCTCCCAAAACAAGTAAAACGTTTAACCTATCTCAAACTCAAACCAAAAGGAGTGGTTTATGCAAGGTAAAACCCCCAAAGTCTCGGCACTCTGGCTTAGCCTGTTTGTTTCCAGTAGCTTACTTAGTGGCTGTGGAAGCAGTGGCAGCAGCAACCCAGCAGAAGAAACCCCAGACGTACCCGAGCTCACTTGTGAAGCCCCATTAGTACTCAATGAAGCCGGCGATGCTTGTATTAGCGAGGAAACCGAACAACCCGGTGAAAATACCAATGCTCGCCAATGTGTAGCAAACCCCTTTGAAGGGACCAATATCTACCTACGTGGTGGAATGAATAGCTGGGCAGCCAACGAAGACTACCAATTTACCTACATGTGTGACCGCTTTGAGCTAGTAAGCGAGCTAAGTGGTGAAATGGAATTTAAAGTCGCCGATGAAAACTGGTCCACTACCAGCAACTGGGGCGGCGAAGAGGGCAGCGAGCTTAGCGAAGAGCAAGCGCTAGCCTTAGTGCTAGACGGTGCTAACCTCAGCTATGCCTTCGATGGCACCTATAAGTTGTTGCTTGATGTGAGTGAATCACAAGAAGCACCAAACCTGAGCTTACAAACTTGTAGCGAAGCACCGTTTGAGCAAACACTTTATCTGCGCGGCGACATGAACAGCTGGGCAGCTTCATCTGAGTATGCCTTCAGCTACTACTGCGATGGTTACTACCTGAACGTTGACCTAGCCGACAGCTATGGCTTTAAAATTGCCGATGAAGGCTGGGCAGAAACCAGTAGTTTTGGTGGCGACCCTGCCAGTGAAGCGGTGTTAACAGAGCAACAAGATTACTCTTTACTCAGCGATAGTAATGCTGCGGCCAGCACCGAGAACCTTAACTACGATTTCGACGGTGCCTATACTGTAAAACTGACGTTTGCTGACGATGGCAGCATGCCAGTACTCAACATTGGCCCACAAACTTGGGTGCAAACTGGCGTACTAGAAGTCACCAACCCTATTGCCTTAAGTGCTCACTATGACTCACGTCAATTAGCCAACAAAACACCTTTTGGTGCAGTCCCTGCTGGCGATAACGTTGATTTCAGCTTCACCGCTGACAGCGGTATTGAGAGCGCCGAGCTAGTGATAGAAAGCCGTAAGCTAGAAGGCAATCAGGACATCCTTGAGTACACCGAAATAACGCGCATTCCAATGGTCGCTAGCGAAGCAGGCGAACAACAACGTTGGCAAGCCAGCTATAGCTTTGAGAATGTTCAAGTGTACGGTTACTACTTTGTGTTCCACGTTGCAGGCGAAAGCTACGTTCTACAAAACAACAACTTAGCTGTCTATGAAACTGCAGAACGCGGTGCCGGCGGCGAGGCAACAGTGGCCTATCTACCTGAAGATAGCAAAGCCATTCGCCGTTACCGTCACAGTAGCTACGTGCCAGACTTCACCATTCCCGATTGGGCCAAAGATGCGGTTTACTACTACATCTTCCCAGAGCGTTTCCGTAATGGTGATACTAGCAATGACCCAACACCGGGTGTAGACAGCTACCATGGCGATAACATCGAGTTCCACAGTAACTGGATGGACACACCTTGGGTACCGGGTGATGGCTCCGACGAAATCTACTCTAACGATTTCTTCGGTGGTGACTTAGCAGGGATCATCGAGAAGCTCGACTACATCAAGTCTCTGGGTGCCAATACGCTATACATCAACCCTATTTTTGAAGCGCCAAGTAACCACAAATACGATACTTCAGACTACGAAAATATTGATGATAACTTCGGTAGCAATGAAGACTTCGTAAGACTGTGTGCCGAAGCCGACGCGCGTGGTATTCGGGTAATCCTAGATACCTCACTTAACCACAGTGGTGATGACTCGGTTTACTTCGACCGCTACGGCCGCTTTGACGGCGTAGGTGCCTTTGAGAATGAACAGGTCCGCAGCGACTCTCCTTTCTACACTTGGTTCGAATTCTTCCCAGAAGAAACTGAAATCGAAAAGCAATTTACCGGTTGGGTAGGCTATGCCACCTTACCTGAAATTGTAGAAAGTGAAGGATGGAAAGCCTTTGCTTACCGCAACGAAGACTCTGTGATGAATCAGTGGCTTGACCGTGGTGCTTCCGGCTGGCGTATGGACGTGGCTCCTTGGGTAACCAACGAGTTCTGGCGTGACTGGCGTACTCATGTGAAAGCCCATGATCCACAAGCGCTAACCGTTGCCGAAACTTGGTTTGATGCTTCTAAACACTTGCTAGGCGATATGTTCGATTCCACCATGAACTACATCTTCCGTGATGCCATCTTGGATTACGCAGCAGGTGAGCCAGCCAATGAGCTTTACCACAACTTTGAGCTAATGCGCGAGAACTACCCACCTGAAGCCTTCTATGGATTGATGAACTTACTATCAACCCACGATGCTTCACGGGCGCTTTACCAATTTGGTTATAACTCTGCCGACCAAGACGCAGCGGTAATCGAGCAAGCCAAACAACGCTTGAAGTTAGCGGTATTGTTTCAAATGAGCTTCCCTGGCGCACCGGCGATTTTCTATGGTGATGAAGTGGGTGTAACCGGTGGCGAAGACCCATACAACCGCGCACCTTACCCTTGGGCTGACCAAGGTGGGAATCCAGATGATCAACTATTAGCCGACTTTAAAGCCTTAATTGCATTACGTAACAACAACCCAATACTTCGCCGCGGCAGCATTGACGCGCCAGTATATGTGGATGAGAACTGCATTGTATTACTACGTGAATACAATGGTGCGTATGCCTTAACGGCCTTTAACAACGCGACCGAAGCCAAAACACTTAACTTGAGTGTGGCGCAGTTGGCTAACAGCCAACTGCAAGATCTAATCAACAACAGTACTGTTACAGTAGCCGAAGATGGAAGTCTAAGCCTCAACGTACCCGCGCTTTACGGCACGGTAATGCTTAGCCAATAGCATTAAAGGGCTAAACAGGCAGTGCTTCGGCACTGCCTTTATTTTTCGGAGCGCAGGTATCACCCTCGATCAGCCTGGGTAACAAGCCTTCCATAGCACTTGCCTCCGAATCCCCATTCAGTAAAGTTAATACCGCTTGGTAACCGCGCTGACTGACCTGCTGACTAATCGTGGTGAGGCGATAAGGCAAGTAACTAAGCAAAGATAAGTTATCCATACCAATTAAAGAGAAATCTTCGGGTATCCTTAGGCCTCGTCTTATCGCGGCCCTATGGCAACCCAAGGCCAGCACATCGGCCATCGTCAAGACCGCACTTGCTCGATAGTTTAACTGCTGCTGAATTTGGCTAAAACACTGATCCGCCGCCGACAAGCTACACTCACATTCAACTAAATAATGACTGGTTTGCGCCACCTCGGCCAAGGCGTCACATACCCCGCGATAACGATCCCGATGCACTACTGACAACTCAACTGGGGCAAACAGCAATACCAAATGACGATGACCCAAAGACAACAAATACTCAGCCGCCATGCGGCCCATTTGGTAATCGTCTACTCCAAAATGACGCAAGTGCTGAGCCTCGGGGTTATCGAGTAGCATCTGCCGATTATCAATAATCAGGGTATTAAATGACCAGTTGGCAATAAACTGCTCAATTGATGGAGGGAAAATACCTACCACTATCACCCCTCTAGGGGCTGCACCAATACTTAAACGTTTTAACTCATCAACATCGGCGATGCGCATAAAGCAAAAATATAATTCGCTGCGCGAGGCACCTTTTTCAATGCCCATTAATAAGTCGTTAAAGAAGGGACTGTCTTCTAATTGATTATGCGGGTGAATGGTATGCTTGGGCATAATCACCCAAATCATGTGACTATTGCCGGTTTTTAAAGAGGCGGCATTAAGATTGCGATGGTAGGAAAGCTCTTCGGCTATGGCCAAAATTCGCTGCGCGGTATTCGAGTTAACCTTACCGCTGCGGCCATTAATGACATTAGATACGGTGGCAATGGAGACCCCCGCCGCCTTGGCAACATCTTTAATTGTAGTCCGAGCCATTTCCTTTTTACCTCCTCTGAACCGCGCCCATAATAACCAAATGTAACGGACAAACCCAGATAATCAGTTTTGGCTGGTAAAAAGCGTGGAGCAAAGCGGCTAAAACAGGTGTTTTTGCAACGTAAAATTACTTAATACCTGCCCATTACGCTCTACTTGATTGCGGCTCACTAACTCATAGCCTTGTTTGAGGAAAAAAGCCTTGGCTACCAAAGACGCATCCACCCGTAAACTAGGTAACTGGCGCTGCCTAGCCACTGCCTCAATATGTTGATATAGCTGTAAGCCCACTTGCTGGCCTTGATAGTGCGGCGCCACATAAAAGCAATCTATATAATCGCCTTCCAACTCGATAAATCCAGCCAGCTGCTGATTCAACAGGGCCAAATAACAGCGTTCGGGGCGTAAGCGTTGTCGCCAAAGTTCATAGTTTATTGGCAACGGTGCCCAAGCTAGTTTTTGCTCAGCGCTATATAGCTGTTCGTCAATCGCATGTACCGTAGCAGTGAATAATTCGGCCACGGCATGGCTATACTCTGGCGAGTAAGCTTGAATAGATAACATTAAAATAAACCTGTAAACACTTGCTCAATAGCCTGAGCATAGGCCCTCCCGCTAGGGCTAAGTAAATAACCTAACAGCGCAAGGTTGAAGGTTAGCGTCAAATAGTAGCCTAGGCGAAAGCTTCGTTTTTGAGTTTTATGGCGCAGCAGGCTTTGCGCGCACATCGCCCCCGGCCAACCACCGAACAAGGCTAAATAATGTAGCTTCAATTCAGAGATCCGCCAGCGACCCGCTCGCGCCGCAGACTTATCCAAGGCATAAAAACCAAAGGTGAGTACACTCATCACCAAATACAGTAGCAATACCCACAGCGGTAAATAACCGGCTATAACCAACACCGCCAAAACAGCAAAAAAGGCCGCCATCAATAAACCCGAGCGCCCCGCCAAATTTTTAGCCAAAGCTTCTCCCTAAGTGATGAATGCAATTCCACAACAGACTTAGCATTTTGCCATGAAAGCAGCGCATGCTTGCAAATCAATTCAAGCAAACTAAAACACCGCAGCGCATACGCGGCTAGCTAAACAATACCGCAGCAAGAAATGCGTAATCCTTCACATAATTAACACAAAACCACAGCTGAGGGACTGAGCAAAAATCCTCCACTAAAAGCGGTAATCAGCTGTGTTGAAAGAACTGGAAACAGTAAGCCCACCTTCAACTAAACACATTATCAAAGCCTTAGCCTAATAGAATCTCCGCGCCATCAGTGGCTTGGCCTATCAAATTAGGCTTAATTCTTACTGCTATAGCACGCCATGCGACACAAAATGACGCAGCATAATTTACTATGAAAATTAACAGTTTATGAGCCTTTTGTCAGTATTAATGAGTGATGATTTGCTTCATAAAAACAAACTGGCTGTGATAGGCTAGCAATCGAAGTTGTAGGTGGTATATGAAGCAAAAATCATCACTTAATGAGTCACTTAGCTTAGCGTTTGAAATCTTAAAACGGATCCCTCGTTCACGCTTTATTAGTGCCAAAGAGTTGCAAGCGCAGCTAGCTGAAGCAGGCATAGAACGAAACATTCGTAGCCTACAACGCATTCTGCAAAGCCTAAGCGAAACCCTAAACCTTGAGCGAGATACCCGCAGCAAACCCTACGGTTATAAATTGAAGAACACCAATTTAGGCTTTGCCTTACCCAATCTCTCCGAGCATGAATCGCTACTGCTAGGGCTATCGCAACAGTATTTAAGCCACTTGTTACCGGCCAATGTGAGCGCCTCATTAAGTGGTTTTTTCCAACAAGCCCAATACAATCTGCATAGCGATGAATCCCCCGCAAATGCTAAGGCTTGGCTAAAAAAAGTCAGGGTAGTGAGTGAAACTCAGCCCTTGTTAGCCCCAGAGATAGACCTAACAGTAATGCAAGCGGTGAGTAAAGGGCTGTTTGAAAACCGTTGGTTGAACCTACAGTTTAACAACCGCAAGGGTGAGCAAAAACGGGCAAACGTAATGCCCTTAGGGATCGCTCAACAAGGCAACCGTCTCTATTTGGTATGTCGTTTTGAAGGCCATAACAACGAACGAAGCATCGCTATTCATCGCATCCAGCAAGCTCATGTATCGAGCTTTTCCTTTGAGCCCCCCGCCGAATTTGACTTAGCCAAATACGATAATGACGGTCGTTTCGGCTTTGGTGAAGGAAAACAATGTCGCTTACAGTTTTGCATCAACAAAGCCCAAGGTTACTTTCTTTACGAGACCCCCCTGTCCAAAGATCAAGTGATTGAAGAACAGGCTGAACAGTTATCGGTAAGCGCGACAGTAACGGATTCGTTATTTTTACATCGCTGGCTCAAGGGCTTTGGTGATGAGATTTCGAATATAAAAACGGAAATAGTAGAACTTTAAACACCTTGAGTAGTAATAAGGAAATATAATGGAAATAACTCTAGAAATGCTTTTTTGGTCACTGCTCGGCAGTGCCAGTTTAGTGGTGCTTTTACAGCTGTATGCTATTAAGCAAAAACAGCGTATTCAGCAAAGCTTGCTGCTTAATCAACAAATCAACGCGCAACAGCAAGCCGAGGCCAAAGCCGACTTAGAGCAGCAATTAACTAATAATAAACAGCTGCAAGACCAAGCGCTTAAACAACTAAGCGAACAAGTGACAGACTATTTTTCGGTGCTTAAAGATTTACAACATCAGGGCGAGCAAAGCCTAGCTGAAGTTAGCCAGAAATTACACGCAAGGCTCCAGCAATTGAGCGAGCAACAGAATGAGCAACAAACTGAATACAGTGAACAACTTAAGCAAACTAGCGAAAACTTAAACACCTCAACGCAACAGCATGCCTTAAATCTACAAGATGCACTTAGCGCTCACAGCAAACAGTTACAGCAACAACAAAGTGCGGCTCAAGCCGAGCTAAATCAGCACTTGCAGAACTTACAAAACTTAAACCAAAGCGCGGACTTCAATCAGCAGCAAGCCAAACTTAGCTTGTTAGAACAGCTCACCTCACAAATACAAAGCCTGCGCGCAGACAACTTAGTTAGCCTGACCAACGAACTGGCCAAGCATCAAGACTTAACTATTGAAAACGATGACTTTGTAAAACAATTAGGCGACTGCAAGGTCACCAAAATTAAAGACAAACACAGCGGACAAATAAGCCACATCCACTATCAAAATGGACTCAAACAACGCAGTGATACCTATGCTGGAGAGCAGCTTAAATACCAAATGCATTTTGATGAAACAGGCAAAGCTCAGCAAGGCCTTGAATTTGATGGGCAAGGTAATTGCATTTTTGAATATCACTATAATGCTGCCGGTGAAATTGAACAGCGTATAGAAAATCGTTTTGATGAAAACGGTAAACAAGTAGAACAAGTGGCCGTAGCGTATTAACAGTAAGGATCGCAAATGTATTTATCAGAACTCAACGCTGGCGAGAAAAAGAATTTTTTAGAATTAGCCAAATACGCTATGGGCTTAAACGGTGAACAAAAAGCCGAAGAACAAGAAGTATTTATGTCTTTTGTTAATGAGTGCGGTCTAAATGAGTACCGTTTAAGCAAGCAAGACAATATTGAATCGGTGATCAAAGTCTTGGCTAAATCGAAGGCGAAACATCAACGCATTGTATTACTGGAGTTGTTTGGCATTTTGTTAGCAGACGACGAAATTTGTAGCAACGAGCAAAGCTTTCTCGATCAACTAGCGACTGCTTTTGCTTTAGATAATTATCAAGTTCAGCGGATAAAGCGCTGGGTATTAGCAATGAATGACTTGGTGGCTGAAGGTCACGCCATGATTAATAAGGATTAAGCTATGGGATGGTTTAGTAGAGCTAAAAGCTGGGCTTCTAGCGTATGTAGCCGAGTGAAAGACGCCGTATCCAGCGCTGTAGACAAGGTAAAATCAGCCTGTTCCAAAGTATGGAACGCCTTCACAGGTAAACACTACGCCGACGAAGCCGAAGCCATTATTGCCGAAACTCAACTGCGTTACGATAAGGCCAAGCAAACTTACGAGAGCGAAGTCAGGCGAATTTCCGCCGATATCGAGCAAAAAGTCAGTCAAATTAACCAATTTAAACTCAATATCTATCAGCAACACTTTGCTCGATTTATGAAACTGTCGCGCCGCTTACATAATGTGGTGGTTGCCGGACAACCTTTCGAAGAGCTATTTGATGACAAGATATTAGAAATAAAAACTCAAACCGGCGTGCGCGCTAAATCAGAAATCATGCTCATCGATTTTAATCAAATGGGCTTGTTAGACACCTTAGGCATGGTACTCACTCTGGGGATTTTCTCACGTAAGAAAGCTAAAGAATCCTTACAGCGAGCCAAAGACGAGCAGCGACGCGTCAACGAAGAGATAAGCAAAATGCAGGCTCAACCACGCCAATTACAGGTGGTCGCCGAGTCTATCGACAATGTTTGTGACTATTTCTCGGAGCTGGTTAACTCTTACAGTCAGCTGTTAGACCGCTTTGAATATGGCATTCAAACTCAGCGCATGCAACAGCTCGCCAACAACAGCGATGTATTTGCCCATAAGCTCGACTTTAAATTATTACCAGTGGCGCACTTGGAAGAATTTAGGGCCCTATTCAACTTATCCATTGTCTTAAAACAAATGGCTAACTTAGGCTACTTATCTGAATCTGGAGAGTTTATCGACGCCGACTGTCAGCAAGCCTCAGCCATGATTGAGCAAGTAAGAGCCCAGCAGCATACAGCTTAAGGAATCGTTATGACTGAAAAAACCGATTATCGTATTCCTGAACTCAGCTGCGAAGAGCTTACCCAACGTTTAGCTGGCTGCTCTCCCTTAGCGGCCAGCAAAACCTTGATCGATATAGAGCTGTTTGACCAACGCAGTTCTCTTGAAGTATTAAATACGGTCTACGCTGAGTTTGACTCGGGTGCCAACATCATTGAACAGCTGGTCACGCCCATTGGCTTAAATGTGCTTGATAGCATTATTAGCCACAAAAAACTCAAGCTAAACCGCACTGGCATCACCGCTTCGCGAGTATGGACAGAGATTAATAATTTTAGCTATTCCTCGGTAGCAGCCAATGGCGAGGTACTTAGCGCCAAACAACAGCTCGACGCCATGCGCAAGCCGGATAAATTTGAACGAGAAAAGGTAGCCAAACGCGACCTTGGTGCCACCAAAGACACGTTTTTCGCCGATAAAGATACAGCCAAAGCCGACATTGAAGTGAATCAGCGAGGTCAGCGAGTCAAGATTTATCGCAGCCAAGAGCAAGACGGAGCCGATTGGGCCAGCGCCGCCCAAACTGATCACATTGTGCCGGTGAAGCAACTAGCCGACCAATACGGCAAAAATGCCTTCTTAGTGGAACAAGATAGGCTCAAGAAGAATGGAGAGGTGCGTCTAGGCAAAGACGGAAAGCCAATGAAAGTCAGTGATTTAAGCCGAATCGTCGACTCCGATGACAACCTCTCGCAAATCAGTGGTGAGCTAAACAACCTTAAATCAGATAGTAGTTATGCCGAGCTTAAACAACTAAAAGCCCAAGCCCAGCAAAAGCAAGCCAAGGGCGAAACCTTAAGTTCCAAAGAGCAGCGCCTATTAAAGGTGAACGACCAAACCCTAGACAATGGTATCGAAGCTGAGCAAAACGCCGCCGATAAAGCGCTTAGCAAAGCCCAACAGACGGCGTGGGATAACCTAAAATCTAGCAAGGCTAAAATCGCCAGCAAAGCAGGCAAACAAGCCGGAGAACAAAGTGCTCATCAAGCCTTAGGTCACGCCTTCATCGCCTTAATTAAGCCGCTATTTTATGAGCTAAATGATGCAATCAAACATGGCCTTGCTGAGGGGGTGGATGCCAGCTCCATTGCCGAAGGGCTTAAACTAAGGTTTGCTAGAATTAGCCAGTACCTTAAACAACAGGTACTTCCCACTCTTGGCAAGGTAGTAAAAGACTTTATTAGCAACCTATTTAAGGTGTTAATTGAAGGCATTCTAGGCTTAGTGACGGGTTTATTTAAGTCGGTGATGCGCATCATCTCGGAAGGTTTTTCGGCAATGATTGGTGCCTTTAAAATCCTCACCACCCCCGCCGAGCAAATGACGGCCGCGCAAAAAGCAGATGCCATCTTGAAGCTGTTTGCCTCTACGGTAGTAACCTTTGTGGTGTTTTACTTTGAAACCTCCATTTTAAGCTTGCTACCCGATGACGGGTTTATTAAGGACATCGCCCTAGCGCTGCTCAGTGGTGTGGCTTCTACCATAGTGGTTTACCTGCTCGACAAAGCTGATTTGTTTTCAGTCAAGGCGGAGTTACGCAGCCAACGCGTCGCTGAAGTGTTTGATTTTCGTATCGAGCAAATTAAGCGTAATACCGACGCCTTTGAAAGCGCCAGCATCAAAAGCTTGGCTGAGCAAAAACTGCAGTTTAGGCAGCTAAACGAAAATCTAGTGAAAGGCATAGCCAGCAATCAAGACGTTAACAGCAACGTATACGACTTAGCTTCCTTCTTTAAGATTGAACTAGACATCAAGAACAACGATGACTTCCTAGCCATGCTGGAAACATCAAAAGTCGTCACTATTTAGTAGCGAGTAATAAAGCCTTAGTTGAGCTTACCCTGCTCGACTAAGGCTGAGATCAACAATCAACGTCAGGAGGACTGATCGCTCGTTTGGCTGTGGATGTTAGAGCGAGCTTATCCGCTAATATTTAGCAACGCTGCATTAAAGTCTGAGCAACACAACCACCTAACCTAAACCATTGCACCGTAAAAACGAAACCAACCTTGGACTGAAAGTGCCAAGCGTTAGGAATCATTCTTAAATGTTTGGTTATGCCCATGCTGTTAAAGCATGCTAGACAGGAACTCTTTCGTCGGTTCAGGTAGTAAATCTTGCGGCTTATCCCCACCAAAAGTAGCTAAACCACTCTTACCTTCGATAATTCCTGATTTAACTATAGAACCAGATTTTACGTCCACAACAACCATTTTAACTTTTACCTTATCAGCCTTTGCAGACCACTCTGTAGCTCTATCTTCCCAGTGCAAAATTGTTGGGTACACCAAATAATCAAATTTGCGTGAAGACGCAAAGTTCAAAGCAGTGTTGTAGTCTTCTGGTGTTTTAGCAATAACAACGTTATTTAGCGTTGCGACAAGTTCACCTTTAATGGTTTGGCTAACCATTTGCCCAGAACCTTCGTAATAATGACTTCCATACTGCCCATCTTGCGATAATGCTATATATACTGCATTACTAGGGCTCAACTGAACATTGCTATCTGTCTTAGTTACATTCAATGAATGAGAATCAGCACAGCCAACGATTACTGATAAAAAAGCAGACAACAAGAGTATTTGTTTTTTCATTTTATTTCCTCTTACTAACATTCACCAAAAATGACAGTGAAAACCTAGACTTGTAGGGCATACCAACGCCCGCATAAGTGATGAGCAACGCAACCACAATACTCAATTGTTCCACCTTAAACACATAAGCTAAATTAAGCTAAAACGGCCGAGCGTTGCGAATCAGTCTTGAAACGTTTGTTATGTTCGTTTTGGTAGTTCCCGCTTTGCTGCCTCTATTAACTGAGGCAAATGCTCTTCTGTAATTTCACGAACCCTTACAGCATGCCTAAACAAGTGATCTGACTGTGAGTTATCAAATGCTTCTTGAGCGACTTCATGTGCTTTGAAACTTTCTTCTCTCAGGGCGTTATTGACAGAGACTAGAAGGTTATAAAACTCATCTTTCATTACCAACCTACCTGAAGCTGTTAATTTTTGGATGTCTCTCATAGACTCATCGAAATTAGAGTCTGGGCGACTAGTATGTTCACAACAATACTCAGAACGAACTTGCTCAGCCCAATACGATATATCTTCCAAAGCTATAATAACTCTACTGTAGAGTTCCCTCTTTTCATCCCAAATTTTTTCTTTCTTAGATCGAGACAAAGTGAGGTGAGCACCATATGCTGCCCCAAAAAAACTAACAACTAGAGGGGCTACAATTTTAAACACTTCGATATCCATTTAGTCCCCTGGAAACATAACAGCTTTTTACCCGGACTTATTATTAAACCCCTGCCAACTCTCCTAGGTGAAAATTATGCCGAGTAATATTATTTAATTATGACAATAAGTTACCAGCAAAAACCGATGCTTCACAGCGCTTATTGACAATAAACAAATCGAGAACAGGTTTTATACTCCGGGTAGCTAAAATTACGCTTTTAGATACCTTCATTATCGCCGAGCAACGCCGTTGACAAGCGAAGAAGCCGAGCACTGTTTGAGCGTAGCGAGTTGCGCAGGCGCGCTTGGAAACAAGTCGCGCAGGATGAAGATAATGCAGGGCGAGCTTTCTTTTTGCTTCGTTTTTCTTTTCTCGCAAAAGAAAAATGACGTCGCCGCAGGCGAAAGCTTTTACGATTTAAAGCTTATGGCGTTGCCCCAGGGCAAAATCACCACTAACAACTCAATATAAAACTAATTGATAAAAACGAAGCTAACACCCCTTACGACATTAGAGAGCCTAGTTTAAGGCACATACAGCTCAACATCGCTATCTAAGTCCATAGCATAACCCGCCATGATACCTTCAACTTCGCTCGCTTTTACCTGCATTTCGCCGCTAATCCATACTACTTGCCAGGGTTCTACATGACTAATGCCCTTGGGATAAGAGACATGAATAATCTGGTTGGGTGGCGGTGGTGGCATGTGCAAACAAGCACCAAAGTAGGGGACCAACAAAAACTCGGTGATTTTCTCGGAATCGCCTTCTAAGGCCACCACAAAGCCGGGCATGCGCATCGCTTGGCCATCTAGCGCCATTACAAAACCACCGCTTTTAAGCTGGGGGGCTCGCTCATCTAATTGCACTTGGTGACTCAAAGGCTGGGCACTTTGACCACGTTCATTTTCTGGGATTAATGACTGCCAAGGATTCACGCTGGCGAAGGCCACAGGACTAAGCAACAAGACAAGGATGAAACAGATAAATTTATTCATTTTAAATTAAGCCCCGGCTTGGCCGGGGCTCCTTACTTACTCGGCGTCTAGCGCGCCACGCATCACATTGTAAATCGCAGTATTGTCTACGGTGCGGCCAACAAAGGCTTGAGAGTTGAGACCCCAAGAGGCAATCGGCACATCAGCGTTAGTATGGCTGCCCCACTTCCAGCTTACTTCTGGCACCACGCCAACTCCGTTGGTTTTCTCCAGTTTCAAGCCACCGGTTTCGTGGTCTGCGGTTACAATCACCATGCTATCGCTGCGTAGTTCGGCCCAGTTCGCCACTTGTTGCACGGTTTGATCAAACTCGATAGTTTCGTGAATCAAACGCTCTTCATCGTTGATATGGCCAGCGAAGTCGATTTGCGAGCCTTCCACCATCAATACAAAACCATTGGGGTTTTTCGACAAGATTTCGATAGCTACTTGCGCCATTTCATTCAACTGCGGAATATCTTGCTCGGCGTAGCTCTTTTGTCCATCTAACGGCAATACGTAAGGAATTTCATTCTCACCAAATACCCCAGCAAACAAAATTTCTGCATTAGGGTCGGTAGCAGGTAGCGCCGCCACAGCGGGGATCATATCGGTTTTAGTTGTCACTACCGTATAACCACCTAATGCGGCTTGCTGGCTAACCACGTCGACTCCATCCACCTGCTTGCTACCGCATAAGGCCACGTTGGGTTTTACATCACCAAACATACTTTGAGCAAGAGTCACAAAGTCATTACGATTAGGGCCATGCGAAGCAAAAGCCGCAGGGGTGGCATGCACACAGTGCGACGTAGCAACCACACCTACCGATTTGCCTTGCGCCTGAGCATATTCCAAAATGGTTTGTAGATCAGAGCCATCGCCTGGGCGAGCCTGAGCAATGGTGCCAGAAATCGCTTTGCGACCAGTCGACATAGCAGTCGCCGCCGCGGCTGAATCGGTATAATAGTTCATGCCTAATTCGGCTAAGTTTTCATAACCCAAAGTGTCGGCACTGGCGGTTTTAATTTGGCCGCGATGCTTGCCCGATTCCAAGAACAAGGCTTCGCCTTGGTAAGCGCGAGTAATATCTAACTGACCGTAACCCATACCATCGCCAATCATCATCACGATGTTTTGCGCGGGCACAAGGTCTATCACATCCACTTCTTGGCTATCGCTAGCTTCGGTGGCCATGCCTTGGTTGGTGGTGAGATTCACGGTGTAACGACCAGTGGCATCGGCGCTCGCCAATTGGCGAACATCAGCTGGGGTTTGAGTAGTATCATCAACTAAGCTAATGCCCATGCTACCTTCGGTTTGCCAATCGTAAGACTCGGCAAATGAACTGCCATCGGCGGTAAGGCTAGTCGCAACATTAGGGGCGGTAATGGTATCGTGCCCTGCTACCGCGCGCACCTTAGCCAAGGTGAGCGGTACCGCTAACTGACCATCACCCAAGGTAGATAAGGAAAACACATAGCTGCCCGCTTCAACTTGCGCCGACATTTTGCCACCAGGGAAGGTAGTTAAAGACGATTGGCCTTCGCTAAGACTAATCGGTTGATTGTCTAAGGAGCCATACACTAGTGGCTCATTACTGCCTTGTTGAAGGTTGAAGCTAATGGTACCTGCGTCAGCAAAGTTAACTTGAAGCTGGTAGTTACCCGCGCCTACATACTCAAATTGGCTGCTGGCATCGGCACTCCAGTCGTTAAAAGTACCGACTAAATACATTGGCTGAGTTAAATTATCTACATCACTGGCAGAGATATTTTCAATCAACAAGCTTGGGGTATTAATCCCCTCAGAGGCATCGAGAGTAAAGCGGAATACTTGGTCTTCATCACCGCTTACGCTAATGTCCATGTTTTGGTTGCCGAAGTCGTCGTACTTACGCTGCAAAGCCATGGCCACATCGAATTCAACTTGTGGGTTGGCCTCTTCACCTATCGCCAAATCACGTTCATTACTCCAATCTGGATCAGCAATTTTGAATGAATACTCGCCGGGTTGCATGCTAAACAAGGCAATGTATTGGCCCTCACCCTGATAGTGAAGTTGTGCCTCTGGGCGCGAAGACCAACTATTCATAGAACCCTTAATGTACAAACGACAATCTTTGCTGGCATTTTCCGCCAACTCTTCCTCAGTACATTTAAAAGGACCTAAATCAATGCTGTCGGCAATGGCAGGCGGCTCAACATAAACATACTCGGTATCGTCGGAACAGCCCGCAACGGCTGCAACAATTGTCACACCGGCGGCAACTTTAAATACTTTCCCTAATTGCATTATCTTTCCTCAATATAAATAAATGAACGGCGGATCTAGATAGTATTGGCGGGAAAGCTAGCGGCTATTTATGAAACAAATATGAAGCTCAATGTCGGCAAAAAATCAGAAAAAACCAATAAAAACCCAACAGAAATCAAATAAAAATCAAAAACCGAAACTATTAACTAAGTTAGTTTGAAGAAAGGCTTTTCTTTAAAAAGCGAAAACCATTTCAATAAGCAGGAAATAAAAACGACATAAATTGAAAAAACTCACTAACTTCGCCTTACTTAAGCCGCCAACGTACAAACGGCTAGCGGCTTAGAGTGAGTTTATACCTTGAAATTGGCTATGCTGGCCTGAATTAGGCGGCTCAACTCTCCCACTTTGTGGGCTTGTTCGGCGGTGTGCTCGGTGCCTTGTAAACTACGTTGCGCCGCCGACTCAATGCCTTTCATTTCGACAACCACCGTATCTGAAGTACTTAGCTGAGTATCGCAAGCACTGCTCACATCATCCAATAACTGAGTAATATTACTCACCAAGTGATGGGTTTGCTGAACCGACTGCTGCATTTCAGACATTAGCTCAAAACTGGCACTGGCCTGCTGCTTGCCTTGTTGCATTTGCGCTTCTGTTTTCTCTGCACCACTCACTAAATCCGCCATCATTTGCTCGATTTGCTCGGTGGAATCTTGGGTTTTCTTGGCTAAATTACGCACCTCATCGGCTACCACCGCAAAACCTCGGCCATGCTCGCCGGCTCGCGCTGCCTCAATAGCTGCATTCAAGGCTAATAAATTGGTTTGCTCGGCAATGCTGTTAATCACATCCAAAATTTTGCTGGCTTCTTGGCTGTTTTGCGCTAACTCTCGCATGTCTTCCGAGGCGCCATCCACCTGAGTCACCAAATGCTCGATCTGTGAGGTAGCCGCTTGGGTTAACTGCCGCCCCTGTAAAGAGGCCTGATCAATAGCCCCCGCAGACTGGTCAGCGGTGCGAACATGCTCGGCCACACTGCTAAAGCCTTGAGCAAGCTGCCCCACATGCTCACTTACCACGGCCACTGCATGTTGCTGCTCTCCAACCTGTTGCTGTGAGTCTTGGGCTAAATCATTCAACTGCTGCGCAGCAAAGCTCAGCCGTTCCACATTCTGGTTAATGCTGCTAACGGTGGACTGCAACAAGTCGATAAATTGATTAAAGGCCAACGCCAACTGAGCTATCTCGTCCTTGCCCTTAACACTTAAGCGCTGGGTTAAATCACCGTCTCCTTGCGCTATCGCCTGCATCGCTTGCACCATGGTCACCACCGGCTGACGAATTAAACGGGTGATCACCCAGCTCATCAACAAGGCAATAACAACAATGGAAAGGCCAAAAGCTAGGTTTGTCCAAGCGGTATTCTGCAAGTGTTGATTAATCTCTCGACTGGAAGAGCTTAATACCTGCCACTGGTTTTGCTGGCTAGAGGTGGCCGCCGTCACCACCTGTTCAGCGGCGGGTTCGAGCAAGTCATTCATCAGCCCCTGTTGCTGTTGCAGCAATTCAAATAGGCGACTCGCGGCTTGGGTAAACAGTTCAAGCTGCTCGGCGACTTGACTAATCCACACTTGGTGAAACTCACGATTTAAGCCTGTTTGTAGATCAAGTAGGTCATTTTGTGCACCAAACAGTTGTAAGTAAAATTGGTCCTTACTGCGGGGTTCGGCACGTTTTAGATGGCGCATCAGCGCTAAAGAAGCGGCCTGCACATGATTAGCTAAACTCACCGTTAATGCCGGTAAACTGCCCGCATTGGCCAGATC
Source organism: Agarivorans gilvus (assembly GCF_001420915.1). Classification (NCBI taxonomy): domain Bacteria; kingdom Pseudomonadati; phylum Pseudomonadota; class Gammaproteobacteria; order Alteromonadales; family Alteromonadaceae; genus Agarivorans; species Agarivorans gilvus. The sequence continues at coordinate 2,820,441 of NZ_CP013021.1, read as the reverse complement.
AAGCGTGGCATGAATATCGGCACTTTTCGCTAAAATTTGTGGCACATATTGGCCCAAAACGGCACTTTCTAAACGGCTTAACTCGGCTAAACTCGGTACTAAGTCATCAATAAAATGTTGATCGAGGGCTTGGCTATTGTCACTGATTTGCTGGGCGTTCTCGAAATACCTTAAATGAGAACTACTATTGAATTGTTTGGCCTGTTCAGCCAATTGACGATAGTTTTCTAACAATTGCGGCTCTTCAGTTTGTCGGTATTGTGCTTGCACCACCAAACGCTGTAGCGCATTTACCGACAGCGCCCCCGCCAAGCGGGCTCGCGGTTCGATAGTTTCTGAAAAATCGGCTGTTTGTTGCTCTACAGAGCTTAACGAGTGCTGCCCTCGCCACAACATAGCAGCCAGCAATAGCACTATGCCCAGCGGAATTAAGGCGATTTTTTGGCTTAAGCTAAGTTTATCCATCATAAGGCTGGCTCCCCTAAGATCATGAGCAAACCGTTACGCAGTTTTAGCGCCTCAGCATAGGCTTGATTGGCATCACTAAACTGTAGCCCGCCGTCTACTTGGCTATCTTGCTCTAATTGCAATTTGGTTTTAAGCCGATGCAGTTCAGCTTTTAAAGTGACACTTGAATCCACCACTTGATACGAACTGGAGTCCCCCACTGGTAGCCTGCCCGGATCACTGGGTTCAACCTCTAACTGGCGCAACAAACGTTGAAATAGATGCAGGCTTTGAAACAGCATGATGTTGACATCACTCATCTCACGCCCTGTAATGCCGGTGACCGCATGAAACTGCAGTGGTCGTTGGCTAGCCTTACTCACTAGCAATAAATCTTGTTCAATCTGCTGTAGGTTTCTGGCTAACACCTGTTGATCCTCGCGCTCCAGTAGCCCTTCTAGCAACAGCTCTATCACCACCAACTGCTGATACACGTCATTCACCGACTTTCCTAAAGGTAATTCCGCCTGCACAGGCTGATTGATACCTAAGCCTTGCGCCACTGAAGCCAGCTGCTGTGATAACTGCTGCAAATAAGGCATAACATTACGCGGGCGCATGACTCGGTAGGGAATGTTAGCCACCTCACTAGGCTGTATGCCATGTTGTGTTTGTAAATTGGCAGCCAACTGGTTTAGTTGTTGAGCCTTAAAAACTAAATGAATGGCTAGCTTGTCAGCAAAAATTGGAGCTTGCAGCGTTAAAGTTGCTTGTTGCTGGTGCTGGCGAATCGCTTGTAGTTGTTGCTGAATCTCTTGGCTGGTTTGGTAAAGGTGGTTATTGTTGACTATCGCCGCCCAGCTACCAGTGCTAAACAGCAGCATCAGCAATACCATCATAGTGGCGAAAGATTTAGTTAAGGCTTGCGTGTTCACAGTTAATTCTAATCCTTGAATAGGGTTTTAACCCTTGTTATATGCTTCAACTGGGCTGACTTAGTATTATCTACCAAGCATAGAAAGCTTTTCAGAATAACGCCAAGCAAAAACCACGCCGTAAAATTGCGCAAAATGTCAAAAGAGTAGAATAAGTCTCGATTAATAAGAGGGGAGTTGAAATAAACGGGCTGCGTTGTCGGCTACTTGCCGAGTTAAGTCTGTTAAAGGCTGCTGACGTAACTCGGCGACACGCTGGTAAATATGCCCTAAATAACAGGGTTCGTTACGCCGACTTTTGGGTTTAGGCCGCAGATCGCGCGGTAAAAGATAGGGAGCATCAGTTTCTAACAGCAGCCGCTGGGAAGGGATTTCACGAACCCGCTGCTGTAAGTCTAGGCCACGGCGCTCGTCACACACCCAGCCAGTAATGCCGATGTATAAATCCAAATCAAGGCAGGCTTTCAGGGCTTGTTGGTCACTGGTAAAACAGTGCAGCACCGCACCGGGTAGCTGGTCGCGCCAACGTTTCACTATGTCGATGAAGGCCTGATGCGCATCGCGCTCGTGCATCACCACCGGCATATTCAATTCGGCAGCTAAGGCCAGCTGAGCTTCAAAAATCGCCAGCTGCTGCGGCCGTGGAGAGAAGTCACGATTAAAATCTAAGCCACATTCCCCCACTGCCACCACTTGCGTTTGGGCTAACAAGGGTTTTAGCTGGCTAATATCATCTACGGAAACAGATTTAGCATCGTGAGGATGCACTCCAGCGGTAGCGTAACAAAGCTGGGGCCACTGGGCGGCTAAGTCACACACATGTTGACTCTCGGCTAAGTCACTGGCGAGCAGCAACATGCCGTTCACCCCAGCCTCTTGGGCACGTTGCAACACCTGCTCACGGTCTTTATCAAACTGCGAGCTGGTCAGGTTAAGAGCGATATCAAACATAGGGCGCTTAAGCTTCGCTGCTTTGTTGGTCGTCTTTGCTTACATAAAAGCGCGCAAAAAACAGTCCTACCTCAAACAGCAACCACATTGGCAGGGCTAGCAGAGTTTGTGAAATCACATCAGGAGGAGTGAGCAACATGCCCACCACAAAGGCCCCAACAATTACATAAGGGCGTTTAGCCCGCAATTGTTGGGCTGAAGTCGCCCCGGACCAGCAGAGCAAGACTGTGGCAATCGGGATCTCAAAGGCCAGGCCAAAGGCAAAAAACAGCTTCAGCACAAAATCCAAATAATTAGAGATATCGGTGGCTATGGTGACCCCTTCCGGCGCAACTGCGGTAAAGAAGGCAAAGGCCAGTGGAAATACCACAAAATAGGCAAAAGCCACCCCGGCGTAAAACAAAACCCCAGAGCCAAACACTAGTGGAATGAGTAATTTACGCTCATGTTGATACAAACCTGGTGCAATAAAGCCCCAAGCTTGTGCCAACAAGTAAGGCATGGCTAAAAAGATTGATGCCACTAGGGTTAATTTAATTGGGGTAAAAAACGGTGCCGCTACGTCGGTGGCAATCATGCTGGCATTTTCAGGTAATACACTTAGCAAGGGCTCTGCTAAAGCCGAATAGATGTCGTTGGCAAAGTACACCAAACCCAGAAAAATCAGCAAGCAGGCCAATACACTGCGTAACAGGCGATTACGCAACTCAACTAAATGTTCAATTAGCGGCTGCGCGCTGGCGTTAGCGTCTTCACTCATGACTTATCTTTTTCTTCTTGGCGGGTTTTAGGGTTGCTATCAACTTCATCAGATGCCGGCGCATCACTGACTGATGGCTTGTCAGAATAAGGGCGATTAACCGAATCAGCACGCGCTTTTAAAGTCTCAAACGAGTCTTTTAAATCGCCATTCAACGATTCCAAACCCTGCTGTTCGGCCTTTTTTAGGTTGCGATGAAGCTCATCAAGCTCAAGCTCTTGCTTTAGCTCATCGGTAACCGATGATACCGAGCTTTTCACTTTTCTGACCACTGCCATGACGCTGCGAATCGCACCCGGCAAGCGCTCTGGCCCCAGTACCACTAGGCCCATTACCGAGATTAAAATGAGCTCCCAAAAACCGATATCAAACATGCTTAGCCTTGTTGGTCTTTGCTTTTGCTGCTTTCTTTAGCGTCTTCGCTCTGTTGTTTGTTTTGGCTGAGTTGCTCAGGGCTAGATGAATCTTTAGTTTTGTTTTCATCATCACTCATGGCATTTTTAAAACCCTTCACCGCAGAGCCTAAGTCACCGCCAATATTACGCAACTTCTTAGTGCCAAATAACAGCACCACAATGACCGCAACGATCAACAGTTGCCAAATACTAATTCCACCCATGTGTTTTTCCTTTTTCCATTTAGAGGGTCACTTAACCCACACTACTATTTTAGTTGCCACCAGCTAGTCAAACCAATGGCTACGCTGCTCAAGGCCAAAGCCAAAGCCACCAGTGGAAGGCTGGGATACAATAAAGCTGCAGAAATTAAACTCGACCCCGCCCCCAGTGCTAACAGTAAACTGCGCTGGCGTTGTTTCTGTTGCAGCAAATATTGGGCCGTAAATTTCTGAAACTTAAGTTGTTGTTGCTTAGCCAACTGCAAATTATCATAAACCAACTCAGGCAAATGCGGCAGCGTTTCTAACCAGTAAGGCGCTTTTTCTTTCAAGGCTTTAAATACTGCCTCTGGCCCCACTTGCTTGCGCATCCAACGTTCAAGGAATGGTTTTGCAGTGGCCCATAAATCTAGCTCAGGGTAAAGCTGTCGACCCAAGCCTTCAACATACAATAGCGTTTTTTGTAGCAACACAAGTTGTGGCTGCACTTCCATGTTGAAGCGTCGAGCAGTGTTAAATAAATTCAACAATACATGGCCAAAGGAAATCTCCGACAGCGGTTTGGCAAAAATTGGCTCACACACGGTACGAATGGCTGCTTCAAATTCTTCCACTTTGGTATCGGCGGGCACCCAACCACTGTCGATATGGAGCTGGGCCACTTTATGATAATCGCGATTAAAAAAGGCGAGAAAGTTTTCTGCCAAATAACGCTGATCTTCTTTGTTTAGAGTGCCGACGATGCCGCAATCGATGCCAATATACTGTGGATCTTCAGGGTGTTCACGCGAAACAAAGATATTGCCCGGATGCATGTCGGCATGGAAAAAGCTATCGCGAAAGACCTGAGTAAAAAACACCTCTACGCCACGCTCCGCCAATAATTTCATATTGGTATTCTGCGCCGTTAGCTCGTCGATATTGGCTACCGGAATACCGTAGATGCGCTCCATAACTAACAGGTTTTTACGACATAAATCGCTATAGACTTCTGGAATGTAAAGCTCTTTGGCATTCAAGAAATTGCGTCGTAACTGAATCGCATTGGAAGCCTCTCGCGCCAAATCCAATTCATCAACAATGGTTTTGCGGTATTCTTCTACCACTTCGCGAGGACGCAAGCGACGGCCGTCACTAAAGAAGCGAGCAAACCAGCCAGCTAAACGCTGCATCAAAGCAATGTCAGACAAAATGGTCTGCTCAATGCCCGGTCGAATTACCTTTAATACCACCTCTTGGCCATTCTCCTTCAAACGCGCGGTATGCACCTGAGCGATGGAAGCCGAAGCCAAGGGCTGCATGTCAAAGTTATCAAATAGGCTTTCCACCGGCTGCTCTAAGGCGAGTTCAATTTGTTGCTTGGCCAGCTCACCACTAAAGGGCGATACCTGATCTTGCAACAACGCTAGCTCATCGGCAATTTCTGGCGGCAGCAAATCCCGGCGGGTAGACATCATCTGACCGAATTTAATAAATACCGGCCCTAGCTCTTCCATGGCAAAACGTATTCTGGCACCAGCAGAGTCATCTTTATGCTGGTTGCGCCACCAAAAAACCAGCGAGCGTAACAACCGTAAAGGCCACGGCCATAAACGTTTAGGTAGCAGTTGGTCTATGCCATAACGGCATAGGGTGCGGTTAATCTGCCTGAATCGAGCAAACTCTTTGGGGGTCATTTACTCAAGCCCTCAATACGACGAGCTAACTGTTCACAGTCGGCCGCGAGTTTTTGTACCTGACGCTGCCAACTTTGGTATTCCACTTGACCCACGGATAACTTCCATTCTTCGTTAGCCAATTCGGTCAATTTCACTGGTGCTTGGGCAAAGACCTTGCTTAGGGCTTCAGCCAACATGCGACTCTTTGACAACAGTTGATAAGCCGCCACATCGCCAATTCGCTGCGACAGTTTTTCTTCTAAATCTGGCTCTAATTGCAAAAACAAATCGGCAAACTGCTGCGCCAATTTAATATCGCCTTCTAGCTGCAGCTTGTCTTGCTTAATCAGGCTGGGAATACGATCGGCCTGCTTAAGCTCGGCCAAGGTCAATAAATTCAAGCTTAAGCGGCAGTCTGGCTCGCCTTCATACTTGTTCAATACATCAAGTTGTTGCTCGCTCACCACAAAATAGCAGCAAGGCAGAGGTTGAATGGTAATCGCCAGCACCTTACCGGCTAATTGGCTGCGGCGCTGAGTGCTGCCCTCGTCCAAATTGAGCAGTTGATTGCTAAGCGCTTCTACGCCAGCAGAGAACAAAGATGATAGCGGCATAAGGGCCTCTTAAAACTTATAACCGCGATGCAGTGCTACCACGCCGCCAGTTAAGTTGTAGTATTCCACCCCTTCAAAGCCCGCTTGTTGCATCATCTCTTTTAAGGTTTCTTGATCAGGGTGCATGCGAATAGATTCAGCTAAGTATTGATAGCTATCGGCATCGTTAGCAATCAATTTGCCCATTTTAGGCAATAAATGGAAAGAGTAAGCATCGTAAACCTTGCTCAAAGCTTTGGTTTCTGGCTTAGAAAATTCCAATACCAGCAAGCGCCCACCAGGTTTAAGCACTCGATACATAGAACGCAATGCGGCATCTTTATCGGTCACATTACGCAGGCCAAAGCTAATGGTAATAGCGTCAAAGGTATCATCAGGAAATGGCAGCGCCTCAGCGTTGGCTTGCACATAACGCACATTACCAACAATGCCCTTGTCGCGCAGCTTGCCCCGACCCATTTTAAGCATGGAGTCGTTAATATCGGCCAATACCACTTCGCCCGTGGGACCCACTATACGGGAAAACTTAGCGGTTAAATCACCGGTACCACCGGCCAGGTCTAAGACTTTTTGTCCCGGACGAACCCCACTGCAATCAATGGTAAAGCGTTTCCACAAGCGATGAATACCACCTGACATCAGGTCATTCATTAGGTCATATTTACCGGCAACAGAATGAAATACTTCTGCCACTAAACCCACCTTTTCGTCACGGTTTACTGTCTTATAACCAAAATGGGTGGTGTCTTGCTCAACGCTCATCTTTGCTTCCTACATTATGCGAACTGCCGCTAGTGTACTGTAGCTGAGAGAATGCTCCAAGGTTTGCACTAGATCTAGCCAATGATTTTTAACAAATCAGCGGCTTAAATTGAAAAGCGCCCCGTAGGGCGCTTAATTCACGTATCGGCGGTCAAACCCGGAGCGGGATTTTTCCATGCTCTACGGTGTTGCTCATGGCTTGGTGTATCGACTACCACCTCATCCAGCTTGGCACGAATACGGCCATCAGAATCAACACCAATATCTCTCGCAATATGGGCACTAATTCCCGTTATTTGCCAAGATTGCTGGCGTTGTTGTTTAAGCCAACGTTGGGTTTCTAGATGCTGTTGATAACGAACCAGTAGCCCGATAGTTAAACTTAATAGACGAATTTTAAATGACATCATGTCTCGTTCTCCTTGATAGAGAGCGAAGTGACACAGAGGGGAAAACGGCTTAGAACAATCCTTCACTGCGACACTTCGCAGCTCGGATAATGAATGAAAAGATCAATCCTTAACTGCAGCGTCCCATGCTAGACATGCGATGTTTGAAAAAACAGGCGCGCACCAGCATAGACATAGATCGAAGCGAGCATGATGCTAAATAATGATATTTATTCATTGCCGGCCTCGTTCTAAGCAGTAAGTAATTGAAGTTATAAGCTAACCTGCTATTGACTAAATCACAAGCAAATGTTCACACTAAAAACACTCTTGGTTAGACCAGCAAGATAAGTATCTTAGTTTAATATGCCTTGGTTAGTAATTAGGCTCACTCGGTAGGCCTGCTTTGCTTCATGTTGTACAGTATCAGAGAGGTCAGGTATGAATTCAGGCGGCCACGGCAGCTACCAAATTTTCAGTGAAGACGACTTTGTTTATGCTCGGCTTTACGACAGCTGGAATACCGTTACCACCCAGCAATATAGCCAACAGCTCACCAACGTAGTTAATCAGTTCAAACAACAGCCATGGTCTGCCATTTTTGATTTTCGTCGCTGGCAGCTGATGACCCCAGAAAGCTATCCGATCATGCGCGAGCAAATCAACTGGTCGCTACAACATAAGCTCAGCCACTGCATTTATCTTGTTGAACAATCTGGAATTTTACAATTCTTAGTACAACGAGTTCATACCGGTCTAGTACCACATCACTGTAAGTTTGCCCAAGTAAACAATATTGCGGCCTGCCACCAGCAGCTGGCAGACTGGCAAATTGCCTTACCAGTAAGCATCGCTCAGCAACTAAACACCAACTAACGAATAGATTGTCGACAATCCTTCACTCAAGCCGGTCCCTGTAAACAAAACCTGCCTAAAATCACGTTTTAATGGCGATTAAACTAAAGTATTAGCACAAATTGTCGACAATAATTTGATCGCAGCGCAACATTCGATCTACACTCTGCAACAATTTAGTAACCAACGTGTAATTGCAATGTCTCAAGCAGCGACTTTAAATGGCACCAGCGACAAGCAGAATCTGTTATCGCAAAACCTCAGCGATACCCTGATTGAAGCCATCGTTAGTGGCCAGATAGCCCAAGGCAAAAAAATATCGGAGCCAGAACTGGCTCGACACTATGGCGTAAGTCGTGGCCCGCTGCGCGAAGCCATCCTCAAGCTACAAGGCATGGGCTTAGTAGAGCGCGTTCCCCATGTCGGCGCTCGAGTGGTGCAACTCAATCCGCAGCAACTGATCGACATTTACTCGGTGCGCGAAGCCCTAGAAGGCATGGCCTGCCGCTTAGCTGCCAGTCAGCTTAGCAGTCAACAACTCAGCGAGTTGAAAAACCTACTGGAACATCACCAGCAGTATTTGCAGCAACATCAGGGCAAAGCCTACTTCGAACAACACGGCGATTTTGACTTTCACTACTTGATCATCAAAGGCAGTAATAATCAGTATTTGGTGAACTTGCTCTGCGACGAGCTCTACCACCTGCTACGGATGTACCGCTATCAAGCCAGTAAACAGGTTTCTCGGCCCGAACGCGCCTTGCAAGAGCACTGGGCGATTTGGCAAGCCTTGGCCGACCGCGATGGTGAACTGGCCGAGTTACTGATGCGCCGCCACATTGCTCGTGCTCGCAAAGCCATTGAACAACAACACCAGCAAACCTTTCCCGACCAAAGCTTAGAAGCCAATGCTTCTACCAGACAACCCCAAGGAGTAAAGCCATGAGCACACCAGTCTCACCCGGCGCGCGCTTTCGTCAAGCCGTGAAAACGCAGCATCCATTACAGATTGTTGGCACCATCAACCCCTATTGCGCAATGATGGCCAAACGCGAAGGCCATCAAGCCATTTATCTTTCCGGTGGAGGTATCGCCAATGCCTCATATGGCTTACCCGACTTGGGTATTACCACCATGAACGACGTGCTAGAAGACGTACGTCGCATCACCGCAGCCTGCGACCTACCGCTATTGGTAGATATTGATGTAGGTTTTGGCGGCGCCTTTAACATTGCCCGCACCGTAAAAGAAATGATCCGCGCCGATGCCGCCGCGGTGCACATGGAAGACCAAGTGGCCCAAAAACGCTGCGGTCACCGTCCCAACAAAGCGATTGTGTCCAGCGATGAAATGGTCGATCGCATCAAGGCCGCGGTAGATGCGCGAGTGGATCCTGAATTTGTGGTCATGGCACGTACTGATGCGCTGCAAATTGAAGGCATGGGCGGTGCCATCGAACGTGCTTGCCAATACGTAGAAGCCGGTGCCGACATGATTTTCCCCGAAGCCATGTTGACCTTAGAACAGTATCAACAGTTTGCCGAAGCGGTAAAAGTACCGATCTTGGCCAACATTACTGAATTTGGCCAAACCCCCTTATTTAGTGGTGAAGAGTTAGCTGGCGTAGGCGTAGACATGGTGCTCTACCCGCTATCGGCCTTTCGCGCCATGAACCAAGCCGCGGTCAATGTTTACCGCAGCCTACGTGAGCATGGCCACCAGCGAGAAGTGGTAGACAGCATGCAAACCCGTGCTCAGCTCTACGATTACTTGGGTTACCACGACTATGAGCAAAAGCTCGACCAACTGTTTAGCAAAAAATAAACCCAACAACTACGTGAATGGGCTTAGCGAGCAGGCGAAGACTTAGCCGCCCAGCCCCATTAGCCAGCCAATATATGGCGCTTTATGCGCCTTGCTGGTTAAACCAAGCAATGAATGAAAGGAGAACATCATGGTACAAAAAGCTTTAGGAGGCGCAGGCTTACGCGGACAAAGTGCAGGCGAAACCAAATTATGCACCGTGGGCCAAAGCGGCTCAGGTCTCACTTATTGTGGTTACGATATTAGCGAATTGGCCGAACATGCCAGCTTCGAAGAAGTGGCTTACCTGTTATTCAACGGTGAACTCCCCAATCGCGAGCAATTAGCCGCTTATCACGACACTTTACACAACCTGCGTGAACTACCAGACTCACTCAAGAAAGTACTGGAACTGATCCCCGCCGACGCGCACCCCATGGATGTAATGCGCACTGGTGTATCAATGCTAGGCAACCTAGAAACTGAAGCCAGTTTTGACCAGCAACAGCATCATACCGACCGCCTACTGGCGGCACTGCCTGGGATTATCTGTTACTGGTATCGCTTCAGCCAAACCGGCGAGCGTATTTCTACTCAAAGTTCGGCTAAATCCATTGCCGGACACTTCTTACAGTTACTGCACGGCAAAGCACCCGATCCTTTACACGAGCAGGTGATGCAATGTTCATTAATTCTCTACGCTGAGCATGAGTTTAACGCCTCAACCTTTACCGGCCGGGTGATTGCCTCAACCTTATCCGACATTCACTCTGCGGTAGCTGGCGCAATTGGTGCACTGCGCGGCCCCTTGCATGGCGGAGCCAACGAAGCCGCCATGGCGATGATTAAAAACTGGACCAGCCCAGAACAAGCTGAGCAGGAAATCATGGGCATGCTGGCCCGCAAAGATAAAATCATGGGCTTTGGCCATGCCATCTATCGTACCAGCGATCCACGTAATGCCTTAATCAAGGCCTGGTCGAAGAAACTCAGCGAAGCCAGCGGCGACCAGCACCTGTTTGCGGTCTCAGAGCGAGTGGAAGAAGTGATGTGGCGCGAGAAAGAACTGTTCTGTAACGCCGATTTCTTCCATGCTAGCGCCTATCATTTCATGGGCATACCCACCCCACTGTTTACCCCGATTTTTGTTTGCTCGCGGGTCAGTGGTTGGGCCGCTCATATTATGGAGCAGCGGGCCAATAACCGCATTATTCGTCCTAGCGCAGACTATACTGGCAGCGAGCCTCGTGCTTACGTGCCCTTAGCCCAACGCGCTTAGTCGCCCGGTCAGTGGAGCTAGAGCTCCACTGAATTGTTCCCTTAGCTGTGGAAACGCTTATGAATACCGATTACCGCAAACCTTTAGCTAATAGCCTCTTAGACTATTTTGATACCCGCGCAGCGATTGAAGACATCCAAGCCGGCGCCTACGCAGGCCTGCCCTATACTTCGCGAGTACTGGCCGAAAACCTAGTACGGCGCTGCCCACCAGAGCAGCTCACTGCCGCTCTGAGTCAAATCATTCAACGCAAACGCGACTTAGACTTCCCTTGGTACCCAGCACGCGTGGTGTGCCACGATATTTTGGGACAAACGGCTCTGGTAGATTTGGCGGGTCTACGTGATGCCATTGCCGAAAAAGGCGGCGATCCGGCCAAGGTGAACCCGGTGGTACCCACTCAGTTGATTGTTGACCATTCCTTAGCGGTGGAACACGCCGGTTATGAAAAAGATGCCTTTGCCAAAAACCGCGCCATTGAAGACCGCCGTAACGACGACCGCTTTCACTTTATCAACTGGTGTAAAACCGCCTTTGAAAACGTTGATGTTATTCCCCCTGGCAACGGCATCATGCACCAAATCAACCTGGAGAAAATGTCGCCAGTGATTCAAGCGCGTGACGGTGTGGCCTTTCCCGATACCTTAGTGGGCACCGACAGCCATACTCCCCATGTGGATGCGCTGGGCGTAATCGCCGTGGGCGTAGGTGGTTTAGAAGCCGAAAACGTAATGTTAGGGCGCGCCTCCTATATGCGCCTGCCAGATATTATTGGCGTAGAGCTGAGCGGACAACGCCAAAGTGGCATTACCGCCACCGACATCGTGTTAGCCCTAACCGAGTTTTTACGCGAGCAGCGAGTGGTCTCTAGCTACCTAGAATTTTATGGTGAAGGTGCCGCTCAGCTCACCCTAGGTGACCGCGCTACCATTTCTAATATGACGCCGGAATTTGGTGCTACCGCGGCGATGTTCTACATCGATGATAACACCATCGACTACCTTAAACTGACCGGCCGCGATGCCGAACAAGTGGCACTGGTGGAAAACTACGCCAAAACCACCGGTTTATGGGCTGACCAACTCAGCGAAGCGCAATATGAGCGCGTGCTGCACTTCGATTTATCTACGGTGGGTCGTAACATAGCTGGGCCATCCAATCCGCATCGCCGCGTGGCCACTAGCGAACTAGCCAGCCAAGGCATTGCCGCGCCAGTTCCCACGCAAGAAGGATTAATGCCGGATGGTGCCTGTATTATTGCCGCCATTACCAGCTGTACCAATACCTCTAACCCACGCAACGTGATTGCCGCCGGTTTACTGGCACGCAACGCCAACAAACTGGGCTTAAGTCGCAAACCCTGGGTGAAAACCTCTTTGGCTCCGGGCTCTAAGGCGGTACAACTGTACCTAGAAGAAGCCCAGCTATTACCCGAGTTAGAGCAGTTAGGTTTTGGTATCGTGGCTTTTGCCTGTACCACCTGTAATGGTATGAGCGGGGCTTTAGACCCTAAAATTCAACAAGAGATTATCGACCGCGACTTATATGCAACGGCGGTGTTGTCCGGTAACCGTAACTTCGACGGGCGCATTCATCCCTATGCCAAACAAGCCTTCTTGGCCTCTCCACCACTGGTGGTAGCCTACGCGATTGCCGGCACCATTCGCTTCGACATCGAGAAAGATGCACTTGGCCACGATAGCCAAGGCCAGCCAATTACTCTAAAAGACATTTGGCCTAGCGATGAAGAGATCGATGCGGTACTCGAACAAAGTGTAAAACCCGAACACTTCAAGCAAGTCTATGAGCCGATGTTTGATATTAAGGTGGATTACGGTAGCAGCAGTTCACCGCTGTATGAGTGGCGCCCGCAAAGCACCTATATTCGCCGCCCGCCATACTGGGAAGGGGCGCTAGCAGGACAACGCAGCTTACAAGGTATGCGACCTTTGGCGGTGTTGGGCGACAACATTACCACCGACCATCTATCGCCCTCCAATGCGATTATGCTAGACAGCGCCGCCGGTGCCTACCTAGCCAAGATGGGGCTACCCGAAGAAGACTTTAACTCCTATGCCACCCACCGTGGTGATCACTTAACCGCGCAACGCGCTACCTTTGCCAATCCCAAACTGTTTAACGAAATGGTGCTGGAAAACGGCCAAGTGAAACAAGGCTCACTCACCCGCTTAGAGCCCGAAGGCACAGTAATGCGGATGTGGGAAGCCATTGAGTGCTACATGCAGCGCCAACAGCCACTGATAATTATTGCCGGTGCCGACTACGGCCAAGGCTCGTCACGCGACTGGGCGGCCAAAGGTGTCCGCTTGGCGGGGGTTGAAGTGATCGTGGCTGAAGGCTTTGAGCGCATTCACCGCACCAACCTAGTGGGCATGGGGGTATTGCCGCTGCAATTCACCGAAGGCAAAACTCGTCACTGTTACCAAATTGATGGCAGTGAATGTTACGACGTGATTGGCACACCCGCCCCCGGCGAACGCCTCACACTGGTGATCACTCGTGCCAACGGCGAACGTATCGACTTACCGGTGATTTGTCGCTTGGATACCGCCGAAGAAGTCTCGGTTTACCAAGCCGGTGGCGTACTACAGCGCTTTGCTCAAGATTTTCTCGAAAATCAGCAGCCAGCTTAAGGAGCCGCAGATGAAGCCAGTAAAACAAATCCGCGTTCCGGCCTGTTATATGCGTGGCGGTACCAGCAAGGGGGTGTTCTTCAAGCTAGAAGATCTGCCCAGCGCCGCTCAGCAGCCCGGTGAAGCACGCGATAAGCTGCTACTGCGAGTCGTGGGCAGTCCTGACCCTTATGCCAAACAAATTGATGGCATGGGTGGCGCCAGCTCTAGCACCAGTAAAACCGTCATCCTTGCCAAAAGCCAACAGAGTGGACACGACGTCGACTATTTATTTGGCCAAGTGGCTATTGATAAGGCCTTTGTCGACTGGAGTGGTAATTGCGGCAACCTAACCGCTGCCGTGGGCGCCTTCGCCATATACAGCGGCTTGGTGGGTCCGGCTAGAATTCCGCACAATGGCTTTGCTAGTGTGCGTATTTGGCAAGCCAATATTAAAAAAACCATTATCGCCCATGTGCCAATAGTGGATGGCGAAGTACAAGAATGTGGCGACTTTGAGCTAGACGGCGTGACCTTTCCCGCCGCCGAAGTGCAGATTGAATTTGTCGACCCGGCCGATGGCGACGGTGCGCTATTCCCCACTGGACAAGTGCTTGAGCAACTGGACGTACCAGAGCTGGGCAGTTTTACCGCTAGCATGATTAACGCCGGTATTCCCACCATCTTCCTCGATGCGGCAGAGCTCGGTTACCGCGGCACCGAGCTACAGGAAGATATCAACAACGACCCACAAGCGCTGGCCAAATTTGAAAAGATTCGCGCCTATGGCGCCTTAAAAATGGGGCTAATTGAGCAACTAGAGCAGGCGGCGCAGCGCCAACATACGCCCAAAGTGGCTTTTGTCGCGCGCTCCCAAGACTACCTCAGCTCTAGCGGTAAAGCGATTAAAGCCATCGACAACGACCTGTGTGTTCGCGCTCTATCCATGGGTCAGCTACACCACGCCATGATGGGCACCGCTGCAGTGGCCATCGCCACCGCGGCAGCCATTCCCGGCACCTTGGTGAATCAGGTAGCAGGCGGCGGCGAGCGCGAAAGCGTACGCTTTGGTCACCCCTCGGGCAGCCTCAAAGTAGGCGCTCAGGCGCGTAAGCAAAACAATCGTTGGCAAGTCGACAAGGTGAGTATGAGTCGCAGCGCCAGGATCTTAATGGAGGGTTGGGTGCGCGTACCCAGTGACAGCTTCTAAGTTGAGCGGCCATTGAACTAACCCAACCAATATAACCGCCCCTTGCCAGGTAGTGTGTCGCTTAGGGACGAGGAGGAATTATGAGTTATCAGCAACAAGCACAATTTGCCCAACAACAGCCCGAACAATTTTGGTTAGAACAAGCTCAAAAGCTGGCCTGGTATAGCCCACCGCAACAGGCGCTAAGCCAAGATCAACATGGTAACTACCGCTGGTTTAAGGGCGGCAGTTT
Source organism: Agarivorans gilvus (assembly GCF_001420915.1). NCBI lineage: Bacteria > Pseudomonadati > Pseudomonadota > Gammaproteobacteria > Alteromonadales > Alteromonadaceae > Agarivorans > Agarivorans gilvus. The sequence goes on along the minus strand of NZ_CP013021.1, from coordinate 2,805,297 downwards.
AAACACCGCCTACCTAGCGCTAGATTTCCATTGCGAAAATGGTCGCGGCGAGCAAACCGCGTTAATTTACGACTCGCCAGTAGCCAATCAACAGCAACACTTCAGCTTTAATCAATTGCGGGATGAAGTCGCCAAAACCGCAGGCATGCTGGCTGAGCAAGGCGTCAGCAAAGGCGACCGAGTAGTATTATACATGCCGATGATTCCTCAAGCGGCCATCGCCATGCTCGCTTGTGCCAGACTCGGTGCAATCCACTCGGTGGTATTTGGTGGTTTTGCCGCGCAAGAATTAGCGGTGCGCATCAACGATGCCCAGCCCAAGGTGATACTCACCGCCAGTTGCGGCTTAGAAGGCAGCAAAGTAATCAACTACTTACCCATGGTTACCCTCGCCTTAGAGCAAAGTACCCAGATGAACACGCCGGTGATCGTTTGGCAGCGCCCCCAGCAAGCGGTGGGTTTTAATCAACAGTATCTCAACTGGCAAAGCCTTCAGCAACAAGCCGAACCACACGACTGTGTACCGGTAGATGCCACCGACCCACTGTATATTTTGTATACCTCTGGCACCACTGGCAAACCCAAAGGAGTGGTACGAGATAACGGTGGTCACGCCGTAGCGATGCATTACTCGATGCAAACCGTTTATAACATGCAGCCCGGCGAAGTATTTTGGGCCGCCTCCGATGTGGGCTGGGTAGTGGGCCATTCTTACATAGTCTATGCCCCGCTAATTTACGGTTGCACCACCATCTTGTATGAAGGCAAGCCGGTGCGCACTCCCGATGCGGGCGCATTTTGGCGAGTGGCCAGCGAGCACAAGGTGAAGGTCTTATTCGCCGCACCGACCGCCTTTCGGGCGATTAAAAAGGAAGATCCCGATGGCGCACTCATTAAAGACTACGACCTTAGCCAACTGCGCGATATCTTCATGGCCGGTGAACGTCTCGACCCACCCACTCTGGAGTGGACCATCAATAAAACCGACAAACCAGTGACCGATCACTGGTGGCAAACCGAAACCGGCTGGGCGATTGCCGGCAACCCGATAGGTTTAGAACGCATGCCGGTGAAACCCGGTAGTGCCAGCAAGCCCTTACCGGGTTTCCAAGTGAGTATTTTGGATGAGATGGGCGAGCCCTGCGAGCCGATGCAACAAGGTTATATTGCCATCAAGCTGCCACTGCCTCCGGGTTGCTTACCCACGGTATGGGGTGACCAAGCCCGCTTTGAATCGGCCTACTTAAAACAGTTCCCTGGTTATTATGTCTCGGGGGATGGCGGCTACATCGACCAAGACGGTTATCTGTTTGTTATGGGACGCATCGACGATGTAATTAACGTTGCCGGGCATCGCTTATCTACAGGCGAAATGGAAGAAGTAGTGGGCGCCCACCCTGCGGTAGCAGAGTGCGCGGTGATCGGCAGCCATGATGAACTAAAAGGCCAAGTGCCCTTTGGCTTAGTGGTATTAAAGGATGGTGTGCAGCAAAGCGAACAGGAAATCTCCAAGGAATTGATCCAAAAAGTGCGCAACGAGATTGGCGCGATAGCCTGTTTTACTCAGGCAATTATCGTGCAACGCCTGCCAAAAACTCGCTCAGGAAAAATTCTTCGCCGCACCCTGCGCCAACTAGCCGATGGAGAAGACTATGCAATTCCTTCCACCATCGATGATCCGGCCAGCTTAAGCGAAATTGAAGAGTTAATGCGTCAAGGTCGAACCATGATTTAAAGCCTTAAACTACAGTAAGTTAAATCAAAAAAGCAGCTCTAAAGCTGCTTTTTTATTGGCCTAAACTAGTTTACTGCTGTTTAGCTTTAAACTGATGCACCAAGCCTTCCAAATAGGCTTGAGCGCTTTCTGCAGATTCTCCCAAGGCATATTGATAACAGTCTGCGGCGCGCCGAGTGACCAGCTTCACCACCTCATTATCTAACTTGCCGGACTCGGCCAACTCACTCAAAATGCTAAGAACGGCCTCTTTCTTCATGCCCTCTCGATAGGGGCGCTTTTGCACCAAAGCCTGAAAAATATCAGCCACCGCGATAATCCGCGCCTCTAGGCAAAGCTCGCTTTTATCTGGGTGGAAGGGATAACCCGCACCATTGATGCCCTCGTGATGATAAGCAGCCCAGCGCGCCACCTCACCCAAGCCATCAATATGACGCAGTATTTCGTAGGTCTCGTAACTATGCTGATTCATGATGGCCCGTTCCACATCATTCAGTGGCCCAGCCTTTTCTAGAATGTTGTCGGGAGTATGCAGTTTGCCTAAATCATGCAATAAACCAGCAATTTCCACCTTGTCACATTGCTCAGAAGACAGGCCATAACACTCAGCAATAAATTTCGCTAATTCAGCCACGCGTAACGAATGCTGAGCGGTAAATGGACTTTTCTGGTCAACGATATAAGACATAATCATCGACAGTTGCTTCACCTGAGGCCAACTCAGCGGATGGTTGCTCGCGACTCTGCCCATGTCCCACGCATAACGACTGATATGACGATTCTCCAAAGCAATCCAAAAGGCTTCCGAGCGCTCAACCAATTGAAAAGCCTGTACTAACTCAGGATCAAAATAGCTACCAGAATAACCGGTAATGGAGCGAACCACTTCATGCTTGGCTATCAATATATCGGTTTCATAGTGGCCTGCGGCAAGCACATCAATCCTATCGGCCAAGTAGATTAAATTGGCCATGCGCGCATCGTAGGGGCTGATATTAACGTTCAGTAAATCACTCCAAGCGGTGTGATGGTAAAGAATTGGAGTGGCAAATTTAGCGAGAGGTTCAAAGGGTTTAAGCAGTTGATAACCAATATTGCAGTGAATGTGCGCCTCTTCCCAGTCAAAATGATTCACTAAGCTTGAGTGCATCTGCTCGGTGGATACACCACAGTCATGCAGCAGCCCTAAATCGAAAGCGTATTGCAAATCAACATCACTGAAGCCAAGTTGGTGACCAATTTGGCTGGCGATATAGCCAACCCGTTTACCATGATTGGTATCATTCATCCCCACTAAGGATACCGCTGTTTCAATGGCGATAACCATTTGCCGTAAATCAACATTTAGTGCCGCAGACTGTCCCATAAGGGCCTCCTAGCATGACTTACTATCGCCACAACTTGATCCTTCAGCGACAAATTTTAGTAAAAACTAAGTTAATTGTAGAAGTAAATCGTTAAATGTGACAAATCTAACAGTAAGGAAGCTTGCAAAAACCCCAAAAAAAGCAGCCTATGGGGTTGCCTTAGATTAGTTTCTCTAGACTGCTACTAAGAAAATTTTCGACGCCACAGTAAGCCACTACAGGCGAGTAAGAAAATCATAAAACTAGCGGTCTCACTGACTTGGGCAGCTTGAACATTGGATTCAAGTACAAAGGCATAATCACCATAGTCAGAGATATAGTCTGAGCTAGTACTATAAACGCCAATCGGCGCACTCGAGACAGAGCGCTGCCAGATAAAGCTGGTTTGCGAGGCGCTGCTAGCCATATAGAAGCTCAACCAATAATCGCCGGCGGCCAAATCGATGTTTAAATCGCTGGCAGCAAAGGCCCAAATATCACTGCTTCCATTGTTATTGTGGGTAAAGCCTGTATTGCTACGAGTGAAATCAAATACCGTGTCTAGCACCGTCGCGCCACGAGCTGGGCCATTGGCCTGCTCGATGCGCATACGCAGGGCTTCGCCGCTAGGAATGGTACCGCTCGACCAATAACCACCCCAAAAGGTGATATCGGTAATAGTGGTATCACTGTTTAGTGAAAAATCATCGAATAAATCGGCACTACCATTGCTATTATCGATATAGGTGCCAATGACGATGTTGCTGGGGTCAAAACTTTTATCAACAATGATGCCCGCTTTGGCTCCCCAAGGGGAAAGCACTAAAACTAACATTAAGGCTTTGAAAAAATTAAATTTATAACTCACTTACTTGTCCTTGTTTAGATTCGTTCGGCGAGCATTTAGCAAAAATCAATCCAAAATAAATTTACTCTTTTAAATCAATAAATTAACAACATAACAGTATGGAACACAAAGGCTAGCTGTAAAAAATACTGACAAAACAGTAAATAAAGGTTGTTCGCAACAAGCTTAAACCTGCACCTCAGCTGTATAAACCATTAAAAAAGCAGCCCATGGGCTGCTTAATAAGGAGCTAAGCTTGAATGCGACTACTTTTCAGCCCGGCTCATAAACTTCTTCTCAGCAGTGCTGACTTTAATTTTTTCACCACTGGCGATGTATTCCGGCACCTGTACCGTCAAACCGGTGCTTAAAATCGCCGGTTTCGTGCGTGCGCTGGCAGAAGCGCCCTTAATTGACGGGTCGGTTTCCACAATCAACAATTCAACACTAGCGGGTAGTTCAACCGCCACTGGTGCGCCGCTAACGGTGACCACCTGCATGCCTGAGGTCTCTTCAGTGATGAAAGGCAGCTCCTCTGCAATGGTGTCTTGATGCAAGTTGTAAGGCGTGTAGTCCTCTGCATCCATAAACACATATTCTTCACCATCAACGTAAGAGAACATCACCTGATGACGACCTACATCGGCCAAATTAATCATTTCATCGGCCTTAAAGCTCTCGTCGGCTTTAGCACCTGTCGCCACGTCATATAAACGCATTCTATACAAACTGGCACCCGCTCGCCCACTAGGAGTAAGCTTGGCGATATCTTTTACAAAGTACACCTTACCGTTATGTTCAATAGCGGCATTTTTCTTAATTTCACTTGCCTTTGGCATGATTTAACATCCTTCAATAAGATCTGCTCTGAAAATATCATGTAAAAAATTTTAGGCAACTATTGCGCCTTTAGCGAAACGCCAAACAACGCGACTTTATGCAATAAACTTCGCAAAAATCAAAATAAATAGAGATAGTTAAACACAGCGTCCAAGTTTCGCTTGCGTCATCCTGCAGGTTTCTGTAAAAAACTCGCTCATCTATTCAGGGATGATCTCAGCTAACAGGAAGCTTAGCCAATTTACCAACTTAGGAGTATTGATGTTTTCCCTGCGTATTGCTGCTGTTACGCTATTATCGCTGTTATTGTGGGCCTGCTCGATTGACGATCAACAGCCGCCTAGTCAAGTCTCTATTACTTTCTACCCCCCACAGATAGCTTTCCTCTGTTCACCGATAAAAGCACAACAATTAGCCAAAAACGTTTCTTTCGAGCCAAGCAACTCTCAAGCACAGAAAGCGTGGAAATCAACCAGCGCGCCGACGGTAAACCACCCACGCTGAATGGCCAAAGTGTCGGCCAACACAGCACCTTTTTAATTGAGTTTACCGATAGCCTCGATCTCGAGCTGTATTCCGAAAGTGGCGAGTTTCTCTATAGCACCACTTTATATTCCGAGCTCAGCCAGAAACACCTCTGTTTGCCTAGTGAGCCTCTAACTAAATTTAATATGCTGGTGGATTTACCGGTAACAACGGCGCACAACAAACACCAAGCCCATCAATTGGTTGCTGCCTGTCGAGCACTCAATCAATAAGAATACACCCTAACAAACTATAAAAATGGGACTTTTCACAACGGAGGTGAACCACAATAACGAGGAAAACATGCTACAAAAAATTATTCCCTTGTCCTTGCTAAGCCTAACTTTAATTGGCTGTGACGATAACGAAGACTATCAAGCTGAAAACCAGGTCTTTCTTAGCTTTTATCCTACCCAGACGTCTTTCCCCGACTCGGCAGCAGCCGATGAGCTAGTCAATTTTAAGCGACTACTTATCGCCAATGGTTTCGAGCGCGTTGATATCACTCTTAATCAGCGAGCGGATGGAGAAGTACCACTAGATGAAGAAGGCCAACCCGCTCACCAATATGCGGTGTTTCGAGTCAGTTATGACAACAGCAATACCTTCGACCTCTATGATGAACAAGAGAACTTTTTGTACACCACCACCATTTATGCCGAAGATGGCGACCAGCACTACTGCATAGCCATCGACCAACACCAACCCCAACTCATTGAATCTGAGCTAGAAATGCGCTTTCCTGAAAATCTTAGCGAAACCCTTGACTACATCACCCACTGCCGTGAGTTAGCCCTAACACAAAGCTAAAGCCATATGGTGCCAGCTAACACTGGCACTATTGTCCAGTACTAAGGCCTAATCGATTCAACTTGCTACGATTACGCTTCGCCAAGCACACGAGTTAAGCCACATCACCAAGAGTCAGACACAGCAAACGGTCTCCCCATAGTATTACTGGCCATTCAAGTCTGAGTATTTACCCTAAAACCACTACACCCAGTACTTCATAGTGTATGACGTTTGCCTTAGGCAGGATTAACAGAAATAAACACCACCTAAATCAAATTTATTAGAACTAAGCATTAACTAATAATCTATATACAGTACAATTCGCGACCACTACGATTTCAATCATACTATTCAAACGGAAAACTTGATGAAACCAGCACTGTATAAAAATATTGGCGTACAAGTCGTCATTGCTATGGTCATTGGCGCACTAGTAGGCGCGCTCATGGGTGAGCAAGCTGCCATCTTTGCTCCATTAGGCACCATCTTTATTCACCTAATCAAAATGTTGGTGATTCCCTTGATTGGGGTGTCGATCATTGCCGGAGCGGCCAATTTAGGCAATAGCCCAGAAGCGGGCAAAATCGGTATATCAACCTTCGCGTTTTTTATGCTCAGCTCAGCACTGGCAGTGGCGCTAGCCTTAGTTATGGGTTGGATTTTTCAACCCGGTCACGCCTTAGACCTTAGCCACGCCAGTCACTTGTTTTCTAACGAATATTCAGACAAAGGTGAAGTTCCCGGAGTCATGGATACCATCATCGGCATGATTCCAGAGAATGTGTTTGCCTCCCTAATGGACGCCAATATTCTGCAAATCATGGTATTTTGTTTGTTCTTAGGTATCGCCTTATCTAAACAGCCCAAGGAAAAAAGTGCGCCGATTATGGATGGCTTAGACACCATCATTCAGGCCTTTATCTGGATGATTAATGTTGTCATGCTGATTGCACCGATAGGGGTATTTGGTTTAATGGCTGACTCTGTAGGTACCTTCGGTTTTACCATGTTAACGCTGGTCACCAAGCTATTTGCTGTGTATGTCGCAAGCATTCTGATTTTTGGCTTCGTCTTCTACCCTTAAGCATCAAGCTATTCTCTAAGATGTCGGTCAGAACATTTATCAGCAAGATGAAGAAACCGCAGGCGGTGGCGCTATCAACCGCTTCCTCAATGGCTACCTTGCCAGTCACCATGGAAGTGGTTGAAGAAGAGTTAAAGATATCCAAAGCCACTACCGCCTTCGTGCTGCCTTTGGGCGCCACCATCAATATGAGTGGTAACGCCATTTACTATGGCCTAGTAGCGATGTTTTTTGCCCAGCTATTTCAAGTGGATTTAAGCTTAACGGCCTATGCGGCGATCATCTTTACCGCGACCCTTGGTGCGATTGGCCAAGCAGGTGTACCTGGCCCTCTTTCTTGGTTGTAGCGGTGTTATTGGCGGCAGGGATCCCGATTGAGGGACTACCACTGTTGTTCGCTCTGGACCGTATCTTCGATATGATCCGCACCTCGTTAAATATTACTGGCGATGCAGCCTGCGCCGTGATTGTAGACCGCTTCAACCAGAAGCACCTTTAACCACGGAAGGACTCGGGGCGCAAATGATGGCGCTCCAGTAACTTGTAAAACTCCGTGCGATTACGCATCGCCAAGCGCGCAGCCTGACTCACATTACCCTGAGTCAGGCGCAACAAGCGCGCTAAATAGCCCCGCTCAAATTCATCACGCGCCTGAGAAAAACTGACTAATTCGGCTTTCTCCCGCAAGGCTTGCTGCACCAATTGTGCGGGAATCAAAGGCCCCGTAGACAGCGCATTGGTTTGCTCTACTACATTCATTAACTGGCGAACATTACCCGGCCAACGCGCCGCCACTAAGGCCGACATCGCTTCCGGGGAATAGGTTTTTAAGGGCACGCCTTGGCGCTCAGCAATTTGTTGGCTGAAATGATGAACTAGTAGAGGAATATCTTCGCGGCGCTTCACCAAAGGTGGTAAGGCAAGCTCCACCACATTCAAGCGATAATACAAATCTTCACGAAATTGCTGCTGTTGCACCGCTTGATACAAGTCTTGATGGCTGGCCGAAACGATCCGCACATCAACGGCAATATTCTTAGTTGAACCAACAGGGCGTACCTCTCGTTCTTGCAAGGCGCGCAATAACTTCACCTGCACACTCAAGGGCGTATCGGCGATTTCATCCAAAAATAGGGTGCCACCATTGGCCGCCTGAAACAAACCTTGGTGCGCCTGCGCTGCGCCACTAAAGGCGCCCTTGGCGTGACCAAATAACTCCGATTCAAATAGCCCTCAGGAACCGCGGCACAGTTTACCGCAACAAAAGGTCCTTGATGACGCGGACTAGCATGATGAATCGCCTTGGCTAATAACTCTTTCCCCGAACCGCTTTCCCCCTGAATCATAATATTCACGTCGCTCGGTGCCACCTGCTGCACCTGTTTCAACAACACTTCCATCACCGGACTGCGACTAATAATTTCACGCCGCCATGCGGGCTGACCTTGCTCACTGCTAACTTCGTGCAGCGAAGGCTGTAAACGCAAGGCTTCAGCCACCTTTGCTAGCAATTCCTGACTGTCGAAAGGCTTGGTTAAGTAACCAAATACCCCTTGTTGGGTAGCCGCTATCGCATCAGGAATATTGCCATGAGCGGTTAACAGCATCACTGGCAGACTGGGATAAAGCTGTTTAATCGCGCCAAACAAGGCCAAACCGTCCATGCCATCCATACGCACGTCACTAATCACTAACTGAGCAGGGTAACTCTCTAGTTCGGCTAAGGCTTGTTTGGCACTGGCCACCGCTTGCACCTGATAGCCAGCCGACTGCAAACGTAAACTGATAAGGCGCAATAGGCTGGGGTCATCATCGACCACCAAAATGTTTCCGCCAGCGTGATTAATTTCGTTCATTTAACTGTTGCTCTATTCGGGTTAGTTCATCTAGCTGCATTCTTAATGCGGCAATTTGTTGCTTTAGCAGACTCTCTTGTTGCTGTTTATTAGACTGTTGAGCCTCATATCGATGTTGCCAGCGTAAACCATCATACAGTTGGTCGTTTAGCGCCACTAACATGCCTCGTTGCGGGTAAGCTTGCTCTGAAGCTAGCGCTTTGCTTAACAAACGATGTGCTCGATGTGGGTTTTTCACCGGTGATTTTTTATAGGCATATATCAAGCCAAGTTTAATACTGTTATAGCCCAGTTCAGGATCCAGTAGTAACAGCTCTAATTCGTTAAAAATATGCTCTTCACTTTGGCTGGCTAAATTTAAGTAATAAGCAGCGGGATCAAACTCTCCCATTGTAATATGTTGAACATCACTCACTGGCACTGCCGAGCGATTAGCGGGATCCCAAGCACAAGCACTTAGCAACAGACTTACCGCAAGTAGCAGACAAAACCGTGATTTAACTTTCATCGAGCTGGCCTCCTTTTAATCCTTCCACTATAAACCGACTGCCCTCAGCTAAACGCTGGTAACGTAAGCTCGCATGTTGGCGTTCAACCAATTCCTTGGCAATAGTTAAACCTAAACCACTGCCTTTTAACCGAGGATCTTTCGCCACCTGCCCCTGCACAAAGGGTTGAAAAATCCGTTGTTGTAATTCTTCACTAATGCCTTCACCTTGATCGTCGATATACAGGCTGACCGAGCCTTGTTCGTCAAAGGAGCCCAAGCTAATCACGCCATCGGAAGGTGAGAACTTAATCGCATTTGATAACAAGTTGTCGATAATCACCCGTAACTGTTCTTGGTTAGCCATAACAGCAGCTTGCTTGAAGTCTAAGTGATAACTTAAATCCTGGCTGGACAAACTTAAGCGATGATTCGCCAGCACTTTCTCCACCAGCGCGGGCAACTCAACTGAACGATGGCTCTGCTCGCCGGGCATATCTAGCAACAGGTTAAAATCCAACAGCGCTTCTATTAATTGCTGCAGGCGCAAGCTGCTTTCCCGCAGAATTTCGGTAATTTCCTGCTGCTGCGCATTTAACGGTCCTGCGCTATTGTCATAAAGTAACTCGTTGCCTTCGCGAATAGCTGCCAAGGGGTTTTAAGTTCATGCGAAATATGACGAATAAAAGTGGTCTTTTGCTGTTCTAAACTCAGCAGACGCAAACGCATGTCATCGAGGGCGTCGGCAATTGCCATCACCTCGCTAGCGCCACTGACTTGAATAGCCTGATCAAATTCACCGGATTTTAAACGGGCGATTTGCGGCCGCAATTGCTGCAAAGGGCGAGTCACAAAAAACACCAACAAGACCGCCGCCGCCAGTGCAAAAGGCAGGCTCAACATGCTTAACAATAGACGTTGTTGGGCTCGCTTACTGGTCTCTTGTAAATCTGCTGCCAGCCGTTCAATTAAAGCTTGGCTGGCTAAATCAAATTGCTCACTCAGTTCAGCAAAACCAATAAACAGCTGGTCAAGCTCGGTTCGATGTAGGTTATCTGGCTCGGCCATCTGCAACGTTAATTGCTGCAACTGTTGTTGTAAGTGCTCTAAAATTGTTAGCAAACTTGAGTCTTGAGTATGCTGTTGATACTCCACCAAGGTTTGCTGTACTCGCTGCCGTTGGCTTTGATAAAGCTGTAAACGACTTTCATCGGCCAATACGCGAAATTGACGGGCACTGCGCTCTAAGTCCAACAAAGCATCATCTAAACGCTTACTGGCCGATGCCACCTGAGCAGACATAAATGCCGTTTGCTGACCTTGAGTAGAGACCTGCTGCAAATAATATGACGCCAGCAACAAGCTGCTTAATAAGGGCAAACCAAGGGTGGCCAAGGCCCAAAAACTTAAGCGCCGAATGGAGGCTAAGGCACGGAAATTGATCAAAAAACACCTCTAGATTAAGGCTGTAGAGTCAAGCAAACTGGCGCCTATAATGCCAGAAGTGGACAAAAATCCCACTGTCGCCACTAAGCGACAGCAACAAATAAGCTAAGACTTACAGTTAACCTATTGATTAATAAACCAAGTTAATTCAAGCAACTAAAATCCACAGCGCCCAGCCCCTTACTCGCAACACAACTGTCGCCAAAAACCGACAGCTCCAGCTCCGTTTTTTAAGCTACCGCTTCTAAGGTGATGATTTATATCACTTAAATAACTGGCTCAATTTGTGCTATCGGTTCTTACTGCAACAACCAATATAAGCATTTCTTCTTCTCCCCTCTGCTAAGGAAGCAAAAAATGGAACAATTTGAACAGCGCTGTTTAAGAATTGGAGACTGGATCTTTGAGATAAAGTTGGTGCGGGCTATTAGAGTGAGCGAGTACGGGCAACCCTACGATGCCTGCGCCAACATTAGTTTTAACGGCAGCCAAGCTTACATCGATAGTCAACTCAGCCGCGCCGACAAAACCTTTAGTGCTAAAGACTTCGCCACTTTTGTCGAATTTTGTCAGGAAATGGGCATATCCGAAGCCTGCTATGACCGCTATTCACAGGGGCAACGACGCACTCGCCGCATTCCAATTGGCGACGAACAGCGACAAGCACCGAAGGTGGTCAATTTTCCTCAAAGCAATAGCCGTTAATCGGCGGCAATCGCCAGCACGACACGTTCAAAAAACATCCGATTTTCTGTTGAAGCGCTAGTGTTATTGGCTAGCCAATGTTACCCTCAAGTCTTGGTTAATACAGCTTGTTTAACCAGAGAGCAAACACAAGATCATAAAATAAAGGATGTAAACAGACCATGAAAGTAGGTTTGGTTGGTTGGCGCGGCATGGTGGGTTCCGTGTTAATGCAGCGTATGCGCGATGAGAGCGATTTTGCCCACATTAATCCCGTTTTTTTTAGCACATCACAAGTTGGTATTGCTGGCCCAGACGTAGGCACCGGCGAAACCATTCTTCAAGATGCCTTCGATATCGACAGCCTAAAAGCCATGGACACCATCATCACCTGTCAGGGTGGTGATTACACCAAAGAAGTCTACCCTAAGCTGCGCGCTAGCGGTTGGGATGGCTACTGGATCGATGCCGCATCATCTCTACGTATGGAAGATGATGCCGTTATTGTACTCGATCCTGTAAATCGCCATGTCATTGATCAAGCCTTAGCTGACGGTGTTAAAACCTATGTTGGCGGAAACTGTACGGTTTCTCTGTTACTGATGGCGATTGGCGGCTTATTTGAAAAAGACCTTATAGAATGGGTCAGCCCAATGACTTACCAAGCGGCCTCGGGTGCAGGGGCACGTAATATGCGTGAGCTAATCAGCCAAATGGGCGAAATTCGTGATGAAGTAGCTAGCGAATTAGCAGACCCCGCTTCAGCGATTCTCGATATCGATAGAAAAGTCGCAGAAAAAATGCGTAGCCAAGACTTTCCCACTGATCAATTTGGCGTACCACTAGCAGGCAGCCTAATCCCATGGATTGATGTGCCACTTGCCAGCGGCCAAAGTAAAGAAGAGTGGAAGGCGCAAGTCGAAGCGAACAAGATTTTAGGCACTAGCGATAGCCAAACGCCTATCGATGGTATTTGTGTACGCATTGGCGCCATGCGCTGCCATAGCCAAGCACTGACCATTAAGTTGAAAAAAGACATACCTGTGGCAGAAATTGAAGCCATTTTAGCGGCGCACAACGATTGGGTGAAAGTTATCCCTAACGACCGTGAGCTATCAACTCAAGAATTAAGCCCAACTAAAGTTACTGGAACCTTGAGTGTGCCAGTGGGACGTATTCGTAAGTTGAGTATGGGGCCGGAATACATCTCGGCCTTCACCGTTGGCGACCAACTATTGTGGGGAGCCGCCGAGCCGCTACGCAGAATGCTACGGATTTTAATAGAAAAATAGCCATTCGAGTTACCAGCCCAGTCCCATGACTGGGCTTTTTATTGAGCGAAACCAAGTCGCTGTTCAGTAAAATTGCGCTAAGCCAAGTCAGATTAAAATAAGCGGTAAATTGTTTTCCCCAGTCAGCAAAATTGACTAAGCTATTGATAAGAAAAACTTCGCGTATTTGCATTGTTAGGATTTAGTGATGATAAAAAAACTCATTGTAAGTAGTACCTTTATGGCTTTAGCCGCTTGTTCTAATTCATCTCCTGAGCAACAGCAAGAACTTATGATCACACAAAATGCTCAAGATGTGGTTGATTGCGCAATTCTAGGAGTATTCAACGCCGACTCAGGTAGTTTAAATAATCAACAATACCGACAATCACTCAACGACAGAGTTATCGCCATGCATGGCAATGCAGTAAAACTGACCCAATTAACTACTGCAGAGCCGGAAATGCTAAGTGCCCATGTCTATTTGTGCCCACAATAAATCAATATAATTGCAAACAACAACACGGCTCCCAAGCCTAGGAGCCTTGAATAAAACGTTTGCCACTGACTGAGCCAACACTGCATGGATGCCTTAGTCAGAAGTAACAAATGGATGCTTTATGAGCGACAAAGAATTTAAGAGAGCTACCCTGAACCTGAAAAAGGCTGTGCCACTGATGATGAAGCATCAGATCCCTGCTACGCCTAATAATTATGCCTTGTGGTACCTCTATGTCGATGACCAAAATCCAGAACTCACTGCCGCCATCGATGAAGTGATTAATCAATATAACACCGTACCTAGCACTAGCAGTGAACAGCTCTATCGAAACCACATTGCCAAACAGAACGAGCTAGACATTGAAGATACCCGGTTATGCCTAGAAGCCATGGCCACCGAACTGTCACAAACCATGTTTGATACCGGCTCCAATGCCAGCGCCTTCCAAAGCAGCATCGAAAACAACTTCGCTAGGCTTCACCGTATCGAAGAAGATGGCATGCCTTTCGATCAAGTCATGGGCGTAGTCAGAAGCTTAATTGATGATGCAGCGAGTATTCGCCAAAACACCGATTTCTTCCACGCCCAACTCGATAAAGCCAAGGCAGAAATAGAAAACCTTAAAAGCCAATTGAAAGAAACCGCCAAAGACGCGCTATTCGATGCTTTAACTGGCATCCTCAACCGTCGCGCTTTTGAGGCCGACTTTAAAGCTCTCTTGGATAGCCAACCGCAGGGCTTATGCCTGATTCTGGGTGACATCGACCACTTTAAAGTATTTAACGATAACTACGGGCATTTGCTGGGCGATCAGGTATTAAAAATTGTGGCTAAGCGACTCAATGAAAGCTGCCGAGATGGCATTCGCGCTTACCGAGTGGGCGGTGAAGAGTTTGCGATTATTTGTCCAAAATCAAATTTGCGCACAGCCAGACACCTAGCAGAGTCGATTCGCCGAGCAGTCGAAAAACTCAGTATAAAAGATCGCCGCTCCCAGCAAACCATCGACAATATCACCTGCTCCTTTGGCATCGCCGAATACAACCCGGTCAGCCAATCTATAGCCCTGATTGAAGCCGCCGATAAACAACTATACGAAGCCAAACGCTTAGGTCGAAACCGAGTAATGCCAATAGTAAACTAGGCTTAAGGCGAAGTATTAACAAAGACTTCGCCTTCACATTTCCCAAGGTAAATCGTAACGATTAACTATATTCTTAAGCTAATCACAGCAAAGCTCTCATCACTTGCTAAAGTAAAATCTAAAATTATCTAGACCAGAGTGGCATGAAAAAACGCATCGCGATTGTTTTACCTACTTTATCGCAAACCATCGACCAACAAATTATTCGTGGCGTGCAAACCAGCTTAGATCCTAAGCTGTTCAGCTGTTTATTCATCCCTATTGGCTATTTAGCCGAGCCTGAACTGTTTAAATCTAAGGACTTATGGTTACTCGAGCAGCTACCAAAACTCAATATTGATGGCGTATTGCTCTATGGCGGTGGCGTGGGCTACAAAACTTCAAGCGATGTAATGCAACAAGTATTAAAGGTGATTGGCAACCTGCCCTTAATTAACGTTGGCGGCATCTTAGACAACGTACCCTCGGTATTTGTAGACAATTACAGCGGAATGCAGCAACTCGCCAAACACATCCTAGACATTGGCTGTAAAGATATTCTTTACATCGATGGCCCTAAAAATAATTTTGACTCGCAACAACGTTATCGGGCGCTGGCCGATACGCTGCAACAACAGGGCTTAAACCTTCCGCCACAACAGCATTTATACGGTGATATGACCACCGCCTCTGCGAAACATTTATGCCGCCAATGGTTAGAGCAATACCAGCGTCTTCCCGATGCCATTATGTGCGTTAACGATCTGAGTGCCAAAGGAGTGATAGAAGAGCTGGAACGCCAAAAGATTGCTATTCCACAGCAGGTTAAAGTCACCGGCTTTGATGATTTTGAATATGCCGATGCTATCCGCCCCAGTCTATCCACCGCCATTTATCCGGCCCAACGCACTGGTTCGCTAGCGGCACAGTTGCTCATCGATTTACTCAATGGTGTGGAATTAGAAGCGCAATATCAACTGGAAACCATGTCGATCTTGCGTGCCAGTAGTGGCGTTTCGGTTTACGACGTACCGTTACATAATAACGATGAACGCCAGCGCTTGTTGATTCAGCAACGAGACAGTAACGCTCAGCGCTTAGCGGTAACGCGTTTATTCCACCAGCGCCACGATTTACACCATATACTGGCGCAAGCTCAGCCCACCCTTACGGAACTAGGTATTCCTGAACTTTATATTTATCAAGATAGCTTTAACGCCCAAGGGCAAAGCCAAACCTGCTTAAGCCAACAGTTACCCTCTACTCAGTCGCAACCAAACAAATGCGCACAAGTCTTACCGGCGCATTTTGATCAGGACATCAGTGACAAAGTCCATCAAGGCCTTTGGGTTATGACCGAGCTAAAAACCGAACAGCAGCATTTTGGCTACTTGCTAGCCTTAAGTGAAAGTGCCCATGCCGAATTCATCGAATTCATCACTCCGCAAATTGCCGACATCATCGACCACCAGCGCTTATTAGAAGAAACTAAGCAATACCAAGCTCAAGTAGAACTGAGTGAAAAGATGGCGGCGCTAGGCAGCTTAGTGAGCGGTGTCGCCCACGAAATTAATACGCCATTAGGCAATAGCCTGCTGGCAGCCAGCCATTTGAAAGAACAGGTTGAATGGCTCACCCAACAAATGCACCAGCAAAAGCTCACCAAAGCGCGCTTTGAACAATTTATAAAAGATGCCACCAATACCACCGACATTATCATCAACAGCGCGCAACGAGCGGCCGAACTAATTACCAGCTTCAAACAAGTCGCGGTTGACCAAAGTTATGAAGAGCAGAGGGAAATCAACCTAGCTGACTACATCAACAAAGTGCTACGCAGCCTGCAGCATCAACTTAAAACCAGCAAAGTCACCTTGCATACCGAACTTGATCCTGAGATCCGCATATTTACCTTTCCCGGTGCGATTGCCCAAGTTATCACTAACCTGTTCACTAATGCGCTGATTCATGGTTTAGATGGGGGCAAACGCGTCGGCCGAATTGACATCAAGCTGCAAAGGCTGGCTCAAGAAATCCAACTCAGCTTCAGTGACGATGGCCACGGTGCTAGCCAAGAAACAGTCAATCACATTTTTGAGCCCTTCTATACAACGGCCAGAACCAGCGGTGGCTGCGGCTTAGGCATGCACATCGTATACAACATAATCACCCAAAAACTACGCTGGCAACTCAACATTAATACTCAACCAGAACGAGGCTTTTGCTTTACCATTAGCA
The DNA here is from genome assembly GCF_001420915.1 of Agarivorans gilvus. Taxonomy (NCBI): domain Bacteria; kingdom Pseudomonadati; phylum Pseudomonadota; class Gammaproteobacteria; order Alteromonadales; family Alteromonadaceae; genus Agarivorans; species Agarivorans gilvus. The sequence goes on along the minus strand of NZ_CP013021.1, from coordinate 2,788,521 downwards.
TTCCGTTAAGCGACTTATGCTGAAAAACTTCAGCTCGAACAGCATAGTCATGCACTAATACTCAGCAATATGACTGGCTATTGAGCACCTATATTACCCCCTGTATGCTGGTAAATTTGTTAAGATGTGGCACCGCGAGCTGCTATACAGCAACTCAGTGAAGACCATGCACCACACACCATCAAACAGGTAAAACATGTTAAAAGTTATAGGATTAATTGCCTTATTAATGTTGGGGACCTTGCTCGGTCTGGTACTGTTTCCCCCACCAAGTAGTGATTACCCAGCCAGCCCGCTGGCTAGCAATACCGTTCAGCCACAATTGGTCGCCCAAATCGACGGCATTAGTAATGCGGCGAGTCTATTGTGGCTGCCTGAACAACAACATTGGTTAGTCGGCACCTTAGCGCCACAAACCGTGCTGGTGAATGGCTCAGCGCAACTGGCTTACCTAAGCCCCAAGCTAGATAAAGTCGAATTGTCCGCCCTACCTACCAGTGGCGATATTGCCGACATGGTTTTAGTTGACCAACACCTAGTGGCCATTTCCAGTGATGGTCGGCTGCTGTACTTTGAACAACAAGGCCAACATTGGCGCTATATAGATAAACGCAAATGGCTAAAAGGTGGTTTGCTACATAAAACTGCAGGCCTAATGTGGGAGCCACAAACTCAGCGCTTTTATACCTGTGAGCGCGAGGGGCTAAAACGTTGTTATCGCGGCGATCGCGACGCGCAGCAGCAACAGAGTTTTGAACTCAGCGTAGCCAGCGAGCAACAACAGCAATTGGCCCAATACCAATTAGGCAGTATGACCCAACATCAGGGCCACTGGTATGTATTGAGTCCTCGTTATAGCAGTTTGTTAGACATCGACCCGCTTTCTGGTAAGGTCAAACAGGTGATAGCCTTGGCTCAACCAGACACGGCTCAAGCCATCGCCAGCGATGGCCAGCAACTTTGGCTACTTTCTGTCATGCGCCAGCAACCTGATAGCATTAAGCTATCGCGCATCCCCTTGCCTTAAGTCCCAGATAGGAGCGAGCATGTTAAACGTTGGAATTATTGGATTTGGTTTATCCGGCCGGGTATTTCATGGCCCGCTAATTAGCGCCCACCCTCAACTCAATTTATTGGCCATTGCCAGCTCTCGCCAGCAGGAGATTGCCGACAGCTACCCGCAGGCGCTATGCTTAAGCAGCGATGAGCTAATTGCCCACCCCGACATCGACATCGTGGTGATTGCCAGCCCCAATTCGCTGCATGCCGCACAAGCCAAGCAGGCTTTACTGGCGGGTAAACACGTAGTGGTAGAGAAACCTCTGGCGGTTACTAGCGAGCAGTGCCTGGAGCTACAAGCCATTGCCGAACAAAGCGGTAAGTGTTTGAGCGTATTTCATAACCGCCGCTGGGACAGCGACTTTCTTACCATTCAGCAATTACTGGCCAGCCAAAGCTTAGGGGAGGTGCATAGCTACCGCGCCCATTTCCACCGTTATCGCCCGGAAGTGAAGCAACGCTGGAAAGAACTGGATCCTCAAGGAGGCGGGGTACTCTATGATTTAGGCGCTCATCTCATCGATCAAGCCCTGTGTTTGTTTGGCAAACCCGAGCGGCTCTGGGCCTATCTAGCCAGCCAACGTAAGGGCGCAGTGGCTCCAGACTGCTTTGACCTACATCTGGTTTATCCTGACAAAAAAGTACAACTGTGCTGTAGCTCTTTGGTGATAGAGCCGGGGCCTCGTTTTCAAATTCACGGCAGCAAAGGTTCCTATGCCAAATGGGGCTTAGATCCTCAAGAGCAACAACTCAACGCTGGCTTATCTCCCAAGGCAGCCACCTTTGGTGCCGACAGTAATCGCAGCGAAATACATCTGGCAAGTCAGGCCAGCTTACATAAGCCGCTGAAGCCGGGCAATTACCTCGCCTTCTACGACAACTTTGTTAAGGCAGTTAACGATGGAACGCCTTTAGCGGTAACGGCTAGCCAAGCTGCTGAGGTGATTAAAATCATCGAGCTGGCGATGCACAGCCACCAGCAACAAACTCTCGTTACGGTGCCATAAATTTGCAAACAGCATTAACGCAAGGCTGCCACACTTGTTAACACTAGCCGCTTGTCTGCTGATATTTATCGGCTCCTTGGTACAGTACACCATTGGTTTTGGCTTAGCGGTCATTGCCGCGCCGCTGCTGTTTCAGCTATCACCCCTCTATGTGCCAGGGCCGGTGATTATTGTGGCACTGTTTGTCTCAGGCTTAAGCGCCTATGAACATCGTGCCAGTATTTCGCTGGCGGGCTTAAAGTCGGCCATTCTAGGGCGCATTCCCGGCTCAGTAGCAGGGGCTGCGCTGCTGCTTTGGGCTGATCCAGCCAGCCTATCGTTTTGGCTGGGTCTATCGGTACTCATTGCCGTGGCCATTAGTTTGTTTCCCTTACGCATTGCCCCCACCCCAAAACGGCTGGCTATCGCCGGTTTTCTATCAGGTTTCATGGGAACCAGCAGCTCCATCGGTGGCCCGCCCATGGCCTTGCTGCTACAGCATCAGCAGGCTCACTATTTACGCGCCAACCTATCGGCCTTTTTTGTCGCCAGCTGCCTTATCTCGTTGCTGGTACAAATCCCTATTGGTTACATGTCTTGGACTCATCTACAAGTCAGCTTACCGCTGATCCCCGCAGCCTTATTCGGCGCTTGGGTGGCGCGGCGTTATGGCAAAAAAATACCGCAACAATGGATGCGGCATTTTTCGCTGGCGCTGTGTGCGCTTTCTGGCGGTAGCGCAATCTTGGCTTATTTCTTTGTCCACTAAACCGTCACTAACCTTCAAACAAATCGTCAGCCACTCGGTAAACCGGTAATTCAAACTTATATTGGCTGCCCGCCATAATGAGCTGCCCTGATAGCGACTATCGCCGGTGGAGGAAAATTCAAATTGATAAAAACGGCACCAACGCCAGTAGCCCGCCATTTTTTGCGGCTTCTCGCGCTTAAAATTAACGTCGAGTAACTGTAAATCTAACTGTTGGCATTTTTGCTTAATCAAGTATTGAGCTCGCTCTGCATCCTTACGCCGTCGCCAGAACAACATCACAATCAAACAAAAAATAAAAATGGCCAGTAAATCCATGTTGCTCACTTAAGTTAGGCTATTGCTTAGATATGGGGCTGAGAATACCAATCTCAAGGCGGCTATTCGCCATGTAAGCTGGCTAGTATATGGCGCTCTCCTCCATAGTTTCGGTGTTCACCGAGGTAAATCCCCTGCCAAGTACCTAAGGCTAATTGGCCATTACTGATCGGTAGACTGAGCTGGCAACCCAATAAGCTGGCTTTAATATGTGCCGGCATGTCGTCGGCCCCTTCATAAATATGCTCAAAATAAGCGGCATTTTCCGGTACTAAGCGATTAATGTAGGCTTCTAAATCACTGCGCACACTAGGATCGGCATTCTCGTTTAAGCTTAAGCTGGCACTGGTATGTTGTAGTAATAAATGACACAAACCCTGCTTTATCTGATGCAACTCGGGTAACTGCGCCACCAACTCGGCCGTCACCAAATGAAAGCCTCGGGTTTTAGCTGATAGTGTCAGCCTTCGTTGTAACCACATGTCGGTTCGCCTTTTATTGATTTACCTTTAGACTAAGCGCGGCCACCGAGGCTTGTAAAGCCTAGCCTCGCAAACGTTTAACCAACAACTCAGCATTTCTTAAGGCCAAGGCGTAAATGGTCAGTTGGGGATTGGCTCCTAGGCTGGTAGGAAACACCGAACCGTCTATTACCGTTAAACCCGACAACCAACGGTATTGCCCTTGATGATCCACCAAGGAGCTACGTTCATCACCGCCCATCGCGCAGCCGCCCATAACATGGGCCGAGGCTAGGCGCGTGGCTAGCGCCTGCATCGGCAAACTAGCAATGGCCTGTTTGGCTTCTGACCACGAGCGATATAAGCGCGCTTGCTCGTGTAAGGGAAATACTCGGCGAGCCCCCGCAGCAAACTGCAATTCGGCCATGCTTAGCAAAGCCCGTCGAGCGCCACGCCACATAAACTCATGCAAGGGATAATCTAACACCGGACTACCATCCTCACGCAGCTGCACTGTTCCACCTGGGCTATCTGGATGAAAGCCATCCCGTAATAAGGCAATGGTAACTTGAAGATGTGGGTAACGCGCCATCAGCTGTTGGTGAAAATGACCAAAGCCGCTGAGTGTAGTGGCTAACAAAATAGGATGGACCGGCGGCACTTCCATCTTATATCCGCACTCACCTTCAGCGCCATCTTGCCAAACAAAATGATCGGAATAGACCGATTGCGGCGCCCCCTGATGGCTATTCACTGTTTGCGTAAATAAGGCTCCGCTCATCACACTGGGATGAAGAAAAGTACGCTTGCCCACCAACTGGTAGGGATCGGGCACCTTGGAGCGCAACAACACCGCTGGAGAACCTATCGCCCCAGCGGCCAAGACCACCTGTCGCGCCCGCACCGTCACGGTGATTCCGCTAGGGCGAAGCTTAGCATCCAAGGCCTGTAAACTGGCGCCTTGCAACTGTTGCTGCTTAATCAGTAAACGCTCTACACTAAAGCGACTTAATATTCGTGCTCCAGCATTCAAAGCCGCAGGTATGGCCGTGACCAGCATCGATTGTTTCGCATTAGTGGGACAACCCATGCCACAGTAACCCAGATCCCAGCACTGCTTTACGTTGCGCGGAATACTTTGGTAAGACCAATTCAATTTTTCACAGCCTTTAGCCAACAGCGCATTGTTGGGGTTGTGGTTTAACCAAGGCTGAATGTTCAGCATCTGTTCAGCTTTTGCAAAATAGGGAGCCAAAGCGGCTCCACTGAGCGGACTTAAACCCCAATGTTGCTGCCAATGTTGTAAGGTGGGCTCAGGCGTGCGCAGCGAGGTTGTCCAGTTCACCGTAGTGGAACCACCCACACAACGCCCTTGGAAAATGCGAATTGCCTTATCCTTAGTTTTTCGCGCCGCCGACTCTTGGTAGAGATCGGGATAGGCATAACGCTCTTGCAGCTTAAAATCTTGGCTACTCTTAAGCGGTCCCTGCTCAACCAAAATCACCGCCAAACCAGCTTCGGCCAGCACCTGTGCACACATACCGCCGCCCGCACCACTGCCCACAATAAGCACATCGCACTCTAAGTGTTGCGCGTCTTGCTGCAGCGCACCGTCTAAATGCTGCCAAGCGCTGGCCAAGCCTTGCGTTATCGGGTCACTGATCATCAAATAACACCTTGGCAGCGACAGGCAGTTGATAAGAGATAGCAGGCCAGGTAGTGGGGTCGCCATACCAGGCCGCATAGATGATTTCATGCAAACCTTGATAAGCCTGACGCAATAGTTGCAAATAATGCTGCTGCCATTGCTCAAGCAAAAGTAGGCGTTGTTGCAGGCTAAGCTCACTCAGAGGCGTGAGGCCAGCACTTAACAATAACCAGCCAGCTCGTGAAGCCAGTAGTTCAAGCAATTGTCGTAATTCGGCTTGAGTAGCAGAGCTTAAACTTTGAAAGGCTTGGTCGATCCGTTGCAGTAAGGCGCGTTTAGCTTGGCTATCTTGAGGCTCGATTACACCATCTAGGAAAGCGGGAATAAACCACCAGAAAATCTGCTGTTCCGAAGCCTTTAGCTTCAACTGTTCGGCAGGCTCAAATGTCACAGGAAAATCGGCCACTAGCCAAGTTCCGCCCCCCGCAAAAGCGCTAACAAGCGCCGCGTATTTCAATAGCTGTCGTCGCTTTAAGGCCACCATGCCCCCCCAACTAAGCCTAATTAAAGCCCTCTAAGGGTATAACCCCTGATAAGCTTTAACACAAGTTTCCAAGAGTAACTTAGTTGCATTTGGCCTTGCTTGAACTCATCAGCCCTTCTGCCGGACTGTATCACAATGGCTTTTAAGATTGATTCTGGCTATGGTTTAAACAGCAAAGGGAGTAACAAGCAACGTGACTACAGCAATTAATAAGCGGGCAGTGAGCCCCAACAAAAACAACTTCGGCGTCGGCAAATCCTTGATGCAGCTAAACAAACACTTGAGGAACATGGCTACGACAAGGTCGTACTGAGCCAACTGGCGCAACAGCTAGGTTTATCTAAACCCGCCCTGTATCGCTACTTTACCAACAAAGAAAGCCTGTTTATGGCACTGTATATCGAAGAAGCCCAACAGCTATTAAGCGCCATCGAGCGACTGTCCAAACAAGCGCTTAGGCCCAGAGTATTGGCTGAGACTATTGCAGCCCAGCCCACCTTTTGTTATCTCTCGGCCATCTTACATACGGTCTTGGAGAAACAGCATAATCTAGAACAGGCTACTCAATTTAAACGCGAGTTAAAAACCATAGCCGAGCAGCTGTGCAGTCTATTTTTACATTGGTCACCGCAGCTAAACCCGCAGCAAGCCTTGAATAAAGTGATGTTTTTATACCAAGCAGTTATTGGCTGCTGGCATACCAGCCACCCTTCGGCCACCATGCAGCAAGTGATGAAAAATGACGAGTTTGCGCTTCTGCGACTGAACTTTGTCGATAGCCTCAGTCTGATGTTGGTGAAGCTTATTGTGGACTAGCCGCCGTTTCCTTGAGCCAATCCACCACCGCGCTTAGGCCAGCTTCACGACTGCGAGCCTGCTTATAACAAAGATAGAAATCATAACCGGTATAAACGGCCGATACCGGTAAGTCCACCAGCTTACCTTGACGAATATCCTGTTCCACCATGAAGTCACTTACCAAGGCGATACCCTGACTGGTCTCTGCCGCCTCCAAGGCTAGTACCTGATGACTAAAACAATGAAAGGTTTGGTTCTCGGGCAGCGCAATGCCTAAACTTTTCGACCAAACTGCCCAATCTCCACCCGACTGCTTGGCATCGTCTTCTAAATCACAAGATAAAAGAGGAAAGTTGCTAATATCCTGCTGCCAGTTTTGATGATCGATTTCTTGGTAAAGGCTGGGAGAGCACACCGCCAATAGCCGCTCTTTATGCAGCAAATGGCTGGCATAACCTGGCGCGGTATTAGATAAACAAATAAACAAATCACCACTCTTGCTCGACAATACCGGTTCTTCGGTAATCATTTGCAAGCGTAAATCGATTTCCGGATAGCGCGCGCGAAAACTGGGCAACATCGGCACCAAGCGTTTCAAAGCAAAGGAGCTATAGGTGGTTAAGCGTAATTGATCGAGTCGCTCGCCTTTAACCTGCCGAGTATAATGACTCAGCTCGTTGAGGATCCGCTCCACCTCTGAAAAATAGCTACGCCCAATATCACTCAGTTGTAACTGCCGCCCCACCTTATCAAACAAGGGTTCGGCTAGAAAATCTTCCAATAAGCGCAGCCGGTGGCTCACCGCACTTTGGCTAATACCCAGCTCATCGCCAGCCTTTGCCACACTTTGGTTACGCGCCACGGCTTCAAAGGCAATCAGTGCATTAAGAGGAGGAAGAGTTCGCATAACAATACATTAATATTTTTCATATATTGAAAAATATTATCATTTTTTTAATGTTTAACAAGCTTCTACACTAAGCGCTCTACACTGTCAGCAAACCACCAATGGAGGCAATATGCGTCACAACCCCACTGTTATTGCTATCTTGATTTTGGTGGTAGCCAATCAAATTGCTGTATTATCCGACGCCCTGATGAAAGTGGCGGGAGAACAGGCCTCGCTGTTTGAGATTTTGCTCTATCGGCAACTGAGCACCTTGCTAATGTTGTTGCCGCTGTTTCTCTTCACCAAACAGAAGCTACCGAAAAAGCCAATGGTGCATATAGTGCGCGGCCATCTCTGGTTACTCGGCTCTGCTTGTATGGTATTGGCCTTAATCGCCCTGCCTCTGGCCACTGCCAACGCGCTGTTTTATGCCGCGCCCATCATGATGCTACCGCTTGGCATGTGGTTGCATAAGTCGCGTATCAATCGCACTCAATTAGTCGCGGCGATAATCGGCTTTGCCGGAGTGCTGGTGATTATTCGCCCGACAGAATTTAACTGGGGCGCTCTGGCTGCACTGGGTACGGCTTTAACTCTGGCCTTAAGCAACTTAACCGTGAAGTACATTCCACAGCAAGAGTCGGTGATCACCAGCTTATTTTGGACCAATATGATGGTGGTTCCCGCCACTTTTTTATTGGCCTTACCACAGCTGCAAAGCATTAATTGGCAACTACTTTATTTAGCCGCCGGCAGTAGCTTATTTATATTATTTCTGCACGCCGGCTCAGTGATTGCTTATAAAACAGCCGATGCTAATACCATCTCTAGCTCAGAATACACGGGGCTAATAGGCGCAGCGGTGATCGGCTGGTTTAGCTTTGGTGAAATGCCCGATGCCCTCACTTGGCTGGGAGCTGCAATGATTATTTTACCTTTAGTATTGATTGGCAAACGCAGCCTACGCAAGCCACTAAAGAGCGAACTCAGCACCAGCAATTAAGTGGCCAGCCACCGCCGCGAGCTGTAGTTAAATCTTTGCTAGCAAAATCAGTTAAATACTAGCCCCCCTTGCGCTTAACTGGGATTTTAGTAATGCTTAAACAAAGTCAGTTTATGCCATGTATTTTGTTTAAGCGTTTTTTCCAAAATCTCTATTTCATCGTCTGCCTCTGCGCGTTGGCCATATCCAGCCAAGCTAAAACACTCAAGCTTGCGGCCGACCGCTGGTGCCCGTATAACTGCGCGACCTTCAGCCAACAACCCGGTTATGTGCTTGAACTAGTGCAATTAGCCTTTGCTCCCGACTATCAAGTAAAACTAATTGAAGTACCTTGGTCTAGGGCACTGCGTAATGCCGAACTGGGGCTTTATGATGGGGTGATTGGCGCACTCCCCGGAGAGGCTCCGGGTTTTATTTACCCAAAGGTTGCTGTGGGTCTAGCTCGCCAGGTATTGGTAATGCGCCAAGATAATTCTTGGCAATATGAGGGTTTAATATCCTTGCACGAATTACGCATTGCAGTAGCAGCCGACTATGCCTATAGCGCCGAACTCGATGACTACATCAAAGCCCAACAGCATAGTCGAGATTTAGTAGTAATACGTAGCGAACAACCTTTAGAACGGATGCATAAACTACTGCAGGAAGGGAAGATCGACGCCTACATAGAAGACAAAACCGTGGCCAGTTACCATGCTCATCAGCACAGCAAAAATCAGCAGATCCGCTTTGCCGCTGAATTTAGCGCATCCCCCATCTACATTGCCTTCTCACCAGCAAAACCGCTCAGTTACACCTTGGCTAAACGTTTAAGCACCCGCATTGTGGAATTGAGAAACAGCGGTCAACTGGCCACGCTGTTAGCCCGCTATGGCCTTAAAGATTGGGCGCCAATAAGGCACTAGAATCTTACAACAAACTGCGCCAGTCAAAATGCCCCTGCAGCAAGCGTTCTTTTTTATCTTTAGGTAGCTGTTTGATGGCGTACTCAAGCTGCATGGCTTGGCGCTTAGAGGCCAAAGCTTGCTGAAACTCCAGCACTACTCCAGTCCTATTGCTAGCCCGTTATGGCCTTCAAGGCTGGGCTTTAATAACCCATTAAAACCTTACAACAAACTGCGCCAGTCAAAATGCCCCTGTAGCAAGCGTTCTTTTTTATTTTTAGGTAGCTGTTTGATGGCGTACTCAAGCTGCATAGCTTGGCGCTTAGAGGCCAAAGCTTGCTGAAACTCCAGCACTAAAGGCCCCTTACCGCGCAAAGCCTTAGCTCCCTTAAGCCCACCGTCTTGGTGCTCTTTAAAACGCCGAGCGACATCAGTAGTTACCCCTGTATACAGGTGCTGATGCCGCGTTCTAATAATATAAACAAACCACCCTCTCACGGCAGTGACTTCGGCAAGCGTATTGGTCATTTAGGCTTCAATGCCTACGATAAGCCATGGTGCATTATCTTGATCGAGACGACGCTCTAAGTGCCACACTTCATTTAGCTCACTCTCCTCTCCACTCACTTCATCGCGGATCCGGCCAGTGAATTTCACGCTGACTTCCGCATTCAGCATAGAGTGATCGGCGCGCACCAACTCAGCATCAACAAACAGGACTTTGCTATTAATCTCTTGGCTGCCATAGGAGCGACGCTCTTCAGTCAAAGCGTTATAGAGGTCGATGCTCAAATATTCTTGCATCAAACTTAAATTATTGTCGTTCCAAGCTCGTTGTAGGGTATCGAAATGCCCACGAGCGCCATCTAAAAAGGCAACCCTATCGAAACCCGCTGGAGGGTTAAAAGGAATGTCTTGCTGCTCTGCGCTAGCCAGTTGGCTGGCACTGGCAAAACCGCCTTGCTGCCATTGATTCTGCTGCTGAGGACCGGGGTAGCCAGTCGCCGAAGCATGATTCATTGCCGCCGCTTTTTGCTGGTTTAAGCCCCGTAAGAAGCGCACCGCCACAAACGCAATCAAGGCAAACAACAAAATGTCCATCATTTGCAGGCCTTCAAAAGCACCGCCACCTAATAGCGCTGCAAATAATCCACCTGCCAACAGGCCACCCAATAAACCTCCCATCATGTTAGGACGGCGAGCAGTGTTTGTTGCTCCGCTATTTGGGCTTTGCTGTTGATTCAACTGTTGGCTCGGTTGCTTTTTAAAAGTGGGTTGGCTTTTTCCCCAAGACTTACCTCCACCAAAGCGTTTTGCTTCCACTTCTGGTGTCACAATAATCACCGCCATCACCAGAGCCATGATGTTGAATAATTTTTTTAACATTTAATCTACCTTGTTTGAGTCTCATTCAGCGTTAAGCAGTGTACCGAGCTGAGCAGCAGGTTCAAGCTAATTCGCTAGGGCTTAAGAACTCAACCAAGTTCACTTTACTGCTTGATAATTAGAATAAATGTAAAAATTTTATTACACACCCAATCCAATTATTGAAAAACCATCATTGCTTTAAATATCAATACATTAACAACATTAAAATGACAACTATCAATTACCACTATTGCCTTGAACAAGTTTTAACCTAAGCTCATCAGGTCAACATAAAAAAATAAAACCGTTGATATAGACAAATGCTTACTATAAAGACCAGAAAAAGGACCTAGCCATGATACTTCTCGTTGGTGGTGAAAAAGGAGGCAGTGGAAAAAGCTGCTTAGCGCAAAACCTTGCGGTGTATTTAAAACAACATTTTAATACTGAAGTCTTGTTGGTGGATTGCGATCCCCAGCGTACCAGCTCTGGTTGGGTGCAAGCCCGTAACGAACAAGAAGAACTCCCCCCATCAATTGTGTGCAGCTTTACGGTAATATTCGTAATGACCTGCTCAGCCTACAAAACCGCTTCGATTTCGTGGTGGTTGACTGTGGCGGGCAAGATAGCAAAGCCTTGCGTTCAACCATGGCGGTGGCCACCCATGCGTTAATTCCCTTACGCCCCAAGCGCCGTGACATGAAAACACTGCCGCATTTAGAAGAGTTGGTGAATACCTGTAAAGCGGTAAACTTTCATCTAAAAGAAGCAGTAGTGCTAACCCAATGCCCCTCGCTACCCAGCCAATATAAACGTATTGATGAAGCCAAAGAGGTCTGCACGACTTATGGACTATCGGTACTCAATGCGATTACCTTCAACCGTAATATCTATGATGACAGTGAAGAACGCGGCTACACCGTGTTAGAGCTAGAACCCGATGGAAAAGCGGCTCAAGAAATTCGTAATATTGCTGAAGAATTTATCGTATGTGAGCAAGGAGCGGCAGATCATGGCATTACACGATCTCAAGAAAAAGCCTCAGGCTTCTAAACCCAAGCCATTATGCGATGTGGATAGCTTTATCGAGCAAGCTGAGTTGTATGCCAATGGCTACCAAAATGTGGTGCAGCTTCCGTTAAAACAAAGTCGCCAAGCCCAAACTGAAAAAGCCAAAAACGCCACGTTTAGCTTGAACCAGCAAGTGATTAACGAGCTGGAGCAAATAAAGCAGCAAACCGGCCTATCTAAATCCTTGTTGGTACGTAGTTTAACCCACTACCTCAACGATTTAGCAGCAAACCAACAACGTGATTTGCTAGACAAGTACCTAAAATAGCGCTTAGCCCCGCCAGCGATGGCGGGCCAGAGCAATTTTATGCTGCTGAAATAATACGCCTTCAGCTTCCAGTAATTGCCGTTGCTGGCGATACTTAGCGGAATCCTGAGGAAACGATAACATGCCCTTGGCATTAAGCACTCGGTGCCAAGGCAAATTACTGTCTTCCGGCAAATTTTTTAAGCAGCGCCCTACAGCCCGAGCCATCCGTGGGTAACCGGCCATGGCGGCAACATCACCATAGGTCGCTACCTTCCCCTTCGGAATGTGTGCGATCACCATCCAAAACTTGGCTAAATAGTCAGCCTGAGTCATAAGGCTAGCTTTGCATCCATACTTCCATGGCCCAGTCCCAAATGCTATCCCACTCAGGCACGAGCTCTTCTTGGCCCTGCCAATAACCCACTTCACCTTCTTGGCTAATAAAATAGAAACTGTCGCCATTTTGGCAAATAGGAATAAATTCTCGGGGCAAACCCATGTTCCAAGCTGTAGCAGCCACGTCTGGTAAATAGGTATGCAGATAAGGGTCGCTAATCGTTACCGGCTCTAAGCTACCATAGGTAACATTACTCACGGTGAGCTGAAAGGCGCGTAAATCACTAGGCATGGGGATTAAAATAATTTCTTCAACTTCAACAAGTTGGCTCTCTGTTGGCAACTCGCTCGGATAGTTACCCGACTGATCTGCCGCCCTGATTTCATCAATTAACTCTTGCATGCTTGTCTCTCCGCAACATTGTCCTACAATGCTGTTAGCCATTTGGTGGCACAGCTTAACTAGAAGACACTCATTCAGTAAAGGATTATCCATGTCGGCACTTAGCGCAATCTGCGTAGAACCCGAAAGCCCTGCTCGCTATTGTATTATTTGCTTGCATGGCTTAGGTGCAGGAGCGGAAGATTTATTGCCCTTAGCCAAACAACTCAAGCTAAATCAACATGCTGCAGTACGCTTTATTTTTCCCTCGGCGCCAGAGCGCTCGGTCACTGCCAACGCCGGCTATTTCATGCCTGCTTGGTACGACATTCTGGCCTTTTCTCCACAACGACAAATCAACTTACAACACTTAAACGAAGTGAGCGCGCAAGTCTCGCAACTAGTGGAGCAGCAAATGGCTCAAGGCATCGCCAGCGAAAACATCGTTCTGATGGGTTTCTCCCAAGGTGGCGCAGTCGCTTACCATTGCGCCCTTAACACCACTAAGCCGCTAGGCGGCTTAGTGTGTATGTCGACCTACTTGCTGCCGCAAAGCCTTCCTAAGCAACCTTGGCAACTCAATACCCCTATATTAATCCAACACGGCCAGCAAGATGACGTGGTGGCCCCAAGCTTAGGCCAACAAGCGGCTGAACAACTGAAGGCCTTGGGCTATCACCCCGAGTTTGAAAGCTTCGCTATGGCTCATACCATTAGCTTGAGTCAGATTAAAGCGCTCAGTCTATGGCTCAATCAACACCTTAGTTAACTTGGTGGGCCTCGACTAAACAATCCAGAAAACACGCTAAAATGCGCGAGGGTTTGGGAGAGGCACGCGTCACCGCCAAGAACGGACAAAGGTAACTAAACTCTTCTCCCCCAATAGGTCGAATCAGCCCATGTTCCACAAAACTGCGCGCATAGTGCTCCGGTAGAAAAGCCAAATAAGCGCCAGATAGCAATAAGGTAGCAATCGCCTCTTGATCGTAAGCGGTTGCATGGCGCACAAAGCCTTTTTGCTGCGACGTATCCATATTGGGCGAATGGTGACCTAAACCGGCATACTTTTGGGCCACAATCTCTTCGGCGCTAATGGTAATGTCGGCGCGCTTAAATAATGGATGATGGTAGCCGCAATACAGAGCCATTTTTTCATTAAATAGAGGCTGATAGAGCAAACTCGCCGATTGCCTTTGTCCTGGAACCACGCCTAAATGAAAGCGACCTTCAATTACCCCACTTTCTATGACCGATAAGGTCTCAACATATAAATCTAAGCTGACCTTGGGGGCGCGCTGATCAAACAGCTGTAAGGCCTGAGAAATTTTAGCTTGTTGGTTGGTTACCGTTTTATCGAACAAGGCAATCGCTAAGTTACCACTCATTTCACGGTGCAAACTTTGTACGTCAGCACGAAACTCATCCAAAGCACCCATCAGTCGCAAACTCGACTGATAGACATGTTGGCCTTCCGAGCTTAAAACAAAACCGGCACGGCCTCGCTGACACAGCGTCACTCCCAAACGAATTTCTAAATCTTTAATATGGCGGCTAATCGTTGAGCGACCAATATTAAGCTCTACCTCTGCTGCAGAAATCCCACCACATTCAGCCACCACCCGAAACACCTTAAGCAAACGCAGGTCGACATCACTTAATTGGCCGAGGATCTTTTTCATTAATGTTTCACCTTTATGAAACTTTGAATTCAAAGATACACATTTATGCACTTTAAAACCAGCGCTAATCTAGGCCTTTGGAATCGCTTTGCTAGGAGAAGCAAATGGCAACATTGCAGCAAATGGGGCTTACCCAACGGCAACTAGACAGCCACTGGATGGCTTATACAGGAAATAGACAATTTAAACGCGACCCGCGCATCATCACCCATGCTCAGGGTAATTATTATTTCGATGCCGATGGCCGAAAAATATTTGATGGCTTATCCGGCTTATGGACTTGTGGTCTCGGCCATGGCCGCCAAGAAATAGTAGACGCCATTAGCAAGCAGGCTAGCCAGCTTGATTACTCTCCAGCATTTCAGTTTGGCCACCCAGGTTCTTTTAAACTAGCAGAAAAAATCACCGAGTTTATGCCAGAAGGCTTAAACCGCATTTTCTTCACTGGTTCAGGTTCGGAATCAGCAGATACCTCATTAAAAATTGCCCGCGCCTACTGGCGTAAAAAGGGTCAAGCAGGAAAAACCAAACTGATTGGCCGTGGCAAAGGCTACCACGGCGTGAACTACGGCGGCCTAGCCGTAGGTGGCATCGCCCCCAACCGCGCGCTATTTGGTAGTAGTGTGGATGTTGGCCACCTACGCCACACCATGTTGCCAGAGAATCAATACTGCAAAGGGCAGCCACAAAGCGGCGCCGAACTGGCCAACGACCTACTCGATCAAATCGCTATTCATGACGCATCCACCATCGCCGCAGTGATTGTTGAACCGATGTCTGGTAGCGCTGGGGTAATTCCGCCACCAGTGGGCTACCTACAGCGGCTACGCGAGATTTGCGACCAACATGACATTCTACTGATTTTTGATGAAGTGATTTGTGCCTTCGGCCGCCTAGGTTACAAAACTGGTGCAGAAGCGCTGGGCGTGACTCCCGACATGCTCAACATGGCCAAGCAATTAACCAACGGGGTGGTTCCCATGGGTGCGGTAGCTTGTAAGCAAGAAATTTACGATCTGTTTATGGAGCAAGGCGGTCCCGACTACATGTTGGAAATCCCTCATGGCTATACTTATTCGGCTCACCCCATTGCCTGTGCCGCAGGTCTTGCTTCTCTAGACTTGCTCAGCCAAGAGAATAGCTTCGAACGAGTTCGTGAGATGGCACCAGTACTTGAGCATGCCGCCCATCAGCTGGGTTCTTTGGAACTGGTAAATGATGTACGCAACATGGGGCTGGCGGTAGGCTTAAGCATTGCCCATGCACCAAATGAACCGGGCCTACGCCCCTATCAAATTGCCCAAGCCATGTGGCAACAAGGTTTTTATGTTCGTTATGGCGGCGATACCATTCAAATCGCTCCGCCCTTTACCGTAACAAAAGAAGAAATTGACAGTTTATTCAACGCCCTAGGCGACACCATTCAAAACTTAACTCAGCAAGCTTAATTACGAGGAATTATTCATGTCTATCATTGGTCACCTAATTAACGGCGAAACCACTACCGAACACACACGACTGCAAGATGTATACAACCCTTCTACCGGTGAAGTCGCCAGACAAGTGGCACTGGCACCCAAGGCAACCGTAGAGCAAGCCATCGCTTGTGCGCAGGCAGCGTTTCCCGCATGGCGTAATACTCCTGTCGCCAAACGCGCTCAAGTGATGTACCGCTATAAAACCCTACTAGAAGAACATGCCGACAAAATTTGCGAACTAGTAGGTATGGAGCACGGTAAAACCGCTGCCGATGCTAAAGGCGAATTAACCCGTGGCATTGAGTGTGTTGAGTATGCTTGCGGCGCGCCAGAACTTCTTAAAGGCGAACATTCACGTAATGTAGGTCCAGGGATTGACTCATGGAGTGAATTTCAAGCCCTCGGCGTGGTAGCTGGAATTACCCCATTTAACTTTCCGATGATGGTTCCGATGTGGATGTTCCCAATGGCGCTAGTTTGCGGCGATACCTTCGTGCTTAAGCCTTCGGAACGTGATCCCTCGGTTACTATGTTCATCGCCGAGTTGTTACATCAAGCCGGCCTTCCTGCTGGTGTATTTAACGTGGTTAACGGTGATAAGGAAGCCGTAGACACCCTACTAACCGATCCTCGAGTCGCCGCAGTCAGTTTTGTGGGCTCAACGCCCATAGCCGAATACATTTACAGCACCGCCACCGCCAACGGCAAACGTTGCCAAGCACTTGGCGGCGCCAAAAACCACGCCATCGTTATGCCCGATGCTGACTTAGATAATGCTGTTAACTCTTTACTCGGTGCAGCCTTTGGTTCTTCTGGCGAACGCTGTATGGCGCTTTCTGTGGCAGTTGCAGTGGGTGACGAAGTCGCAAACAAACTCGTCGCCGGTCTTAGTTCGGCCATGCAAAGCTTAAAAGTAGGAGCCTATAACGATCCAGCCAACGACTTTGGCCCACTAATTACCGCAGAGCAACGCGACAAAGTAGAAATGTATATCGGCAGCGCCGAGCAAGATGGCGCCACGGTTGTCGTTGATGGACGCCAACCCGATGTAGCGGGTTATCCCAATGGCTTCTATGTGGGTGGAACCTTGATCGACCAAGTAACACCAGCAATGAAGGCCTACCAAGAAGAGATTTTTGGCCCTGTATTATGTGTGGTGAGAGTCGAAACCATGGAACAAGCCATGCAGTTGATTAACGATCATGAATACGGCAATGGTACTTGTATTTATACTCGTGACGGCGAAGCAGCTCGCTATTTCTCAGACCATATCTTAGTGGGCATGGTAGGAATTAACGTTCCACTACCAGTACCCGTGGCTTATCACAGCTTTGGTGGTTGGAAACGCTCACTGTTTGGTGATTTACATGCTTATGGACCAGATGCGGTACGCTTTTACACCAAACGTAAAACCATTACTCAACGTTGGCCTTCATCTTCAGTTCGTGAAGGGGTGAACTTCTCCTTCCCTAGCTAAAGCAACACAACGAACAAGCCGTAACTCGGTAAAGCTGAGTTACGGCTAGATTCACTCTTAACTTAAAGAAGTTGTTTTAATAAGCGGTCGGCTCGCAACCGTGAAATCCGCTTCAGTAGGCGCTGCACCGGTTGCGGATAAGCACTCAAGCTCTCTAAATCCTGCGCACTAGTAATCCTTGTAGTATGAGACAGTATATTTTCCAGTTCTTGCTGGTTCTGCTGCGCCATCAAACCTGCTGGGTCATCCAATAACAAGCCGTTCTCTAAATCTAGGCGCCAAGCCCGCGGATTAAAGTTATTACCGGTTAATAGATTGTAGCGCTGGTCCACCCATAAGCCCTTAACGTGGAAGCTATTGTCCACATCAGACCATAGCTCTATCGTTAGTAAACCTCGGTCGATATAGCGCTGTTTACGCTGAATAAACTGACGCAAATTCATCTCGTATAAATAGGGCAAGGCATGGATGGCCTTAAACGCTTGCTGCGGTTGTCGATAAAAATCACTCGCAGTTTTATCGCCAACGATTAAATTGACCTTTACCCCTCGCCTCAAAGCCTTGCTTAACTCTCTTTTCAAAGAGCGAGGAGGATTGAAATAAGGGGTACAAAGAATGATATGTTGCTGAGCATGAGCAATTAGGCGGCGAATCGTGTTATTTAATAAATTGCGTCGAGACCCTAAGCCGAGCATAGGTGTAACCGCTAACTGTTGCGGTCCTAAGGATTGTGGATGATAACGATATTGCTCTCGCTGTAAACCCGCGCGTAAACCACGTATCGCGGCTTTCAGTGCTTTGGTGTTAGCAGGTCTGTCCGAAGAAAGGCTGCTTACAGCATTGCTTGCCAATAATTGCTGATCCAAATAATTCACCAGCGTATCGGCAAGGCGAGAGTGGCTTAGTAGTAGGTAACGGTCAAAGCGATAACGTTGGCCTTGTGCAAGGTACACATCGTTAAGGCTGGCACCGCTGTAAACTACGGTGTCATCAATAATGCTGCCCTTTAAATGCAGCACACCAAATAACTCGCGGTTGCTTACTGGCACACCCGATATCGTTATCAAATCAGGAAACAACCGCTGGTAGTGTTGATACATTGCAGCATTACCCTTAGCAGA